>CAJFTX010000078.1 GCA_904420075.1 uncultured Clostridia bacterium | reverse complement strand
GCGCTCCATTTGTAAACATTTTTTTACGGATATAGTAGGACTGTCTATCAAATTTTTCTGTGTTTCTTTACGACACATGAGCATTCTCTCAGCGCGCATCTTACCTCCGCGACGGGAAATAAAGTCCTTGCTATGGCGGCTCAAGAGTCCGCCCGGCGGGCGGTGCCCACCGCCTGTACGCGCCCGCGGGGCGGTGTTTTTCCGCCGCGCAGCCGCTATTCTCCTGCTGTGCGGCACGGCCTCCCAGTCACGCCTCACAGCCTCCGCGACGGGAGATAAGTCCTTGCTCGCAAAAAATGCCGCGCTGACCGCCGTCAGCGCCTGTTTTTTTGCTCCGCCGTTTCTATTCGGAGGTTCTTTCGGCTCTGCCGAAAGAACGACTGAGCCCCTAGACGTCCTGCTCCCGCAGTCCGCCAAGGTCGCTCATGTCTGCTCCCGGCTGTTCGGGCGCACTCATCTGAAATACTCAAGCGTGGCGAGCGCAAGGTTCTCCGCAATGGCCTCGATGTTGTTCTTGATCCAGTTCGCGTCCTCCGGATTGTCGTGGTATGCGAGCTCGATCAGCACCGCGGGCGCGCGGGTCTCGCGCAGCTCATAGAGGGAGGTCGTCGGGATGATATTGATCTTCGACGGGTCGGGGTAGATCCGCGCCAGATTCTCCGCGTAGATCTCGGCCGCCCGGCGGCCCCTCGTACTCCCCCGGTAGTAGTAGACGTCCGGCCCCTGAATCTGCCCCGCGAGGCTCTCGGGGGCGGCGTTCGAGTGGATCGCAAGGTGGAGGTCGTAGTCCCCGGCGTTGCTCATCCGCACCGAGGTCCCCACCGTCCCCTCGGGGTCGTTGCGGGTGACGCTCACCCCGTTCTCCATGAGATAGGGCTCCATCGCGTCCGCGATCAGGTTGGTGTAGTACTCCTCGTTACCGCCGTTTATGTATGGGTTGTACTCCTGGGTGGACGGACTCAGAAACAGTCTTGGCTGTACCATAACAGTGCTCCCTTCTTCCTTTTTGGTTCTATCCCAGCATACGCAAAAGCGCCAAAAAGGGTTCCACCCGGGAGCAAAAAAATCAGATCATCTCGTCCTTGAGCGAGCGCAGAAACAGTCCCGCGAGCCCCTCCGCGGGGCCCACCTCCCCCGAGAGCACCTCGTGCACCGTCCGGCAGATCGGCAGCTCCACCCCGTAGCGGTTGGCGAGCAGCACCATCGCCTCGGCCGTCGCGACCCCCTCCGCGAGCTCGCCGTAGTGCCCCTGCTTCACAAAGGTCTCGCCGTACATCCGGTTGTGCGAGTGCTGAGAGAACACAGTCGCCTCGTAGTCCCCGAGGTGGGAGAGGCCGTAGGCGGTCATGCCGTTGCCGCCCATCGCCTCGATCAGCCGGGCGATCTCGCGGGTCCCCCGGCTCATCAGCGCCCCCTTGAGCGAGCTCTTTTGCAGCCCGTCGAGCATCCCCGCCGCGATACCGATCACATTTTTCGACGCCGCACCGATCTCGTTGCCGAGCAGGTCGCCCCCGTAGTAGAAGCGGATGAGGTCGCTCGAGAAGGACTCCACCAGCTCCTTTTTGAGCGGCTCCGACGCGCTGTCGATCACCATGCAGTTGGGGATGCCGCGCACAAAGTCCTGCACATGCCCGGGCCCCACCCAGATCGCCGCGCGCATCCGGTCGCCCAGCACCTCCGCCGTCACCTCCGAGAGCCGCAGCCCGCTTTTCTTCTCGATCCCCTTCATGCAGAGCACGAGCTTCTTCCCGTCCACCGGCAGCGCCGCAAGCTCCGTAAGCAGCCCCCGGTAGCTCTGCGCCCCGACCGAGACGATCACCGTCTCCGCCCGGGCAACAGCCTCCGCGAGATCGCTCCCGAGCGCGAGTCCCTCCGGCAGGGTCAATAGGCCGTTGGTCCGCGTCCTCTGGAACTGCAAAAACTTCTCGTCCCCCGCCCGGCCGTAGAGCAGCACCTCGTGCCCGCACCGGTGCAGATACCAAGCGATAAACGAGCCCCACCGGCCCGGACCGATCACCGTGATCTTCAAAATAACATCCCTCCGCCCAAAAAACTCTCTTTTTAAAGTATACAAAACCGCGGACAATAATGCAACGGCTCAAAATTTATGCTATACTAACTCTGCTACAAATAAATATTTGGAGGAATCCCCTTGAAGAAAAACATCCGCACGCTCACCACCGCCGCGATCATCGCCGCCGCCTATGCGGCGCTCACCCTGCTGCTCGCGCCCATCTCCTACGGCGCGGTACAGTTTCGCGTGTCAGAGGCACTGACCGTGCTGCCCTTTTTCACACCGGCCGCGGTGCCGGGGCTGTTTGTCGGCTGCCTTGTCGCCAATCTGATCGCCGGGGTCAACCCGGTCGACTTCGTGGTGGGCTCGGGCGCGACGCTGCTCGCGGCGCTGCTGTCCTACCTGCTCGGGCGCCGCAGCCGCTGGCTTGTCCCGCTGCCGCCGGTGCTTGTCAACGCCGTGGTGATCGGGCTCGAGCTCTGGTTCTTTGTCGACGGGGAGCGGACGCTGCCGGTGCTTCTCTCGATGATGGGCACAGTCGGCCTCGGGCAGTTGGTCGTCTGCTACGGGCTCGGTATGCCGCTGCTCTCTCTGCTCGACCGGCACCGGGAGACGCTCGGCTTTCGTCCGCGCTGAGGAGCGCGCGTCTCTTCATTCGTCTTAACTTCACAACTGATAGAGAAAGGATCGATCGCAATGAAACAAGTGAGAAAAGCTGTCATCCCCGCGGCGGGGCTCGGCACCCGTGTGCTCCCCGCGACCAAGTCCATCCCGAAGGAGATGCTCCCCATCGTGGACAAGCCCGCCATCCACTACATCGTGGAGGAAGCGGTCCGCTCGGGCATCACCGACATCCTCATCATTACCAACCGGGGCAAGACCCCGATCGAGGACTACTTCGACCACTCGGTGGAGCTGGAGGAGCGGCTGCTCGCCTCGGGCAAGCGGGAGCTCTATGACGAGCTCCAAAAGCTCTGCACCATGGCGAACATCCAGTACGTCCGGCAGAAGGAGACCAAGGGTCTCGGGCACGCCGTCTCCTGCGCGAAGAGCTTCGTCGGGGACGAGCCGTTTGTGGTCATGTACGGCGACGACGTGATCGTCGGGGAGGAGCCGGTCGCAAAGCAGCTGATCGACGCCTACTACGCCTACGGTCTGCCCTGCTGCGGCATCAAGGAGGTCCCGCGGGAGGACGTGGTCAAGTACTCCTCGCTGAAGGTCTCCCCCCTCGGCGGACGGAATTATAAGGTGACCGATATGATCGAGAAGCCGGCAACTCCCGAGGACGCCTTCTCCTTCTTCTCGATCCTCGGCCGGGTACTGCTGACACCGGACGTCTTTGAGATTCTGGAGCGCACCGCCCCCGGCGCGGGCGGCGAGATCCAGCTGACCGACGCGATGGCGGAGTTCGCCCGCGGCGCGGGGATGACCGGCGTCGACTTCACCGGCAAGCGGTACGACATGGGCAACAAGCTCGGCGTGCTCCAGGCGAGCATCGAGGTGGGCCTTGCCCATCCGGAGATCGGCGACGGCCTGCGCGCCTACTTAAAGGAGCTCGCGCAGACGCTGTAGCGGCCACTCGCTGCGTCCGGGCCGCGGACAGCCGCTGCTCCCGGCGGCGAAGAAGCTGCGCGATCGCCCCCTCCTCCCAGGGCGGAGGGGACGCTCTCCTTTGTGCGCTTCTCGTTTTTGACCCGCCCGCCGCACGCAACCACCGCAAAGAGCCCGCCGCCACGCTGTAGCCCCGCCGGGGCCCCGGGCGGCCTCCCCTGCGCCGTCGGCGCAGGACGCGGCGCAGCACCTCCCCCGCACTCACCCACACCACAATGGCGCCGCGCCTCCGGCGGGCATCCACCCGCCGGAGGCCGCCCTTCCACCACCCACCTGCGAAAGGAGTTTTCCCATGCAAGATTTCAGCTATCAGGTCCGCACCAAGGTGCTCTTCGGCAGAGATACCGAGTGCAAAGTCGGCGAGGAGATCAAATCGCTCGGCGGCTCCCGCGTGCTGCTCCACTTCGGCGGCGGCAGCGCGGAGAGAAGCGGCCTGCTCCCCCGGGTGCGCGAGTCGCTTCGGGCGGCGGGGCTCCCCTTTGTGGAGCTCGGCGGGGTGCGGCCGAATCCGCGGCTCTCGCTCGTGCGGGAGGGCATCGACCTCTGCCGGCGCGAAGGGGTCGACTTCCTGCTCGCGGTCGGCGGCGGCAGCGTGCTCGACTCGGCAAAGGCCATCGGCCTCGGCCTCTTCCACCCGGAGACCGACGTCTGGGAGTTCTACGAGCGGCGCGCAACCGCCCGGGGCAGCACCCCGCTCGGCGTGGTGCTCACCATCCCCGCCGCCGGGAGCGAGACCTCCGAGTCGAGCGTCATCACAAACGAAGACGGCCGCAAGAAGCGCGGCTACTCCACCCCCTTCAACCGCCCGCTCTTCGCGGCGATGAATCCGGCGCTCTGCGCCACCCTGCCGCCGCACGCTCTCGCCTGCGGCGTGGCCGATATCATGATGCACACCCTCGACCGCTACCTCGTCACCGAGGAGCGCTCCCACCTGACCGACAAATTCGCCGAGGCGCTGCTGCGGGACGTGATCGAATTCGCCCCCCGCGCGGTGCGCGACCCCGCCGACTACGAGGCGATGAGCGAACTGCTCTGGGCGGGCAGCCTCTCGCACAACGGGCTGACCGGCCTCGGCAATAAGACCGACTTTGCCGTCCACGCGCTCGGGCACGAGCTCTCCGGCCTGTTCGACGCGACTCACGGCGCGACGCTCACCGCCGTCTGGGGCTCCTACTGGCGCTATGTGATGGACGCAAACCCCGGCCGGGTCGCGCGCTACGCCCGCGAGGTCTGGGGCCTCTCCACGGCGGAGGAGGGCATCTGTAAGACGGAGGCGTTCTGGCAGTCGCTCGGGCTGCCGGTCTCCATTCCGGAGCTGCTCGGCCGCCCGGTCACCGAGGAGGAGATCGGGGAGATGGCGGTCAAATCCACCTTCTTCGGCAGAAGGAAGGTCGGCGTCTTCAAGCCGCTCGAAGTTTCCGACCTCGAGCGGATCTACCGCCTCGCAAACCGGTAAAAGGCGGGCTCCATGGCTCGTATTACCGGCTATCTGCTCAATATGCTGCCCTATATGCTCTGCGCCCTGCCCGTCGTACTTGTCGTGCGTTTTTTCCGCTGCCGCACACTCCGGACGCGTGGCCTTGCGACCGGCTTTGCCCATGAGGCCGGGCTTGTGCTCTTTATGCTCTTCCTCGTGGGGCTCCTCTCGCAGACTGCACTGCCGAAGCTCGAGTTCGGCGTGGGCGGGCCCGGCATCGTCCCTACCTCCGGGGGCGACAGCAATCTAATCCCCGGCCGGATCTTTGCGGACTGTCTGCGGGAGCTCTCCCGCGGCAACTGGACCTGGCCGCTCATCAACCTCCTCGGCAACCTCTGCATCTTTCTCCCGGTCGGTCTCTTCCCACCGCTGCTCTGGCGCGGGATGACCTTCCGCCGTTGCGCGCTTCTGGGTTTCTGCTGCTCCCTTCTGATCGAACTTTTGCAGCTCCCCCAGGCGCGGATGGCCGATATTGACGACCTGTGGCTCAATACGCTTGGGGCCGTCCTCGGATTTCTGCTGTATGCGCTGCTGCGCCGGTGCACCCCCCGCTTCTGCGCGGGTTTCCGGCTCTCCGCCCAAAAGAAGAACACCCCGTGACAACCGTCCCGGGGTGTTCTTCTTTTGGAATCCCTTTTTACACCCGCACCCGCTCGCCCGCCTCGCGGAGCCGCTCGCGCAGGAACCTTCCCGGCCGCTCCTGCCGCGCAAACTCCAGAAGTTCCGGGAACTCCCCGCGGGTGAGCAGCAGGTACCGCCCCTCGAAGAGATAGAGCTCCCCCATTCCGGCTGAGAGCGCGCCCGCCCGCAGCGCATCCAGCAGGTCGTCCGCGCTCCCGAAGGTGAAGAGCCGCAGCTCATTTTTCCGCGGGACGGGGCGCTCCTCCTCGTCCTCCCCGAGCCGGGTGACCAGCACCACACAGCCGCCCTCGTCCTGCGGGTAGGCCTCGAGAAACAGCCTCCCCCCCTGCCAGTCGAAGCCGACCTCGCGCTCCGCCCGGCGGAGCGCCTCTTTGAGCACCCGCCGGGTGAGGGCGCTGCCGTAACTGAGCGAGTCGTATGTAATTCCCCGCCGGTGCAGCTCCTCCCTGTCAAACGTAATCTTGATCTTATCCTCACAGAGCACGGTCACCTTCATCCAAACCGCTCCTTCCTCTCATCTCTTCTCCCAGTATATTGGCCCGCCCGGGCAAAGATTCTTCTCTCCTATTATATTGCGCCCCCCGCAGAATGTTAAGGGTTCAAAATCTGGCAGTTTCCTTGTATTCGGAGCCAAAGCATTATATAATACCCTTACGGAATGGAGGCAAAACCGAAGAGCTCGGCCATTCCGGAGAACCCCCATCGCAAAATTAAGGGATTTCGTTTTCCGGCGGCCCTGCCGTCCTCGCACTCGGTGCGGCGCTGATTTTGTGATCGTAAAGAAAAACTGTTTTTTCGCCGGCCGGCGCGGCGAAAGAGAAAAAACTTCCCGCCGGAGGAAAGGCGAGGGATCTTCTGTGCGATTTCATGGCGGAATTCACCCCGACTACCACAAGGGGGCGACCAGCGGCAAAAAGGTGGAGCCGCTGCCGCCGCCCGAACTGCTCTATGTCCCGGTCTCGCAGCACATCGGCGCCCCGGCCGAGCCGCTGGTCGCGCCGGGGGACAAAGTCGCGCTCGGCCAGCTGATCGCCAAAAGCGAGGCGCAGCTCACCGCGCGGATTCACGCGCCGGTCTCGGGCACGGTGCGCGAGATCGCGCCCCACCCGCACCCCTCGGGGCGGCGGGTGCAGACGATCGTCATCGAGAACGACGGGCTCGACACCGTAAACGACGAGGTCCGTCCCTGTCCGAAGAGGCCGGAGGACCTCACCTTCGACGAGCTGGTCGCCCTCGCGCGGGACGCGGGCATCGTCGGCATGGGCGGCGCGGGTTTCCCCGCGCACATCAAGCTCGCCTCCGCCCGGGGCAAGATCGATACGCTGCTCATCAACGGCGCCGAGTGCGAGCCGTATCTCACGGCCGACCACCGGCTGATGCTGGAGGCGCCGGAGAGCATCCTCTTCGGGGCGGACCTGCTGCGCCGCTGCTTTGAGATGGAGCGGGTGCAGATCTGCGTCGAGGACAACAAGCCGGACGCCGTGGCGGCGCTTCAGGCGCACCTTGCGGACTTCCCCGGGGCCGAGGTGATCGCCCTCCCCTCGAAATACCCGCAGGGCAGCGAGAAGCACATCATCAAGGCGGTCACCGGCAGAGAGGTGCCCTCGGGCGCGCTCCCGGCGGACGCCCGCTGCGCCGTCTTCAATGTGGACACCTGCGCCTCGCTCACCCGCGCGTTCCGCAAGGGGCTGCCGGTGCACAAGCGGATCGTCACCGTCTCGGGCGGCGCCGTGGCCCAGCCGAAGAACCTGCTCTGCCGGATCGGCACCCCCTTCTCGGAGCTCGTCGCCTTCTGCGGCGGGGAGCAGGGCCCGGTCGGCAAGGTGCTGATGGGCGGGCCGATGATGGGCGCCTGTCAGTTCGACCTTGCAGCTCCGGTGATTAAGACCACCTCGGGACTGCTGCTCCTGCCGGAGGAGAAACCCCGTCCGGAGACCCACTGCATCCGCTGCGGCCGGTGCGTGCGCGCCTGCCCGATGGGGCTCGCGCCGCTTCATCTCAAGCGCAGCCTCGACTGCGGGGAGCTTGACGGCGCGGTGCGGCTCGGCCTGCGCGACTGCATCGAGTGCGGCTGCTGCGCCTACGTCTGCCCGGCCTCGCTCGACCTTGTGGCCCGCTTCCGGGTCGGCAAACAGCAGGCCGTCCGCCAGCAAAAAGAGCGGGAGGCCGCGGCCTCCGCCGAGAAATAAGGGGGAATTTCATGGACCAGATGCTCACCGTCTCCTCCTCCCCGCACCTGCACGGGGGGGAGCGGACGCACAATTTGATGCTCGACGTGCTCGTGGCACTCACGCCCACCCTGCTGCTCTCGAGCTATCTCTTCGGCTACCGGGCGCTGCTGGTAGCGGCCGTCTCGGTCGGCAGCGCGGTGCTCTTCGAGTACCTCTACCGCAAGCTTATGAAGAAGGAGAACACGATCGCCGATCTCTCCGCCGCGGTCACCGGGCTGCTGCTCGCCTTTAACCTGCCGGTCAATATTCCGCTCTGGATTCCGGTGGTCGGCTCCTTCTTCGCCGTCGTGGTGGTCAAGCAGCTGTTCGGCGGCCTCGGGTGCAATTTTGTCAACCCGGCGCTCGCGGCGCGGGTGTTCCTCTTCTCCTGGTCGGTGCACCTGACCACCTTCGCCCGTCCGGCGCTCGACTTTACGCAGTACCTGGGGGCGGACGCTGTGACCTCCGCGACGCCGCTCGCATCTCTGAAGGCGGGGGCGCTCCCCTCGGAGTCGCTCTTCTCGATGCTGATGGGCGCGCGCGGCGGCTGCATGGGCGAGACGGCGGCGCTGCTGCTGCTCGCGGGCGGCCTCTTCCTTCTCATCCGCGGGACGATCACCTGGCAGATCCCCGTCTCCTTTCTGGGGACGGTGGCGGTGCTGTCGCTGCTCTTCCCCGCGGCCGGAAGCCCGGTGGAGTATATGCTCTATGAGCTGCTCTCGGGCGGGCTGATCCTCGGCGCCTTCTTCATGGCGACCGACTACGTCACAAGCCCGGTCACCGGCAAGGGAAAGCTGCTCTTCGGCCTCGGCTGCGGACTGCTCACCGTCTTTATCCGCCGGTTCGGCGGCTATCCGGAGGGGGTCTCCTTCTCCATTCTCATCATGAATCTGCTCGTGTGGTTTATCGACAAGGCGACGCTGCCGCGCCGCTTTGGAAAGGGGGGAAAGCGCAGTGTCTGAACTTGAGAAGAAGGGCGGAGAAATCCGCGGCACACCGGAGGTCCCGGAGACCATCACGATGTACGGCCCGGTCGAGGACCTCGAGGAGAAGCGCGGGGATGCGCCCCCGCCGCCCCCGAAGGAGGAGCGGTTCATCGACAAATTGCCGGGGATGCACCCGGCGCTGCGGGTGGCGGTCCGCCTCGGGGCGACGCTGCTCGCCATCGCGCTCACCGTCGGCCTGCTGCTCGCGATTGTCAACGGCATGACCGAAGCGCAGATCAAGCTCGAGAACGAGCGGGCGGTGGCCGAGGGGATGCGCGCCGTCCTGCCGGAGGCCGACTCCTTTGAGGCGCTCGACTACCAGGGGGGCGGCGTCGTGACCGGCGTCTCCCGCGGGACGGCCGCGGGCACACCGGTCGGCTGCGCGGTGACCGCCTCGCCCTCCGGCTTCGGCGGCCCGATCAGTCTGATCGTCGGCGTCTCAAGCTCGGGCGAGGTCACCGGGGTGACCATCGTCTCTCTCTCCGAGACGCCGGGTCTCGGCGCGAAGGCGCAGGAGTCCGCCTTTCTCGACCAGTACGCCGGCAAGAGCGGCGAGCTCCTTGTCACCAAGACCGGCGAAGCGGGCAAAGTGAACGCCATCAGCGGCGCCACCATCACCTCGCAGGCAGTCACCGACGGCGTCAACGCCGCCCTGCGCGCGGCGGAGGAGGTGCAATATGGGAACTGAGAAAAACCGCAACGAGCGAGACCTTCTGAATTTCCTCGCCGGTCACCCGGAGGAGGGACGTCCCGCCGGGTCGGAATCGGCCCCGGAGACGAACGCCTCCCCCGCAGTGGAGCAATCCCTCGATGCGTCCCCGTCCCCCTCAGCAGAGCGCGCCTCCGCTGAGAGCCGCGCGTCCGCATCCGCTCCGGAGCCCGCCCGCGCGCCCTCCAAATTTGCGCCGCTTCTCGCCCAGCTGAAAAACGGGCTCTTAACCGAGAACCCGACCTTCGTCCAGCTGCTCGGCATGTGTCCGACCCTCGCCGTGACCACCTCGGTCTCAAACGGCATCGGCATGGGCCTTGCGGCGACGGCGGTGCTCATCATGAGCAACCTTGTGATCTCGCTTCTGCGCAAGGTGATCCCCTCGAAGGTGCGCATCGCGTCCTATGTCACCATCATCGCGGGCTTTGTCACGATGATCGACCTGCTCCTGCAGGCGTTTGTCCCGGCGCTCTCCAAATCGCTCGGCCTCTTCATCCCGCTGATCGTGGTCAACTGCATCATCCTCGCCCGGGCGGAGGCGTTCGCCTCGAAGAACGGGCCGGGCCGCAGCGCGCTCGACGGGCTCTCGATGGGCCTCGGTTTCACCGTGGCGCTCACGCTGATCTCCGCCGTGCGGGAGCTCCTGGGCGCGGGGACGCTGCTCGGGTACCCCGTGCTCGGCGACCGGTTCGAGCCCGCGACGATGATGATCCTGCCCCCGGGCGGCTTTCTGGTGCTCGGATGCCTGATCGCCCTTGTGCAGTTTATCATGCAGAGAAAGGGGGCTAAAAAATAATGCCCACCATCCTCATCATCGCGATCAACGCGATCCTGATCGAGAACTTCGTGCTGGTGAAGTTTCTCGGCATCTGCCCCTTCCTCGGCGTCTCAAAAAAGACCGACACCGCCATCGGCATGGGGTGCGCCGTCATCTTCACGATGACCCTCTCCTCCGCGCTCACCTGGGCGGTCAACCGCTTCATCCTGGAGCAGTTCCACCTGCAATATATGCAGACGGTGGCCTTCATCCTGGTGATCGCGGCGCTGGTGCAGTTCATCGAGATGGCGCTGCAAAAGCTGATGCCCGCGCTCTACCAGGCGCTCGGCATCTATCTGCCGCTCATCACCACCAACTGCGCGGTGCTGGGCTCCGCGCTTCTGAACATCCAGAACGGCTATAACTTCATCGAGTCGGTGGTGTTCGGCTTCTCCGCGGGGGTCGGCTTTCTGCTCGCCATCGTGCTCTTCTCCGGCGTGCGGGAGCGGATCGCCGCCTGCGACATTCCGAAGCCCTTCCAGGGCTTCCCGATCGCACTCATCTCGGCGGCGCTGCTGTCGCTCGCATTCATGGGCTTCCAGGGCCTCAAACTGGGATAAGGGGGGACGGTTTTTATGGATATCGGAGCAATTGTCATCGCGGCCGTCTCGCTCGGCCTTCTGGGACTGGTGTTCGGCGTGATTCTGGCCTTCGCCTCCCGCGCGTTCGCCGTGGAGCAGGATGAGCGCATCCCGCAGATCGCCGAGTGCCTGCCGGGGGCAAACTGCGGCGGCTGCGGCTATGCGGGCTGTACCGCGCTCGCCGCGGCCATCGCGGAGGGAAAGGCCCCCGTGAACGCCTGCCCGGTGGGCGGCGCGCCCTCGGCGGAGCGGATCGCCGAGATCATGGGCGTCGCCGCGCTTACTGCTGAGCCGATGCGCGCCTGCGTCCACTGCTGCGGGACTGACGGCGACGCCGTCAAGCGTTACCGCTACGAGGGCATCAGCGACTGCGAGGCGGTCCTCCGCCTCGGCGGCGGGGAAAAAGCCTGTACTTACGCCTGTGTGGGGCTCGGCTCCTGCGTGCGCGCCTGTCCGTTCGGCGCGCTCTCGCTCAAAGACGGGGTCGCCGCTGTCGACCTTGCCAAATGCACCGGCTGCGGCCAGTGCCTCACCGCCTGCCCGAAGGGGCTCATTTCACTCATTCCGCTCTCCCACAGCTACTATGTCGGCTGCAGCAACCGGGACCGCGGCGGCGAGACCAAGAAGGTCTGCAAGGCGGGCTGTATCGGCTGCAAGCTCTGCGAGCGGAACTGTCCCGCAGGCGCCATCACCGTCACCGACAACTTTGCCAAGATCGATTATGAGAAGTGCACCGACTGCGGCCTCTGCGCCGAGAAGTGTCCGGTGAAAATCATCCGCAGGCGCGGGGAGGAGCCCCCCGCCGAATCATAAAAAGGCCGTGTCATCCGTGCCTCCGTTATAAGCTAGCGCTTGAAACTCTGTTATAAGCTGAGGCCCTGACACACATGTGTAGAAACTCCCCGGGACAGTTGTCCCGGGGAGTTTCGCTAGAAAAATGCGGGGAAAGGTGTGTCGCGGCAGCGCTCTGCCGTCCCCTCGTCCGAGCGAAGCCGCACCGCAGAGCTCTTCTCATATTTTCCCCAGCACCGCCTTTCCGAGCGGCCCTTTTGAAACGCTCCTCCACGTCGCAGGTCCGCGGTCTCGCGCAATATCGCCCCCGCAAAAGCGCCACCCTATCGATACAAGAGCGCCGCCCCCTGTCGGGGGCGGCGCTCTTGATCGCTCACCGGGGCTGTCTTTCCCCGCATCTTCGCAGACGCTCTGTCCATTCGCTCCGGACTTTTCCCATCTCGTTCCGGCTGGGTCCGGCCCGATCAGTCCTCCCGCTCCGCGCTGCGCTCCAAAATCGCGCCGCTGGCGGCGTCTATCGTATACTCATACTCCGTGTCGCCCGCGAAAAACTCGATCTCATAGACCGTTCTCCCGTCGTCCCGCTCCAACTTGGTCTTGGTAAAGGTCACCTCCGAGAGAGCCTGTCCGGCGTCCTCCACCGCAATGGATTTCGCCCGCTCCACACTGACCGCCGCGGAGTTCCCTCCGCCGCCCTCCGTGCGGATCGCCTCCGTGTCGCGGCTGAGAATCTTTCCGGTCGAGGCGTGAATTTCATACTCATACTTATAGGTGGAGGTGTAGAACTCAATCTCATACACCGCTACCCCGTCGTCATAGTCCAGCTTCGCCTTGCGGAAGGTCGCCTCTGAGGCCGACACGCCCGCGTCGGAGAGGGCCGCTGCCTTCGCTGCCTCCAGTCCAATCCGGTTCTCCGAGGTCTGACCGCCTGAGGCCTGACCGCCTGAGGCCTGACCGCCCGAGGTCTGGCCGCCTGAGGCCTGACCGCCCGAGGTCTGACCACCTGAGGCCTGACCGCCCGAGGTCTG
>CAJFTX010000077.1 GCA_904420075.1 uncultured Clostridia bacterium | reverse complement strand
TGCACCCGCGTCTTCGGACGCATCGCCCCGTCGCAGACAAGGTAGCTGTGCCAGATGCCTGAGAGTGCGACCGCCGCGATCTCCTCCCCCGCAGCTGCAGCGCGGCCCGCCTCCAAAATAGCGGCGACCATGCCGTCCGCATCCTGGGTGACAATATCGCAGACCTCCGCAGGGTAGGTCTTTCCCTCAGTGCGGAGAATCCCCTGCTCGCTGTCATAGAGCATCGCCTTTGCGGAGGCGGTACTCCCCTCTAATACGAGTACTTTCAAATTGACACCCCTCTACGCGTAAAATCTGTCCTTGAACGCCCAGAGCCCGAGCGCAGGATTGCTGATGAAGAAGATCTCCTCGCCGTCCACCGTGTTATAGCCGTTTTTCAGCTTGGTAATATCGTACTTTTTTAACGCCTCGTCACAGTCCATATAGGAGAAGTTCAGACTCTCGACCTCCTCCTTGGTAAGCCCACCCGCCGCATAGGTAATGCGGAACCGGCCCTCGGAGGAGCCATGAATCAGATGCGCAGCGACACCGAGATTCTCCTGTAACTCCGGATCACTCTTCACCGCTGCAAAGACGCCCTCTCTGCCGATATACCCATGTCGGCGGATGAGAACATCATTGATGGGGTCTTCACCACAGCCGTGCACTCCAGGCGCGAGCACGATCAGCTCACCGCCGTCGTCAATCGCCATTCTGGTGCGGTAAATCGACTTGTTTCCCACCCAGGTGGTGCGGAACTCATCCGGATCGAGATAGACGACCGCCTTCTTGATCGGCTTGTCGAGAATATCGAGATTACGCTTCTGACTCACGGCGACCGCCTTCTCAAAGGTGTCGCGCTGCGAGCCGATCGAGACGGCGTCCACCTGAGTTTTTCCATCTACCGGACTCGTCACTGTAAGAATAAAGGTGAGCGGGATCTCCTGCAAATAGTGCTCATACGCGTAGTCGAACACCTTGTGTACCGGAGAGTGGTCGCGTCCCATCATCCGCTCCATTCCATAGAGCGCCCCGAGATAATGGCTGTAGTTGATCATGCTCGCGCCGCCGCAGCCGACAAAGACGTTTTTGAGGTAATTTGCCATGCCGACCACCTCGTGCGGCACCACCTGGCCGATCGAAAGGATGAGATCATAGCTCTTGTCGAGCAGACGCTTATTGACCTCCACGTCAATCGCCGCGTCCATATATCCCTCCGAGACCTCTTTGACATAGTCGGCCGGCACCTCGCCGAGCTTGACCACATCCTCCCTCCAGCGGTGTTCGATAAAACGCTCATAGGGGATGTCGCCATACATCCGGGCGGCCTCCTCTCTGGTCATCTTTACATGGCTCCCGAGCGCGGGCATTACGTCGACCTCGCAGTCAGGCAACAGCTTATAGATCATGTTGGAGATGACGCCCCCGTAAGAGTTCAGACGGGTGATGTCCGGCGGCAACAGCAGAATCTTTTTGAGCCCCTTGCCGCAGAGCATCTCACGTAAAGTCGTCTCGATCTCCGCATCGGTCACCGGGTGATCTCCACCTAAAAAGTAATTCATAGGTAAACTCCGTTTCACATTTATTTTCATCCACGAAAAATCCGCTTAATATTATACCATATCGGCCTATGAAATCAAAGGCTGTTTTCGGAAAACTCGTCCGAATTTCAGCGCTATTTCGTATAGCTTTTCACGATTTCGTCCATAAAGGAGACCGTTTTCACATAGTAAGCGGGGTCCCGGGTCAGCTTTCTGTCCTGACACATCTGCACAAACACCTCCGCCTTATAGCGGTAGGCCTCATCGATTGTCACTTTAAAATCCTGCACCCGCGCCCCGGAGACCCGGATATCGAGATCCTCTTTGATCGGAGAGGTGATGAGCACGCACTGCCTGTCCGGATAGGTGACGTCTGTCACAATCTCCTGTCCCGCACGGCGGGCGTGCACCTCACTGTAATTTTCACCGCAGAGAATCAGACAGAGTTCCGCCGCATGGGCGCCATAGAAATAAAAACCGCCAAACGGGCTCTCCGGGTCCGCATTGTAGTCGATTGAAACCGTGCACCCCGGTACAATTGCACTGCGAATTTCTTCGATTACCGGCAGATTTTTCAGTGTGCTGCCGCCGCAGAAAGGCGTTCCTGTCTCCCGAGCGGTATCCACAATTTTCTGCGCCTCAGCCACATCACAGGTAAACGGTTTATCAATAAAGACCGGCTTTCCGGCACGTAGAGCGGCAATTGCCGGCGCCGCGTGCATACTGCCCCTGCGGTAGGTAATCATCACCGCGTCACATGTATCGATTAGCTCCTGCTCACTGGCACAGCTTTGGGAAATGCCGAACTCCTCACAGAGCGCCGCGCACTTCTCCGGATCGTCCTCGCCGTAGATCGCAGTGATCTCAAACCCTGGGAACAATTTTCTGCGGTTAAAAATATCGGAAAATGCCCGGCTGTGAAAATTTTCAGCTCCAATCAGTCCGACTCTCATCTCTTTTTCCTCCTAGATGTTACTCTAAAATTATTATAGCAAACCGTTCGACGCTTGAACAGCAATTTCTCACGAAGCGTTCCGGTGCGGGGAGCAAATGGGGTCGCTCCGCCGAATGCTCCGGCCGATTCGCGCTCACGCCGTATCGCGGAGCTGACCGGCAGCTGTTTCTCATCCCCGCGTCGGCGTGTCAGCTCCGCAGCTCTGTGCCGCTCTTCATTGTGTAACGGCGTTTCAGCTCTGTCAATGGAACCCAAACTCATAAGAAAAAGCACCCTGGCTCTCCCCAGGATGCTTTTTCATCTATAAATTGAGGTAAGAAACTCCTGCAGCCGGTCGCTTTTCGGCCGATCAAAGATCTCTTCCGGACGTCCTTCCTCCACAATTTTTCCCTCGTCCATATAGACAACTTTACTCGCGCACTCACGCGCAAAGCGCATATCATGAGTCACAATCAGCATGGTCGTCTTTTCGCGGGCCAGTTTTAAAATCACATTGATTACTTCGTTTGTAATCTCCGGGTCCAGTGCGCTTGTCGGCTCGTCAAAGAGCATAATCTTCGGGTGCAGTGCGAGCGCCCGCGCAATTGCAATTCTCTGCTTCTGTCCGCCCGAGAGCTGCGCCGGATAGCTCTCCGCTTTGTTCGAGAGTCCGACTAGTTCCAAAAGCCCTCTGGCCGTCTCCAGCACTTCCGTCTTATCCTGACGTAAAATTTTCAAAGGCGAAACAGTAATATTCTCCAAACAGGTCATATGCGGAAAAAGATTAAAATGCTGAAATACCATACCGGTTTTGGTGCAAATCCGCCGCAGGTCGGCATCCTTTGCATAGCACGGCCGCTCTCCCTCCATGCCGACCAGCTGTTCGCCATCAATTAAAATCTGCCCGGATGTCACCGTCTCCAAATGGTTGACGCAGCGCAGCAGTGTCGATTTTCCCGAGCCGGAGGAACCGATCACCGCTACCGCCTCCCCCTCCTCCACAGAGAGCGAGACGTCGTTCAGCGCGTAGAACGAGCCGAATTTTTTCACGATGTGATGCATCTCTAAAATACTCATACAGACTCCCTCTCATGCCGTGAGAACCGACGCTCAATTTTGCGCGCAACAAAGGTCAGAAGCGCCGTCAGTGCAAGATAGACCAATGCCACAATAATATAGCCGCTGACATCGACATCGCGGTTCATCGAATCCTTCGCCACCATCAAAAGTTCGGTGAGGCCAATGGTATAGACAAGCGCCGTATCCTTCACCAGAGTGATCGACTCGTTGGCCACCGGGGGCAAAATACGCTTGATCGTCTGCGGAATGATGACGATTCGCATCGTCTGCCAGGGAGAAAATCCGAGACTTTTTGCCGCCTCGTACTGTCCCCTATCAATCGACTCAATTCCCGCACGATAGATCTCCGCAAAATAGGCCGCATAGTTCAACACAAAGGTAACCACCGCTGTCGGAAAACGCTCCATCCGGATCAGTCCGCCCGAGAGCAGGGGCAGCGCATAAAACATGAAAAAAAGTTGAAGCATCAGCGGCGTTCCACGGAATACCCAGATATAAAATTTTGAGATCCAGCGCAGCGGCGGAATCTTGGAGATGCTCCCGAGCGCAAACGGCAGTCCCAGCGGAAGTGCAAAGATGAGCGTACAGAAAAAAATCTGAAGCGTTACCACCGTGCCGCGTCCAACCGCCGGCATCAGTGCGAGAATGTAGTCAATGTTCATATGCTACCCCTAGAAAATATCTGGGCAGAGAGTCTCTCTTCTGCCCAGATTTTTAGTTTCAGATACAATACCGGCGGAGATTAGCCTTTAATAAACATATTCTCTCCGAACCACTTGGTCGAGATCTCCTCGCCCTCACCGCTGTCAATTACCTCGGCGAGCGCCTCGTTGACCGCCTCTACAAGCTTGACGTCTCCCTTGCGAAAACCAATCGCATACATATCGTCTCCGAAGTCAAAGCCTGCAACCTCAAGAGCCTCGTCCCCGAGCTTGGAATTTTTATATTTGCCGAGCACCTGATCGACAATCATTACATCAATACGTCCGGTCTTCATATCGAGAATAATTTCATCGTAGGTGGGATACAGCGTCACCTTGTCTTTAAAGCTGTCGTAGGACGGATCGTTCTCGATCACTTCGAGGGCAGAGCTCTTCGCCTGAGTCGCAACATTATAGTTCTTCAGGTCCTCTTTGGAGGCGACATTTACACCCTGATTGGTCATCACGATAATCTTATTATTCAAATAAGGATTCGAGAGCTCCATCTTCTCCTTGCGCTCATCGGTGATAGACATGCCGTTCCAGATACAGTCAATCCGCTTGGTCTCGAGTTCCATCTCTTTCGCGTCCCAAGAAATCGGCTGGAATACCGCTTTGACGCCGAGCTTCTCGCAGACCGCTGTTGCAAGTTCAATGTCGACGCCGACAATGTTGCCGGCCTCATCTTTAAAGCCCATCGGCGCAAACGTCGCGTCCAGGCCGATTACGAGCTCCCC
>CAJFTX010000076.1 GCA_904420075.1 uncultured Clostridia bacterium | reverse complement strand
GCGCACAGCCGACCGACACCGTGAAGGCGCTGCTCAAGAAGAACGGCGTTCTTTAAACTGACGAAAGGCAAGAAGGACTATGCTGAAAGAACTTTTACTCTCTCTTGCCCGCAATCTGGTGGACCAGCCCGACGAGGTGCAGGTTGATCAGAGAGAAGGGGCCGACGGCCTTGTGATCTATGAGCTGCGCGTTGCGCCGGCTGATATGGGGAAGGTCATTGGAAAACAGGGGAGAATAGCAAAGGCGATACGCACGGTCATGAAGGCCGCGGCGGTGAAGGAGAACAAAAAGGTCCAGGTCGACATCGTCGACTGAACAAGGGCCCGGGCGGGTCGCACCGCCCGGGCCTTTTTTGTGCAAGAAAACCGCGCTTGTCCGCGGTTTTCTTACTAGCTATCTCGTTTTATAGAGTGGGGATACCCGACTTTTACAATAAGAGGAGAGCGGAATGGAACTTTTGGAGTGCGGGAAAATTGTGAGTACGCACGGCGTACGCGGGGAGATCAAAATTAATCCGTGGTGCGACGGGCCGGATTTTCTCTGCGAATTTGAGGAACTCTATTTAAAGGATGGACGTGTATTGGAACTGGAGCGCGCGCGGGTACACAAGAACTGTGTGATCGCTAAGGTGGCGGGGATCGACTCAATTGAGAGCGCGATGCCCTATATCAATGCGGTGGTCTATCTGAACAAGGAGGACGTAGAGCTGCCGGATGGCACCTATTTTATCGCCGACCTGATCGGACTCTCAGTGGTGGACTACGATACGGGGCGGATCTACGGTAAGATCACCGATGTGATGCAGACCGGAGCGAACGACGTCTATACCGTTACGTCTGAAGAGGGGGACACGTTGATCCCCGCCATTTCCGATGTGGTGATGGAGACGGACCTGGAGGCGGGAGAGCTCCGCATCCGGCCGCTGGAAGGACTGTTTTCAGATGAGATTTGATATTTTGACTCTCTTTCCGGAGGTCTGTCGCGCCTACTGTGAGGAGAGTATTCTCGGTCGGGCGCAGCGGGCCGGAAAATTGGAGATTATGGTTCACAATATCCGTGACTATACAAAGGACAAACATGGTCGGGTGGACGATTATCCCTACGGCGGCGGAAATGGTATGGTAATGCAGCCGCAGCCGGTACTCGACTGTATCCGTGCGGTGAGAGGGGAGAGAGCGGCCAAGGTGTGTTATCTCTCCCCAAAGGGGGAACGTTTTAGTCAACAGACAGCGGCGCAACTCTCACAGATGTCCGACCTCATCCTGCTCTGTGGGCACTATGAGGGGATCGACCAGCGTATTTTAGACAGCGAGGTGGACTTTGAGCTCTCACTGGGAGACTTTGTGCTGACAGGAGGGGAACTGCCTGCGCTCGCAGTTGTAGATGCGGTGGCGCGGCTTTTGCCCGGAGTGCTCGCTGCGGACGCCTGCTATGAGGAGGAGAGCCTGCAGGGGGGGCTGCTCGAGTATCCGCAGTACACCCGGCCGCCGGTCTATGAAGGGATGGAGGTGCCGGATATCCTGCTCTCGGGCGACCATGCGAAGATTGCGCGCTGGCGCCGGAATGAGGCACTGAGAATCACGAAGGAGCGGCGCCCGGATCTGCTGAAGACGGCGGAGCTCGACCGGGAAGATCTGCGCGCGCTTGAGAATTTGTAACTTTACGATCGTGCGATTATCGATTATAATAACCTAAGCAAAAGGATGCGAGGTGATGGAGTGGCTATACAGAGGTCACACGCGGCGAAAAAGGCGCAGCGGCTTGCCGACGGCAGCTTTTTTGTCGCACTGCTAAAAAGAATTGCCGATTTTGTCTATCGGGGATTTTCTGAGAGCTGTATCGGAGGTTTTTTCTCCAAGACCGCGAACTTTCATGAGTACAGCGGCGGCAGCTTGATTTGGAGTGCCGGGACTGGAGAGCGGACCCGGAGGGGGAAACGGATCAAATTAAAAATCGCGGAGAGCGTTGAGGAGAGTGCGATCGTCGGCGCGGGCTCACGCCTGCTGAGGCTGATTATGACCGCGACGATGCGCTCGGTCGGCGCGCTGTTTTTGGCGTTTGGGCTGTTTATAGTGCTGATTAAAGTGGTGCGCTTTTTCAGTGTGGGAAGCAGCTTTTTTACACTGTCGTCTGTTTTTGCACTGGGAATGGTACTCTTCGGTGTGTTGCTCTGCCTCTCAAAATGTTCCCTTGCGGAGGCGATACCTCAGAGCTTTCTCCTGCGTACGCTATTGATCCGATACTTTGGAATTCGCAAAGAGTGGTTTGAGTCTTTCGAGGGAAGAGAGAGCCGAATTCTGCCCGCAATCTGTATCGGTATTATTATCGGCTTTACAACGCTGGTGCTGCCGGTCTATCTCCCGCTGCTGGCGCTGCTCGGAATTGTGTTTGTCTTTCTCATCTGTAAGCGTCCGGAAGCGGGGGTTCTGCTCACTCTGTTTGCTCTGCCGTTTTTACCAACTATGGTGCTTGCCGGACTCTCGGTGCTCACCATTTTTGCCTATCTGTTGAAGTACATCCGCGGCAAACGGGCGATTCGATTTGATTTTGTATCATTTTTTGCGCTGCTTTTTTTCGTCCTGATGGCAATTGTGGCCTGCTTTTCGCCCGCACAGGGGGACAGCATCAAAATTGTGGCGCTGTACGGCGCCTTTATGGGGCTTGCCTTTGTGATTAAGAACTCATTTTTGACAGAGGGCCTGCTGAAAAAAAGCGTCTATACACTGCTGGTTGCGGCTTCAATTTCCGCTCTTGTGGGACTATACCAGCAGGTTGTCGGAGTCTCCCAGTCGCTGATCTGGGTGGACCAGTCCATGTTTTCAGATATCAGTACCCGCGTGTTCGGAACCTTTGACAATCCAAATGTCTTTGGAGAGTTCCTCATCATGTTACTGCCGTTTGCGCTGGCGCTTTTCCTCTATAAACGAGGGCGCGAGAAATTGCTGCCGGCGGCCGCTTTTCTGCTGATGTTTGCGAGTCTGATTTTCACCTATTCCCGGGGCGCATGGCTCGCGGCGATCTTCTCCATCGCATTGTTCTTGATGTTTTACAGCCGTTTTTTCTTCAAACTCGGAGTGTGCGGTATCGCGCTGCTGCCGTTTTTGCCTCTGGTGTTGCCGGATAGCATTGTGAACCGTTTTCTAAGTATTGGAAATCTGGCCGATACCTCGACCTCCTACCGTGTCTCCATTTGGACCGCGGCGGTCGAGATGATTCAAGATTTCTGGGCGACCGGAACGGGAATCGGCAGTGAGAGCTTTACGCTGATCTATCCGAGCTATGCACTGCCCGGGGCACAGTTTGCGCTGCACAGCCACAATCTCTATTTTCAGCTGCTGATTGAGGTCGGTTTGTTCGGGTTTTTGCTCTTTTTCTGCTGTGTTCTGTTCTCCTATCGGAATATGTTCAGTCTGATTTCGGAGGACAAACGCGACTTTTCACGGCTGATGATTTTCGCAGGGGGATTCGGCGCGCTGGCGATGCTAATTCAGGGCTTTACCGACAATGTCTGGTACAACTATCGAATCTTTCTGCTCTTCTGGGTGCTGATCGGTCTGATGTCCGCAGTCTATCAGTACCACCGCCAGAAAGTGGGAGGTCGGGAATGCTGAAAGTGATGCAGATTCTCTCCGACACCAATATCGGCGGGGCGGGAATATGGCTTTCCAATTTTGATAAGAGCTATCATCGGGATCAGATTGAACTTGTGGTTGTGCTGCCGCGCGGCGCTGCGCTGCGGCCGCTGATCCAAAATGCGCGGGTGATCGAGTGCGACATGGCGCCCGACGTCTCGCTTGACAACAATTCCACAGAGGTTCTAAAGGAGATAATAAAGCGGGAGCGTCCGGATGTGGTGCATACACACGGCAGCCTCTCTGGACGGCTGGCAGCCCGCAATGCGAAGGTGGGCGCTCTTGTCGTCTATACCAAGCATACACTCTCGGAGCCTGTCTCTGGGATGAAAAAGCTGGTCCATCGGCTGGTGGACAATTACACCTGTGATGTCGCAATTGCCTGCTCGGAGTGTGCGAAGAAAAATCTGATTCAAAACGGTCTTTCGGAAAAGAAGATCACGGTGATCTATAATGGCTGCCGGACGCCTGCGGAGCTGACGGAGGAGAAAAAGGCGGAGCTCCGGAAACGCTGTGGGGTTTCGAAGGAGGATTTCGTCTTTGTGATTGTCGCGCGGCTTGCGCCTGTAAAGGACCATGCGACCTTTCTGCGGGCGGCTGCGGCCGCAAAGCTGGAGCGCGCAAAGTTTTTAATTGTCGGCGGAGGACCGCTTGAGGAGGAGCTGCAAGCTACTGCGGACAAGCTCGGTATCGCAGAACAATGTATTTTTACCGGACAGCTTCCCGGGGCGGAGCAGATGTATCAGATTGCCGACGTGAACTGTCTCTCCTCAGTGAGTGAAAATATGCCGATTTCACTTCTGGAGGCGATGTCGGCGGGACTTCCGTCGATTCTGTCACGGGTCGGGGGAATGGAAGAGGTCGCGGTCAGCGGCGAGACGGCGCTCTTCTTTGAATCAGGAGATGACGAGCAGATGGCCGCCCATATGAGAACGCTCTACTCCGACAGAGAGCTTGCAAGAGCGATGGGCCGTGCGGGAAAAGCGCGTTATAAAGAATGTTTTACACTCGAGAAAAGCACGGCGGAAGTCGAAAAAATCTATATGCAAAGGGGCAAAGAGAGTGAAGACTGAACGGAAAAAGAAGCACGGCATCAATTTTATTGATGTCGCTATCGTAGTCATTGTAATCGCTGTGCTTGCGGCGGGATTTTACTTTATCAACCATATGAGTTCAACGAGAGGCGCGGGGGAAAATGTTCAGATTTCCTATCGGCTGGAGATCGACGATGTGCCGGAGGAAATCTCGACAGCCCCCATGGTTGGGGATGTTTTAATCGATTCCGGTTCTAAGTCGGAGCTCGGCACGATCGTCGCAGTGGAACGGCAGCCGATGACAAAACAGATCACCGACTATGAGTCGAAGGAGATGCGTACAGCGGAAGTGCCGGGTAAATTTAAGGTGATTTTAACCTGTGAGTCCCCGGCGCTCAGTACGGAGGAGAAGATTACAGTGAACTCCTGCCGTATTGCGACGGGCAGCGGGATCGACTTCCGGAGCAAACATTTCAGCGGACATGGAATCTGTATTTCGAGCAAAATTCTTGAGGATGTAAAGGGAGGGCTGATCAATGACTAAGACTTCGCTGAAAAAGTTTAATATCATTGATGTGATCGTCCTGCTCTTTATTGTGCTGGCGGCGGTGATGCTCATCGGACGCAATTTTATGAAAAATGTGGAGGAGTCCAATACCGGCGCCGAGATTGAGTATACTGTAAAAGTAATGGGAGTTCGTCAGCCGACGGTGGACGGTTTGATGAATGGAGGCAAAGTTGTAAACGGCAAAACAGGCGACCCGCTCGGAGAAATTTATGAAATTTCAACCGCACCTTATACGGAGGAGCAAAATCTGCTCGATGGGACAATTGCGGTGCTGGAGGTACCGGAACGTATCAACGCTTATGTAACAGTTCGCTGCGAGGGCGTTGTGAATGACGACGGCTATTTTATCGGGAACAACCAGCTCTGCGTAGGGGATACCATCTCGCTTGTCAGTCAGTACGTCGATACGAATGGCGTAATTGTATCGGTCAAAGAAAAGTAGAAAGTTATTGACTATTAGGCCAAAAAATAGTATCCTTAACATAAGGGTATTCATTACTTAACAGACAAAGGGGCGTTTGATTCATGTATTCGAAGGAAACCACTGTAAAAAATCAGGTTGGGCTGCATGCGAGACCTGCTACGTTTTTTATACAGAAGGCAAACGAGTTTAAATCCTCGATTTGGATTGAGAAGGACGACAGAAGAGTCAATGCGAAGAGCTTGCTCGGTGTTCTCTCTCTGGGGATTGCTCAGGATGTCTCGGTGAACATCATTGCGGATGGCAGTGATGAGCAGCAGGCTGTGGATGCGCTGTGTGAGCTGGTCAATTCCAACTTCAACGAGTAAGATGAAAAAAGGAAAGCGCTGTGTGAGCTTCACACAGCGCTTTTGTGTTTTTATACAATAGAGACATATTTTTATATTTTTGTTTGTGCACTTTTTCGCTTTATTATGATAAAACAATAGTGTATAATCAAAACATCACACAAAAGAGGAGAACTGACATGAGAGGAAAGAAAATTTTAGCAACAGTATTCGGCGTACTGTGTGCGGTGGGACTGTTCGCCGGTTGCCAGAGCAATCAGAACGCGG
>CAJFTX010000075.1 GCA_904420075.1 uncultured Clostridia bacterium | reverse complement strand
GTTTTCAAAACGGTACCTTTTAATTTGGCCTGTGAGGGAGTTACACGGTGCAATTTTGTAAAAGCTCTAGTAAAGCTATCCGGGCTGTCATATCCATATTTCAGCGCGATGTCAATCACTTTGCTATCCGCTTTTTGCAGTTCCATCGCCGCTAAAGTCATTTTACGGCGGCGGATATACTCCGATAGCGAAATTCCCGTAAGACAGCAAAAAATTTTGCTAAAATAGTAAGGGGAATATCCTATCGCTCTTGCAATCGCATCAAGGTCAATATCTTCGCATATATTTTCTTCGATATAACTCATGGCCCGATTCAATCCGTTTAAAATATCCATATTTCTGTCTCCTTTCGGACTATAGTTTAACAGGGGAAATCGGAAAATTCCCGACTTTTTTACAGTTCTGATGCAGCATTTATCTTTTTGTATTCCGCTCATACTCAAATCTAATCTCCCCAGATTAGAAAAAAACTATTGCTTATTGATAAAAAGCGTGATATAATAAATTTCGTTTCCGGTATCCGGGTGTAGCGCAGTTTGGTAGCGCGCTTGAATGGGGTTCAAGAGGCCGCAGGTTCGACTCCTGTCACTCGGACCATAGGGAAAACCCGCAAAGCCTATAGTTCCTAGGCTTTGCGGGTTTTTTTGTGTTTTTCCGATTTTCTATATCTTTGAGACCGGCTGCTGATAAGTGCCGGTAAAATCTATCCTTCCGTCGTCAAACTGTCGTCAGAATCCGAGGCTCTCCCGCAGAGTGTCGACGTCATTATGGACATAAATTTTTGCTGTGATATTGATGTTGGCATGCCCTAAAAACTTTGAGACGGCGTAAATATTTTTGGTGCGCGCGTAGAGCAGGGTGCCGCAGGTGTGCCGGAGCTCATGCGGGCTGAGCGAGGGAATCGAAAGGGCGGCCGTCGCCTTTTTCATGAACGGATCATAGTGGCGCACCTTCCAGCTGTGCGGCTCGTAGAGCGCCCCTTTTTTATTTGTGAAAACAAAGTCTTTTCTGTCCGCTCCGTCCGCCTGCTCGGTCAGATAGGGAAGTATCCGGGGCGGTATCGGCAGGGTGCGGACGCTCGTTTTATTCTTCGGTTCACCGAGCACAGGCTTTCCCTGCACCGCTCCGACAGCGCGCGCAATCCGGAGGGTGCGCGCCCCGAAATCAAAGTCCTCCCAGCGGAGGCCGAGCAGCTCCCCGCGCCGCAGCCCGAAGGAGAGCAGAAGCGCCACCGCCAGCCCGTCTTGAGCCCCGGTCGCATACCGCAGCAGGGCGTCGGCCTCCTGCTCGGTATAGGCCCGTTTCTCCGCCGCTTTCCGGCAGGCCGGAAGCTGAATATTGCGGGCCGGATTTCTCGCGCACAGGCCGTTATCGACCGCAGTCTCAAAGATACCGCAAAGACAGAGTTTGAGCTTACTGAGCTTGGACACAGAGCTCCCTGCGCGGCGGTTGAAGAACGTCTGAACGTCCGCGGGCGTGATGCTCGTAAGCGGGGCCTTTCCAAAGTAGGGAATCAGGTCCACACGCACCGTATTTTGATAGGTGTTGACAAAGGTCGAGGGGCGGACCGTGCGCTCCTTGTACGCCGAGAGCCAGTGCTCCGCCCAGTCGGCAAAGCTCGCGGAGCCCCGCTGCATGGGAATACCGGCGAGCGTGGCGGCTTTGGATGAGATCAGGTACTCCTCCGCCCGGCGCTTCGCGTCCGCCTTGGAGATGGTACTGTAAAAGGATTTGCGGATCGGTCTGCCGTCGAAGGTGTGGCCGACCGTCCGCTTGACCTCAAAGCGCTGGTCGCTCCGATTCGGTTTCTCTTTTTTCGGTCGCGGCATGGTGGGGCTCCTTTCTGAATTTACTTTTTCTAAGGTTTTAGGGAGTAATTTTCTCGCCAATACGATCCGTCTCCCGCTCCGCGTGATACGGGGACGATATTGAGATGTTTAAACATCAAAGGGCGCCGTCACATCGGAATGTAAGAGGGAATCACTTGTGAAAGGCCCGGGAGAGAAACGTTTCTGTAAGTGCTGCGGCGGGCGAGATCATCGAGAGAACCTGCCCCCAGTGCGGCCGCAAATGCTTCGCAAGTGGCCGAAAGACAGCAAGAGCGGCTGTGGTCTCTCCTGCTCAGTTGCTCATTATCGTCCATATCAGCGGCAAAACAACGACAGCATATCCGCTGATGACGAAACCCGAACACAACGGACACACAGCGTACAGAGCCGAGCATTGACCCGAAAACAGGTCGAAAGGAGTATCCTTTTGCAGGTACGGCTCATCGGCCTGGAGAAGGTGGGACAAGACAATTCACGGCCATCGCAGCGCCCGGCACGGGGTGAGCCCAGGCGGGAGCGCTGCGAGATTGATTTCCTCTGTTGCCGCCGGACGGCGTCCCTTCCGGCGGGTGGGCAACGGCAGAGAAGAGGCGCCGGCGGTCTGATCTGAACAACAGAGTAACTCACGCGCGGTAAATCGTGCTCACCAAAAGAAAGGTCCTTTGAGGAATGGCCGAGTCCGCCTGCGGAGAAATCTGCGCACCGCCCCCTTATTCAGGATACCTCTTCTGGGGGAAAGCGGCCGGCCGATCGAGAAGGGCCGGTGCGGGAACTGCGGTCACAGTTCCGAGGGGCGGCCGCAGTCAAAGGCGTTCTCAGACTGCGTGCGAGGCCTCCGAGTCCCCTTTCGCCACTGCGCTTGAAGGCGAGGGAGGCCCCACGACGCAAGGAGGAGGCCGCGGCGGAATTTGCGCCGCCGGAGAAGCCGAAACTCCCGGAAGAGCGGCCGGTCCCGGCCCGTTATAGTGCAAAACCGGGCGCCGATGCACGGGATAGCTGCGACGGCAGGGCCGCTCTCCGGCGCTGCGGCCTATCCGGGCCGGGTCAAGACAGGGCGCGCCGCAGAGGAAATCGGCACCATCAAACGAAGAACTGCGCGGGCCCCGTTGCTCCGCCGGGCGCTTCTCCCGGCCCTCTTTTTTTTCAAAATTTGACAAATTTTTATGGAAATTTTTGGAATATGACGTTATAATGTAGTTAGGGCCAAGATTAATACAAGGTCGACCTGGAAAGGTACAGCATGAACCGGCAGAAGATACTTGAGATGTTTGCCTCACTGACAAGAGAGGAGAAACAGAGACTCATTTCTCTTGCGGAGGCTCTACTTTCCCATGGAGAAATCCCTCCATCACCCCAAAAACCAGATCCTGCTGCTCGGAAGTTAACTGAGAAAAAACCGCTATAAACCGCTCGGTGAGCTCGTCGTCCTCCTGGACGGCGGGCTCCTCTTTTTGATCCGCTTTGCCGAGCAGATAGTCGATGGAGACATGAAAATAGTCGGCGATCTTGTTCAAAAGCTCCGGCTTCGGAGGCTTTCCCGTGTTCTTCCACATCGTGATACTGGCACGGTTAAACCCGATTTGTTTCGCGGCTCCGCTGGGAGTCAATCCAGACTGGGCGCACAGTTCGCAATATATGTCATAAAACACAACATCCCTCCCGTATTTTTGTGAAGGTCTCACAATGTTTACAGAAATAAACAAAAATGGGTTGACATGTTTACGAATATAAGCTAAACTGCAAGCGTACTGTTGATAATCGTAAACACAAAAATTCCTATTTTCATCTTATCATTACAGTTTAAGAATATCAACAAATATTTTCAGAGGGGGGGATCGGATGCCCACAAAATGGAGCGCAGATTTGATCGCGAAGATGCATCTGCACGGGATTACGCGAAAGGCGCTGGCGGCGGAGCTCCGGTGCACACCGGAATACGTCAGCATGATCTTAAACGGTCACCGCAGCCCGTCGGACGCCGAGAAGCGGTTTCGCGCGGCGTTTGAAGCGCTGCTGCGCGCGCGGGAGGAGGCGGATGGGAAAGCGCATTCCACACGGTAAAGGTGACAAAGGGGGCTCACACCCGCAGAGCGGCCGGGATCTTGTCCGTTACAAACGGAACCGCCTTGAGCGGGGCAAATGCTCCGGCCTGAAGCCAGACCGGTCCGAGGCGCTCCCGATGTGCGCCGCCTGCGCTCCGCCGGGCCCACAGCGGGCCGAACAGGGTGGGCGCGATTTCACAGGGCTGAACCTCCGCACGCCGCAGGCGGATACTCCGGCAAACACCGTCCGGCGCTTCCCCCATGGAAGCCCAGAACAGCGGCGAATGGCGAGGCGGCTCTCGCAGAGAAACGGCGGGAGCCGCTCACGGCCGGGGCGACGCAAAGCAGCGCGGGTTCGGACGGCAGCGGTTCGCGGCCGAGGCGGTGGTTGAGGCGCTGCGGCGGAAGGCGGACCAGCAGCGCAAAATGGGACCCGCCGTCTCCCGTACGGAGCCCTCCCGATAAAAACGCCTCTGTTCTTACAGGACAATCCGTACTGTGATCCCGACCGGCAAAGCGGAGACCGGTCCCGGCGCTCCCAATCTGTTCGGAGCGGGGGAGAACTCTTTTGATGCAGAGCTCTGCGCAAACGTTCGCCGGTGGACGGGAGGTCCGTCCTGTCCCTCCGGCGAAATGGGGCCGGGCGGAGAGCCGGACTGTAAGGCCCGCAGAGGGCCCGGTAAAATGGCGGAAAAGGCTCGCAAGGGTCGGAAGCGAGCCGGGCCGCCGGGCGGGGCAGGACGCCCGGCCCGCTACAGAACAAAAGCCGTCTATCCAGGCGGGGAGAGGAGAGACAGATGACAAACAGGCTGATGCAGATCCCGACGCCGATTGCAGCGAGACTGGACGAGCTGGACGAGCTGGTTCAGCGGCACCCGGAGCACATCCCGGTGACAGAGGTCGCGCGATATTTACACATGAATGCGGACGGACTGCGCCACTCGATTGAAAGCGGACAGGCGCCCTTTGGGATCGCCTGGCAGAAGGATATTCGGGGCAATCGGGCGTTTAAGATCCCGACGCTGACCTTTTATCTCTGGGTGACCCAGTGCTGCGGCTTCCGATACCGGGGAGAGGAGGGGGCCGGATGACCAGAGCGAGGCCTCGGAGGGGCGAACCTCCGGAGCCGGAGGCCCGGCGGGCCTGCTCCCACGAAATACGCCCCGAGCCCGCCCGTCCGGCAGCAGCCGGGCGGGAATCCGCGTCCGCTCCGGGCCGGCGGGCCGGGGAACCCCCCGCCTCCCGGGGCGGACGGAGGGGCAATCGCTCGGACGCCGGGCGGGCAGGAGGCGGGCTCCGGCGGCTGGTTCTCTGGGCGCTGGTGCTGCTGGGGACCGGAGTGCTGTTCAGCTGGGCGCGGGGTGCGGCGCTTGTGGAGCGCGGATACGAGGCGGCCGGCGGGGAGTGGCTCGTGTGGCTGATTCCGGGACTTGTGTGGATCGGCGCCGGCACGGCGCGTGAGATGCGCGGGACCGCTGTGGGCGAGGGCCGGGGCGCGGCAGAGGGGGCCGAAACCGGACCTGTCCTCCGGCGCCGTGCGGCGCGGAGCCGACGGCCTGCGGCGGCCGGTACACACGCTCCGCCACGGCGCGCGGCCGCGGCCCGGGAGGTCCGCGGGGCGGAACGCCGCAGCGTCTGTCCCCCGGAAAATCCGACTGCCACATGAGACAAAGGAGGCGGCGTTATGGCGAGACCGATTAAGGTGGGCCTCGACTACTTTCCGTTTGACACGGACTTCTTCTCAGACCGCAAGGTCAAGATTTTGCGGGCGCGGTACGGCGCGGACGGGATTACGGTATATCTCTATCTGCTCTGTACGATCTACAGGGAGGGGTATTATCTCAAGCTGGACGACGATCTCCGCTACATCATAGCGGACGATCTGAACATGTCGGGCACAAAAATAGGGCAGATCGTGCACTTCTTACTGGAACGGTCACTGTTTTCAGACACACTTTTTCAGTCGGACAAGGTGCTGACGTCCGAGGGAATACAGCGGCGGTATCAGAAGGCGGTCGAGGGACGCGCGAAGAAGACGGCCGCCGTGGTGGACGAGCGGTACTGGCTCCTATCGGAGGAGGAGACCGCCGCCTTTCTCGAAGTGCGCCCAAAGGAGGCGCACGCCGGGGAAAATGCGGGTTTTTCCGGGAAAAACGGCCGTTTTTCCCGGAAAAACCCGCCAAAAGAAGAGGAGAGCAGAGAAGAGCAGAGCGGGGACGCGCGCGCGGGACTCGAGCGGAGATATGGCCGCCGGACGGTTGCGCGCTATCTTCAAAAGGCGGAGGCGCGGAACTATCGGGGCGAGGAGGCTCTGAGGCGGATTGGGATTTGGCTCGGCGAGGACGAGGCGAAGGGCAAAGTCAAACGGGTGGACCGGGACAGCTTCGACCTGGGCGCGAGCGAGAAATACTGGTTTGACCGGATCGATAAAATGGAGGTTTGAAGAAATGAGAGCGGGAAAACAGGAACGGCATCCCTGCGAGCGGTGCGTGTGCGAGGCGCAGTGCAGCTCGCCGAAGAAGTGCGCCAAGTGGCGGCGCTGGTTCAAAAAGCGGTGGCAGGAGTGCGTCGAGTCCATCCGCAGTTCTGCAACGGCGCAGGACTGCCCGCCGGACGGGCCGCAGCGCGCGTCCGGCGGGCGGATGGAATCCGGCGCAGACCGGGCGTCGGGAGGCGTGACCCCGGGAAGGTAGGACCGGACCGGGAGGCCGCGGCGTGGGGAGAAAAGGTCCGGCGCTCCCCGGAACACACCCGGGGCAAGGGGGGACGGACAGGCGCAGCCGCCGAGCGGCGTCAAAGGCGTTCCCCGCTGAGACGCAGTGCGGGCGCTCCGGCGCCGGAGCGGAGGGACGGCGCGCCCCCGCAGCGGCGGAAGCGCTGAGGCGGCCCCCGGGACCGCACACAGAGGCGCTCCGACCGGTACAGACGGACACGCCGGGCCTCGCGTGCCGGCGGTGCGGACCGGGAAACGCGGCGCGCCCCGCGCAGCGGCGGGAGTCTCTTTGGGGCGCGCGCCGCGGCGGCGAATGGAAATGGATCGAGAGACTGCTTGCCCATACAGGGCGGAGGGACGGATGACAGAGAGAGAATGGCTCTCCCGCGGATGGCGGATCGACCGGGAGATCGGGGAGCTCGAGCAGGCACAGCGGGAGGCGCTCGCGCTCGCCACACGCACGACGGCGCGAACCGACGGCATACGTGTGGACGGGACATGCGGCAACCGCAGCGAGCGGACGCTGGCTGTCTACGCCGACCGTACGGCGGAGTATGCGGCGCTCATTGAGGAGAAGATTCAGGCGCTCGTCCGCATTCGGATGGAGATCATCAGGGCGGTGGGACAGGTGCGGGAGCCTCTGCTGCGGACGCTGCTCATCGCGCGGTATGTGAACTTCAAAAAGTGGGAGCAGATCGCGCTTGAGCTGCACTACTGCGAAAAGCAGATCGGCCGGCTGCACAGGAAGGCGCTCGCCGCGCTCAGGGAGGTCCTGGAATGTCCGGCGGGGGCGGTGGTATGCTGGGAACAGAAGGGGGACGGAGCGGTCTCCCCAAAAGAGAAAAGGAGCGATGAGAGATGGGAATTTTAGCGACGCCTCAAGCGGTGACTGAGCAGTTTCAGTCGAAGGTCTATAACCCGAATACGGTGCAGCCGCAGCCCGACGTGACCGCGGTCGCCTACGGGCGGGACACAAACGAGAAGTGGATCTACTGCAACTACCCGGAGAAGCTGGTCTGGAACGGGGCGGCTGCTCCCGGCTTTGTGGAGAGCGGCCACTGCATCAACCGGCAGACGGTCAGCGGCACGACCGAATTTTTCTTCTCCCACAACACGACGGGGACTCAGCCCTACACCTACGGAGTCATGTGCTGGAATATCAATGAGCAGCCGATTACGGTGACAAAGCTCAACGAGGGTCTTGAAAACGGCTGGAATGCCGTGAACCCCTGGAGGAAGTTCTTCAGCTCGACCCCGGTCTCGTACAACATCGGGAAGGGACAGGGCGTCTGGATCATGGAGCACACGGTGAGCGGCAGCGCATTCCACGGGATGATGCGCATCCAGTGCGACCAGCCGGTGGAGGTCACCGTCTACGCCTTCACCGGAAAGACGATGTCCGGAGGCGAGCCGATGACCCCGTATGATCCTGAAAATTGCGATTGCGATGAGGATTCGGAGGAGTACGGGGCCTTTAAGCAGTACAGCGGACTCGGGGAGGGCTTCTACAACCAGCTCGCGCTGACGATGAAGGCCTCGGAGATGCCGAAGTACTTCTGGAACAACCACCCGAACACTCCGAACACCAATGAGATCATCCCGATCCATCTGGCGGACGGGACGGTCGCGGCGGCGGGCAGACCCTCCCCGCGGCACAATGTGGGCAACTGGTGCGCCCACTACTTCAACAACATCACCCTGCAGAACGACACGGCGGTCACCAAGACCTTCCGCGCCTTCTTCGGTGAGCCGCTAAACGCCGGCGCCTGCGGCATCATCCACAGCGCCGCGGGCACCATTTCGATGGACGGAGGGGCAGGCTCCTGCTGGAAGTGGTTTGAGCACACGCTCGCCCCGGGTGAGACCTACCAGTTCAACTACGAGTACATCCTCGGCACCAACAGCAGCGGCCCCGCCTGCTTTATGTGGACGGCGGACGACAAATAAGATTCGCCGCGGCGAGCCCCCTCACAGAGGTGAGGGGGCTCTTTTTAGATAGGAACGATTCCTGTTTGTAAAATTATGGCAGAACGGTTGAAACCCTTCGTAGTCCGGGTTATACTGGGACAAAGGAGGGGTGAAGAATGAAAAGAAAGTTGATGAGACGCAGAGGGCTGGCGCTGCTCTTCGCCGCCGCGCTGCTCTGCGGGGCTGGAGCCTATCAGAGTGCAGATGCATTGGGGTTTTCCGGCGGACGGACTGTAACCTATGTTGAAAAAGACGGCTTTGCCTATCCCTACGCACTGATGGACCGAACCGGAAAGATGTGGTATGTCCACACGCCGGAGGGGGAGGACCTCACCGATCAGTTGAAGTGGATCGGCGAGTTCTCCGAAGGCGTGGCGCATATCGAGTTGATCGGGGGACAGGAGGGGCTGATTCGGCCGGACGGGGAGGTCCTATGGCTGGTGGAGGACTATGTACTCGGAGATCGAGTGGTCGACGGACTGCTCTCCTTCCGAAAAGGGGTGGACGGGGAGCGCGGCTATATGACCCCAGAGGGGGAAGTGCGCTTCTATATCGACCGGTTTCACTACGCGTCCTTCTCCGACGGGATGTTTCTGGTTGAGGGAGATAGAGGAGACGGAACGCTCCGCTACGGTTATGCCGACCAGGACGGCGCGCTGGTGGTTTCTCCGACCTATCGTAACGCGTACGCCTTCTCCGAGGGATATGCCGCAGTTCAGATGGAGGACGGCCGGTGGGCTTTTATCGACAAGAGCGGGCAGGTCGTTCTCGACAACGGTTACTCCGCCGTCAAATCCTTCTCCGAGGGAAGGGCGTTTGCCCAGAAACGGACGGTTCAAACCGGGGAGAACGGGGAGGAGATCGTAGCGTATCAGGCGGTGCTGCTCGACTACACGGGCAGAGAGATTCCCCTGGACGGTGTCGATGCGGTGAAGATCTTCAGCGATCCATACACTCACAACTTCTCGGAGGGGGTCGCGGTTGTATACGGTGAGAACGGACTGTGCGGCACGATTGACCGGGAGGGGAACCAGGTGATGCCCTTCCTCTTTAATGGATTGGGTGACTGCAGCGAGGGACTCCATGAAACCTTTCAGGGGGACACGCCTTACAAGGTGTATGGGCTCTGCGATCAGACCGGGGCGCAGGTGCTGGACGCGGATGAGAAGCTCGCCTATTCTGTGAGCGAAGGCATGATCGAGCGCACCCTCTATGATTCAAAAACACGGTTTTATATCGTTGAACACGGCTACATCCGCAACCCGGTGACGGTTCCGTCGGAGTGGGCGGAGGCGGAGTACAACCGCGGGTATGAGCAGGGGATCGTGCCGAAGGAGCTGCGGACCTTCCCCGGCTGGACGGTGAACAGGGAGCAGTTCGCGCAGCTCGCGGTGGAGGTGCTCGAGAAGCAGGCGGGACGGGTGCTGCCCGCGGCGGGGCTGGACGTCTTTGGCGACACGATGGACTACGACGTGCGCAAGCTGTATGACCTCGAGATCATCGACGGGATGGCGCCGGGGGAGTTCGGGCCGGAGGAGACGCTGACCAGAGAGCAGGCGGCGAAGATCCTGACGCGGATTCTGGAGCGCGCGGGGGCGGTGCCGGAGGAGCTGGAGGAGCCGAACTACCCGGATGCGGACCGGATCGCGGAGTACGCGAGATACCCGGTGAGCGTGCTGTACACGACAGGACTGATGCTGGGCAAGGACACCGGCTTTGACCCGCAGGGGACGCTCACGAAGGAGGAGGCGGTCGCTGCGATGGTGCGGCTGGTCGACTACGTCGCGGAGACGGTGCAGTAAAAAGCGAAGTTGGAGAGGGCCGCGCTGTACGGCTGAGCTGTAAGGACATATGATATAGAGATGATTCTATATTGAATGGCTCCAAAATTTGAGCGGCTCCATTGACAGGAGAGCCCCCGGCGCACAGCGCGCCGGGGGCTCTCTCTGTGTCTTTTGAGCGGGAGGCCGTGGACCTCTGTGTGGGGGCTACGGGCGGAGGTTGCCCTCTGTCAGGCGGTGAGGGGGAAGAGGGTCTCCGGCGAGAAAGAGACGGCGGCGCGAGGGGGCCCCGTATGCGAGGCAGGACTCCCCGCCGGGGGCGGTGAGAGCCGGTGAGAAGCGGCGGAAGGGCGCGGCAGCGAGAGGGCCCATGAGCGGGAGCTCCCCCGGCGGAGCGCATTTCCCGCCGGGACACGGGAGGACGTGCACCCTCGCAAGTCCTTACGGGTGACACCTGCCGCAGGGGGAGAAGCCCCGCTCGAGCGCCTGCTGGCGGGTGGCGAGGGGGACGCGGTTCTTCTCCGCCGGGAGAGAGGGGCAGCTGGGGAGATGGAACTTTTTCGTGTTGCGGTTGCCGATGTAGCCGCCGGAGGGGGCCGCGGGAGTCTCCGGGCCGCCTGCCGGGGCGGACGGCGTTTCGGATTGCCGCGGCGGGGAGGAAGGGGGCGTTCCGGGCTGCCGGCCGGGGGCGTCCGGCGGACGCTCGGACGGCGGCTGCGAGGGCGGGGATTGTTCGGAGTCCCCCTCC
>CAJFTX010000074.1 GCA_904420075.1 uncultured Clostridia bacterium | reverse complement strand
TCAACTACATGCAGATGCTCGAGATCGAGGAGAAGTATCCGAACGTCAAGCTCATCATCGCCCACCTCGGCCGCGCCTACGCGCCGACCGACGTCGGTGACGCGCTCGACGTCCTAAAGCACACCAAGAAAATGATGTGGGACTTCACTGCCAACACCTGCCAGGAAGTAATGGAGCGCTGTCTTGAGACCTTCGGCGTCGACCGCTTCATGTTCGGCTCCGATCTGCCGATCTTCCGCATGAAGGCAAAACGCGTGGTGGAGGACGGCTTCTACATCAACGTAATTCCGAAGGGCTCGCTCGGCGACGTCTCGGCCGACCCGCACATGCGCGAGGTCGAGGGCAAGGAGGCCGAGGAGATATCCTTCTTCCTCTACGAGGAGATCCTCTCCTGCAAGCGGGCCTGCGAGAAGCTCGGGCTCGGAAAGGCGGACGTCGAGAAGATCTTCTACCAAAACTCCGCGCGTATCTACGGCGTCTGATCCAGGCATATTCCGGTTTCCACGCGACTTTGAAAATAGTTCCAATAAGAAAAAGGAGTGTTTTTTCATGGCTCTGCTGAATGTAACCGATGTCGACCGTCGCTTCTACGAGGAAAATTTGAAGGATTTTCTCCCACACAAAATTCTGGACTGCCACACCCATATCTGGCTCAAGGAATTTGATCACGGAGAGGACACCGCGCACCGTTCCTGCCTCTGGCCCGGGATGGTCGCACAGGAGAATCCGATCGAGGACCTCGTGGAGAGCTACAAGCTCATGTTCCCTGACAAGGAGGTCATTCCCTGCCTGTTCAGCAACGCAAAGGTGACGCTGAACCTCGAGGAGAACAACCCCTATGTCCGGGAGAAAGCCGCGCAGTACGGCTACCCCGCGCTCTATCTCGCCCATCCGTCCGAACCCGCCGAGCAGGTGGAGCGCCGGGTGCTCGAGGGCGGCTTCCGGGGACTTAAGGTCTATCTCGAATATGCGCCGTCCTACATTCCGAACGCGGAGATCCGCGTCTTCGACTTTTTGACCCACGAGCATTTGAAAGTTGCCGACAAGTACGGCTGGGCGGTCATGCTGCACATCCCGCGGCCGAAACGCCTCGCGGACCCGGTCAACTATATGCAGATCATGGAGATCGAGGAGAAATATCCGAATGTCAAGCTGATCATCGCTCACCTCGGCCGCGCCTACGCGCCGACCGACGTCGGCGACGCGCTCGACGTCCTAAAGCACAGCAAGACCACCCTCTGGGATTTCACGGCGAACACCTGTGAAGAGGTCATGGAGCGGGTGCTCGAGACCTTCGGGCCGGACCGCTTTCTGTTCGGCTCCGATCTGCCGATCTTCCGCATGAAGGCGCGCCGGATTGTGGAGAACGGGTTTTATATCAATCTCGTGCCGAAGGGTTCGCTCGGCGACGTCTCAACCGACCCGCACATGCGCGAGGTCGAGGGCAAGGAGGCCGAGGAAATTTCCTTCTTCCTCTATGACGAGCTTCTCTCCTGCAAACGCGCCTGCGAGAAGCTCGGGCTCGGAAAGTCGGACGTCGAGAAAATTTTCTATTCCAATGCCGCCAGAGTATATGGCGTAAAATAAAGATACTTTTTAAGGAGCAAGTAAAATGAGCAAAGTAAAAGTTGGTTTCCTTCCGCTGTATGTCAAGCTGTATGACGACGTCTGCCCGCAGTACCGGCCGCACGTCGAGGCGTTCATGAACGACGCGGCCGCCCGCCTCGAGGCGGAGGGCGTGGAGCTCGTGAAGGCGCCGGTCTGCCGTCTGAAGGACGAGTTCATGGCCGCGACCGAGCTCTTCAACAAAAACGACGTGGACGCGGTGGTGACGCTGCACCTCGCCTACTCCCCCTCGCTTGAGTCGATCGACGCGCTGCTGAAGATCAAGGCGCCGCTGATCGTGATGGACTCCACTCCGACCTATGACTTCACCGACCACGCCCAGGTGATGACCAACCACGGCATCCACGGCGTGCAGGATATGTGCAACCTGCTCCGGCAGAACGGCCGCGGCTACTTCATCGAGGCGGGCCACATCTCCGAGAGCGACGTCGTCGCTAGAGTGGCGGGTCTCTGCCGCGCCGCCAAGGCCGCAAAGACGCTCAAGAGCTGCCGGGTCGGCGCAATCGGCGAGCCGTTTGCGGGCATGGGCGACTTCCGCATCACCCCGGAGCGCCTGAAGGAGTACTTCGGCGCGACGATCGTCGACTTCGACTTCTCGAAGATCAAGGACTACGTCGTGACCGACGCGGAGATCGACGCGGAGATCGCGAAGGACAAGGAGAATTTCGTAATCGAGTGCGAGATCGACGAGGACTACCGCGAGAGCACCCGCGCCAACCTCATCGTCAAGAAGTGGATGGACGCCGAGAAGCTCGACGCCTTCACCTTCAACTTCCTCGCCTGCACCAAGGCGTCCGGTATGCCGCGCGTGCCGTTCATGGCGGCGTGTAAGGAGATGGCCGAGGGCCGCGGCTACGCGGGCGAGGGCGACGTGATGACCGCCGCGTTCGTCGGCGCGCTGCTCTCCGCCTTCCCGGGCACCACCTTTGCCGAGATGTTCTGCCCGAACTGGAAGGAGGGCACCATCTTCCTGTCGCACATGGGCGAGTGGAACATCGCACACGCGATGGAGAAGCCCTCGGTGATCAAGATGGACTACAACTACACCGATTGCGGCGATCCGGTCATCAGCTACGGCACCTACAAGGCCGGCCCTGCGATCTTCTGGAACGTCGCCCCGCAGCAGGACGGCTACGACTTCATCATCGCGCCGATCGAGATGCTCGACCAGAAGTCGGAGACGATGCACGACCAGGTCGAGGGCTGGTTCAAGCCCGCGCTCCCGCTCGAGCAGTTCCTGCCCGCCTACTCGCTCGCGGGCGGCACCCATCACGGCGGTTTCGTCTACGGCGCGACCATGGCCGAGATGGAGGCGTTCGGCAAGCTCTGCGGCATGAACGTTGTCAAGATCGGTTAAGATATTTTCTTCGGGAGGACGCACACCGTGCGTCCTCCTTTTTTGTATGGACGCGAAAAATTTATTCTTGTGCTGTTTTTGAAAGCTGATATAATATTATCGGTTGTTTCTATTTCTTTGTAAAATAATCCTTCTGAGAGAACTGCGGCGCGCTCCCGCCGCCTTTCTCTGTGGGATCGGAAGATAACAGGAGATCGTTTATGGCTGTTTACAAATGCAAAATGTGCGGCGGTGCGCTCATTCCGTCGGAGGAGCCGCAGATCGCGACCTGCGACTACTGCGGCACCCGGCAGACCATTCCGCGGCTTGACAGCGATAAAAAGGCCGCGCTCTACGGCCGGGCGGAACACTTTCGCCGCAGCGACGACTTTGACAAGGCAGCTGCGCTCTATGAGCTCATTCTAAACGAGGACCCCTCCGACGCGGAGAGCTACTGGTCCCTTCTGCTCTGCCGATACGGCGTGGAATATGTGGAGGACCCGCTCACCCACCGGCGGATTCCCACCTGTAACCGCACCCAAATCACCTCCATCCTCGCGGACCAGGACTACAGGGCGGCGCTCACAAACGCCAATCCCGCCCAGCGCGCGCTCTATGAGGCGGAGGCAAAAGAGATCGACGAGATTCAGCGGGGAATTCTCGCCATCTCCCGGAAGGAGGAACCGTTCGACATCTTCCTCTGCTACAAGGAGACAGACGTCCACGGGCAGCGGACACCGGACAGCGTGCTCGCGGGCGAGCTCTACCGTCTGCTCACTGCGGAGGGATATCGGGTCTTCTTCTCCCGGATCACATTGGAGGACAAGATCGGCAGCGCCTACGAGCCGTACATCTTCGCCGCGCTTTCGAGCGCCCGCGTGATGATCGTGCTCGGAACCCGGCCGGAATATTTCAACGCCGTCTGGGTCAAAAACGAGTGGAGCCGCTACCTCGCGCTCATCAAAGCCGGGGCACAAAAGACGCTGATCCCCGCCTATAAGGGGATGGACCCCTACGCCCTGCCCGATGAGTTCTCCCACCTCCAGGCGCTCGATATGGCGAAGCTCGGCTTCTCGCAGGACCTGCTGCACGGACTGCGGAAAATCGCCCCTCCCAGATCGGCGGACGGTACGGACGAGGAGGAGACCGCCGCCGGGGTGGACGCCCTGCTCCGTCGAATCTCTCTTTTTCTCGAGGACCGGGATTTTGAAAGCGCCGGAGCCTACTGCGAGCGGGTGCTCGATCTGGAGCCCGAGAACGCGGAGGCCTATGTCTGCAAGCTGCTTGTCGAGCGCAGGCTGACAAGTGAAGCGGAACTGCCGGACTGCGACACTCCCCTCCCGGAGAGCGGCTCCTATCAGAAGGCGCTCCGCTTTGCCGGGCCCGCCCGCGCCGAGCGTCTCCGCCAGTATGCGGCGGCGCAGACTTACAATCGGGCCGCGCGGCTGGAAAGCGAACAGGCGGGCGAGGAGTCGCTCAGACGCGCGGCTGAGCTCTTCTCCTCCATCTCGGGATATCGGGACGCGGCCGAGCGCGCACGCGACTGCACAGCGCGCGCCGAGTCCGCCCGGCTGGCGCAGCTCTATCGCCATGCAACCGAGCTTCTCTCCCGCAACGAGGACGAGGACTCCACACTTACATCCGTCTCCCTTCTGGCCGTCTCCGATTTAAAGCAGGCGCGCGAGCAGTTTTTGGCGCTCGGGGCGTATGAGGACGCCCCGGCGCTCGCCGCCCGGTGCGAACAGGCGCTCGCACGGTTTGAAGCCGAGGCCGAGACAAAAAAGCGGGCGGAAAAAAAGCGGCTGCAAAAGCGCACCGCAGCTCTGAGGCGGCGAAAAAAGCTCCTCCTCTGGTGCGCGGCGGCGCTCGTCGCGGCGCTCGCGCTTCTGATCTTCTATCTGACCTTTCTCGTCCCAAATCGGACCTACACTGAGGCGATCCGCCACTATCAGAACGGCGAATACGCCGAGGCGGGCGCGCTCTTTTTGGAGCTCGGCGACTTCCGCGACAGCGCCTTATATCTCCAGGATGAGAAGGTGGCGCTTCTGACCCCCGGCGCCACAGTCACCTTTGGGCAGTACCCGCAGTCCTCCGAGCACGGGAAGGAGCCGATCTGCTGGAACGTGCTCTCGGTGCAGGGCGAAAGCACGCTGCTGCTGTCCACCTATGTGCTGGAAACGCTCCCCTTTGACGAAATTCCCGAGGAGGTCATCGACTATCGCTCCTCCTGGGGGACAAGCTCCATTCGCCAGTGGCTGAACAGCGACTTTTTGCAGGCAGCCTTCTCCCCCGCTGAGCAGACAAAGCTCCGAAAAGCCCGAGTGCCCGACACAACCTCCAGAGAAAATACGGTTGAGGACTATATTACGCTGCTGAGCCGGGAGGAGCTGGACTCTCTCCTGCCCTCTGACGATGAGCGGAGAGCAGAGGCCACCGCCTACGCCGCCCGCTCACAGTGGTCTGGACATTTCCCCACCTCCTGGTGGGTGCGCTCTGTGGGGAAATGGAAAAATAACTATTATTACGTTCCTACGGATGGCTCTCTCTCTTTTCCGGACTGCGAATACGCAACTAACCCTCTGGGGATTCGTCCCGCTATCCGGGTGGACAACCGCACTGCCTGAGCGGCTGTTACCACTTCCAGTATCAGTGTCCGGCGGGGGAATGCGCATCTGATACCCCCCAAAAAAAGACCCTGCCCGATGGGCAGGGCCTTTTTCAAATTCCTTAGATCCGCTCAAAGGAGAGCTCCACCTCGAACTCCCGCTTCTCATAGGGCTCGATATACTCGAGCGTGCCGTTCTGCTCCTCGCCCGCGGTGCCCTTGCCAAAGCAGTTGCAGGGCTCAATCGCGGTGACATAGTCCCCCTCGGCGAGCAGCTTCCAGTGGGTCAGATTCTTGAGCTGCTCCTTCTTATAGCGCACTGTCACCTTCACGCCGAGCGCGCGGTTGACAAGGCTAGCGGAGACGTACCCCTCCCCGTCCGGGATGAGGTCGTGGTGGACGCAGTGATGGTTTCCGTTCTCCCCCGGCTCCCAGTATCTCGCATAGGTCTCGACGTCGGTCGGATCGGCGTCGGCCGGGATCGTCTCTTTCACGTTCGCCTCAAAGACGGTGTCGCCCGACACCATCGGGAAACCGAAGTTGATATGGTAGAGCAGCATGAGCGGCTGACGCTCCGCGCCGAGGTTCTCCACCGTGTCGCGGATCAGGATCTTATTCTCTCCGAGATAGGAGACGATCTCGCGGGAGAGCTCCAGCTCCTCACGGTAGAGCCGCGCCTGGCGCACCTTGCCGCACACCCCCATCTTGAGCTCGTCGCCCTCCCACTCCTCGAAGGTGCCGACGTGGCTTGCCGGGATGTTCGCGATGTCGCCGTGGGTGCCCATCTTCTCGCCCTTGTAGTCCGGGCAGACGCCGACGTTTGTGAGTCCGCAGGTGGTCACCATGCCGCCGCCGAAGCTGCCGCCCCAGGGCTCGCGGTCCGGGCTGAAATAGGCCGGAGCGGTCACGCCCGACTTCGAGAGGAACCCGATCGGAATCCCCTGGAACTCACAGGTGGAGATATCGAGCGCGCGGCTCGGCAGCACTGTGTACGAAAGGCCGCCGCCGGTGCGCACCTCAACGGCGCGGACGCCCTCCGCCTTGCCCTCGGTGCGGACATAGCTGCGCACGCCCGCGATCTGCTCCAGGTTTCCCACCCGGCGGAGCAGGTCTTTCTTACTCATCTCTCTCGAATAGAGCTTTGCCATTTTTCTACACTCCTTCAAAAAAACTTCGCTTTTCTCTCCTTATTTTATAGGAAAACAACAAATAGTGCAAGGGTGATTGTATCTTGCAGAGAATTGGTTTATAATTGGTGTCAGAAATGAATCCACGGAAAGGACGGACTTTTGCTATGGTGATTACAAAGAAATTCAACTCGATCGCCGCAATTCAGGCACTGCAGAAGATCGCGTGCGACGTCCCCGACAGCGTACAGATTCACAACTTGGAGGGCGACAAGGTCGTCGATGCGAAGAGCTTTATCGGCTTATTCACACTCGACTTTTCAAAAGAGGTCAACATTGTCACCGACTCCGAATATGTCATCAAAGAACTCGAGAAACTGAACTGAGAAGGAGAGAAAAACCCATGTACAACGAGCTGAAAAACAAAGTTGCGGTCGTCACCGGCGGCGGCGGCGTCCTCTGTTCCACCATGTCCGAGGCCCTGGCGAAAGAGGGCGTCCGCGTCGCGGTCGTCGATCTGCGCGAGGAGGCGGCAAACGCGGTCGCGGAGAAGATCCGCGCGGCGGGCGGCGACGCCACCGGCTTCGCCTGCAACTGCCTCGACAAGGACAGCCTCATCGCCTGCCGCGAGAAGGTGCTCGAGAAATACGGCACCATCGACATTCTCTTAAACGGCGCGGGCGGCAACCATCCGGACGCCACCACCGGCGAGGGCAAGACCTTCTTTGACCTCACCCCGGACGGCTTCCGCAAGGTGTTTGACCTCAACCTGGTGGGCACCATGCTGCCGACCCAGGTCTTCGGCGAGGTGATCGCCGAGAAGAAGAAGGGCAACATCATCAACATCAGCTCGATGTCCGCATTCCACCCGCTGACCCGCACCATCGCCTACAGCGCCGCGAAGGCCGCGATCAGCAACATGACCGAGTGGCTGGCCTGCTACTTCAACCTCGAGTACTCGCCGGACATCCGGGTCAACGCGATCGCCCCGGGCTTCCTGCTCACCAACCAGAACCGCTATCTTCTGACCGACAAGGAGACCGGCGAGATGACTCCGCGCGGCCATCAGGTGATGAATCACACCCCGATGGGCCGGTACGGTGACCCGGTGGACCTGGTCGGCGGCGTGCTCTTCCTGCTGTCGGACGGCGCCAAGTTCATCAACGGCATTGTCATGCCGATCGACGGCGCGTTCAACGCCTACAGCGTGGTGTAAACCCGGCCGCGGAGGAGGTGTGCTCCCCTTGGACAGGGTAGATAGAAGATTTCTGCACAAGGGCAGCGATGCAGCTTCTCAGCTGAACTACGATTCAAATTGGGCGGAGCGCAGATGCGCTCCGCTTTTTTATGAGGTGACAGTATGGCGGACTTTCCCCCGCTCGGCGAGGCGCTCCACCCCGCCGCGCCGCCCGCGGTCCCGCACCCCGGACGCGGACTCTCGGGCGCGGCGCTCAAGTGGATCGCCCTTGTTCTCATGGTGCTCGACCACCTCGAGCTCCTCTTCCCCGCGGTGTTTCCGCCCCTCTTCCACTGGGCGGGACGGCTCTCCGCTCCGCTCTTCTACTTTCTATTGGCGGAGGGGTTTTGGCGCACCCACAGCCGCGGGCGGTATCTGTTGCGGCTGTATCTCGCCTCCGCCGGGTGCGAGCTGCTCTTCCGCACGCTCACCCACGGGGAGCGCGCGCTCCGGATGAACATCTTCGCCGCGCTTTTCTGGGTCTTTCTTCTGGGAACGGCGGCGGAGCTTGTGCGGGCGCTGTTCGCGCGGCGCGCCTACTGGCAGGGCGGACTGGTGGTCTGCGGGGCGGCGGGCGCTGCGGCTCTGCTCTCGCTGCTGCCGCAGACGGCGCTCATCCGCGCCGTTCTCCCCTCTCCGCTTTTTGTGGAGGGTGGGCTTCCTTTCCTCCTCTTTGGACTCGGGCTGTTACTCTGCCGCGGGGAACGGCGGGCGCTCGTCGCTCTCTTTCTCCTCTTCTCGGGGTATTGGCTGCTGGTCAGGCCGGTGCAGGCGCTGATGGTGCTCGCCCTGCCGCTCATCCTCTGCTACAACGGGGAGCGCGGCCGGCAGCCGAAGAGCTTTTTCTACCTCTTCTACCCCGCTCATCTCCTTTTTCTCTATTTTATCGGTTGACATAATTATTTTTTGTCGAGAAATACTTGTAATTGGAGGGGATGCGTGGTAAAATCAGAGCAACAAATTGCTCTTGGAGGGGTACCTATGACCGAAACGGAAAATCTGTCCCTGTACGACATCTACGGCTCGATGGTCTTCAATGACCGGGTGATGAGCGAACGGCTGCCGAAGGCGGTCTACAAGTCGATCCAGAACACCATCCACCGCGGCGAGACGCTCGACCCGGGCATCGCCGAGACGGTGGCCAACACCATGATGATCTGGGCGATCGAGAAGGGCGCGACTCACTTCACCCACTGGTTCCAGCCGCTGACCGGCAGCTCTGCGGAAAAGCACGACTCCTTCATCTCTCCGACGTCGGACGGACGGGTGATCATGGAGTTCTCGGGCAAGGAGCTCATCAAGGGCGAGTCGGACGCGTCGAGCTTCCCCTCGGGCGGGCTGCGCTCCACCTTTGAGGCGCGCGGCTACACCGCGTGGGACTGCACCTCCCCCGCCTTTGTCAAGGAGCACACCCTCTATATCCCCACCATCTTCCTCTCCTACACGGGCGAGGCGCTCGACCAGAAGGCGCCGCTCATGCGCTCCTGCGACCTCATCTCGCGCGAGGCGCTGCGGGTGCTGCGCTGCTTCGGCAACACCACCGCGCACGGTATCGTCGCGACCGCGGGGGCGGAACAGGAGTATTTTCTGATTGACCGTGAGCTCTACGAGAAGCGGCCGGATCTCATCTTCACCGGTTCCACCCTGTTCGGCGCAAAGCCGCCGAAGGGGCAGGAGCTCTCCGACCACTACTTCGGCAACATCAACGAGCGGGTGCACGCCTTTATGAAGGATGTGGACGTGGAACTCTGGAAGCTCGGCATCTCGGCCAAGACCGAGCACAACGAGGCCGCCCCCTCGCAGCACGAGCTCGCCCCCATCTTCTCGACGGTCAACATCGCGACCGATCACAACCAGCTCACAATGGAGCTTCTCAAAAAGGTGGCGCTGCGGCACGGGCTCGTCTGCCTGCTGCATGAGAAGCCGTTTGACGGGGTCAACGGCTCCGGCAAACACAACAACTGGTCGCTCGCAACCGACACCGGGGTGAACCTCTTCGAGCCGGGAGCCACCCCGCAGGACAACGCGCAGTTTATCGTCTTTCTGTGCTCGGTGATCTCCGCGGTGGACAAATACGCCGACCTGCTGCGCGCGAGCGTGGCGACCGCGAGCAACGACAAGCGGCTCGGCGGGGGCGAGGCCCCGCCCGCCATCATCTCGATCTTCCTCGGGGATCAGCTGACCGATATTCTCGAGGCGATCGCAAACGGCAAGCGCGCGGCGAAGCGGCTCGGCGGGGTGATCGAGATCGGCGTCTCGACGCTGCCCCCCCTCCCGCTCGACACGAGTGACCGCAACCGCACCTCCCCCTTCGCTTTCACCGGCAACAAGTTCGAGTTCCGTATGCCGGGCAGCTCCGACTGCATCAGCTTCTGCAACACCGTCTTAAACTGCGCTGTCGCCGAAACGCTGCGCAAGTACGCCGACCGACTGGAGCGGGCGGAGGACGTCAATCTCGAGGTCAAGGCGATCGTGCGCGACTGCATGCGCAAACACAAGAAGGTGCTCTACAGCGGCAACAGCTACTCCGAGGAGTGGCGCATCGAGGCCGAGCGCCGCGGCCTCTGGAACCTGCCGACCGCGGCGGACGCGCTCCCGCGCATCGGGGACGACAAAAACGTGGCGCTGCTCTCGCGCGGCGGGGTGCTCTCCAAGGTGGAGGTGGCCTCCCGGGTGGAGATCCTGCTCCAGAACTACAACAAGGCGAAGAACATCGAGGTCCGCGTGATGACCGACATGGTCAAGCGGCAGATCATGCCCGCCTGCCTCAAATACGCGAAGTTCCTCTCGGACACCATCCTCTCGATGCGGAGCTGCTCGCCCTCGCTCGACGTACGCTGTGAGTCGGAGCTGCTGGCCGACGTCAAACGGTTCACAAGCGAGATGACCGACTGCATGTATTTTCTTGAGAAGGCGTATCTCGCTCTGCCACAGGAGACGCTCGCCCGCGCCGAGGCCTACCGCGACCAGGTCATCCCCGCGATGGAGCAGCTGCGCGCGGTGGTGGACAGCGCTGAGAGCGTGGTCGCCCGCGACTACTGGCCGCTGCCCACCTATGAGCAGCTGCTCTTCGACCGGTAAACCGGCGCTCTCGCCGCATCACAACGCGATAAAGGCAACCGGCTTCGGCGCGCCGGCCCCAGAGCGCAGAGAAGGGGCGACCACACGGGGCCGCCCCTCAAAACGTCTTTTATCCCTTTCGCGGCTGCCCGCGCGGCGCTCGCCGCACGGGGACTCGCCAAAAAAGGGGCGCCGGTGGAAGTCAGCTTCCGCCGGCGCCTTTTTTGCGCCTCATATAGAGCAGCGGATAGGGATTTCCCTGCTCGTCGCGCTCGGTCCGTTTATAGGTCAAAGCCCATATGCCGGTAGAAGCCGCAGACGAGTGGATTCTGCTCGTTTACGGCGAGCGTCTCCACCCCGTAGCGCGAGATTCCGAGCTCAAGCAGCGCGCGCCCGAGCCTCTCTATCCCCCCGCTCGGGGGGGGCGCAAACAGTATCCCGGTCCGGCCTTTCTCCACCCCCATGAAAGCGGCGGGCAGGCCGCGCGCGTCCTCCGCGACAGTCGGCCGTGAGACGCCCGCCAGCGCCTCCGGAACATAGCGCCCGATCGCACCGATCTCACGCTCCGGCAAAGAGCTGTGGGGCGTGCGTACCGGGCGCTCCCACAGCTCGGTCAGCCGCTCGAGCAGCGGCCCTCTCTCCTCTATCTCAACCGGTTTCATTGCCGTTTCCTTTCACACAAACTTTTATTTCGGAGGATTTTTTATGGAGTTTCAAACGCTGATTACACTTGCGCGGGAGGTGCTCACACCGCGCGAGCTCGCCGGGGATTCCCAGGCCGGGTCGGTGGCGGCGGCGCTCATCACCGACAGCGGCAAGGTCTACCGCGGGGTCTGCGCCGACCTCCCCTGCGGACTCGGCTTCTGCGCCGAACAGGCGGCCGTCGCCGCGATGCTCACCGCCGGGGAGAGCCGGATTGTCCGGCTGGTCGCCGTCTGCGAGGAGGGGCTTCTCCCCCCGTGCGGCCGCTGCCGGGAGCTGCTCTACCAGATCAACTACGAGAACTTGAAAGCGGAGATTCTGACGGAGAGCGGCGCCGTACCGCTCTCCGAGCTACTGCCGCAGGTCTGGCGGGCGTAAGCGCCGCCTCCGGGCGCCGGGCGAAAAGCCCGGCGCCCTTTTTACCGGGGCGCTCCGCTCAGAGCTGCTCGATCTCCGCCCAGTTCTCCGGAAAGCCCATCGCGGCGAGCAGCTCCCCTCTGGTGGCGGTGACAAAGCCGCTCCCCGCCTCGTAGATCAGCTGTTCAAGCGCCGCATAGAGCTGGGAAAAGGACTTTTTTCGAAGCATCCGCTTGAGGATAACCAGCACTGCGAAGAGATCGTTCTTCCCGCAGGCGGGGTTATTTTTCTGCCGCTCGGGGAGACGCAGCGCGCGGTGGACGGACGTCGTTTTGATCGCGTTCGGCTTCCCGCTGCGGCGCAGGGACTTGAGACTGTAGAGCCGCTCGTTGTGGGCGCAGGCGTTGCGAAATAGGGCGAGCATCGGAAGATAGCTCTCCATCTCGTCCGGGCGCAGGGAAAAGGTGCGGCCGATCTCATTTTTGTCCCGCTCGCGCAGCAGCGAATAGAAGTTGCTCACAATGCCGAAGGAGAGCGAGTTTACGAGCACCCAGAGCGGTACGCAGCCGTAGGTGAGCAGATTGTGCGAAATCATCGGGTTATTTCTCGAGAGCTGGTTTGAGATCTCCCGCTGGAGCTTCGTGATCAGCTCCGCCGTCTCACGGAGTCGGTCCGGAGAGCTGCCCGGCGGGTTCCCGGTGTCGAAGCTCTCGATCTTCAGGTAGCCCGAGAGGCCGTACCGTCCCGCAAACTTGTGGGAGAGCACGCTCTTGACGTCGTTTTCCACCTCGAGAATATGTCTCAGAAAGAGGATTCTCAGCTCCCGGTCGAACTCGTAGAGCGCGACAAACTCCGAGAACTGCGTCCCCTCCCGGTAGCGCTCGCAGGGCGCGCTCCGGTCGAGGAACAGCTCCTTGTAGCCGTTGATCAGGTGGTAGTAGTTCTCCTTCTCCAAAATCTGCGCGGCGAACCGCTCATCCGGGATCTCAAGCCCTCTGCCCCGCAGACGCGCGATCTGTTCCGGAATGGTCAAAAACACCTTTTGCACAGGGGTCCCTCCTCTCGCTCTCTTCGCACTGCTCCCCCCAGCGGAGCAGCCAGTCGAGCTGACGGTCAAAAAACGCGTCTGTAAACTGCTCGAGTCCTGTAAACTCGATGACAGTCGCCTGCAGGGCAAAGTGGTAGAGCGCGATCATATCGTAGATCGAACCGATCTCCGCCTCCGAGCGCGGGCAGTGGGCCAGATATTCGGGCAGCAGCAGCCGATACAGCTCCGCCGTCTTCTCATAGCCGTCCCGCCGGAATTCAAAATAGTCGGTCCGGTTACAGAGCAGCGCGAGATCGTACATGGGCAGCCCCCGGCAGGCGCTGTCAAAATCCAGCAGATACAGTCCTCCCGACGGGTCTTTTTGAAGATTACCGCAGTACAGATCTCCGTGTGAAAAGCCGCGCGGCAGCCGTTCAATCCGCGCCCAGAGCGCAGCTCCATACTCCGCAAAGGCGGCGGCTCTCGGGTAGTTCGCCCGCTCGAGCAGGCGGAGATAGCGGTCGACATAGAACGCCCTGTCGCGGGACACAAGCTCCCCCCGGTAGAGCTCCATCTCCCGGTGCAGACGCCCGAGCAGCGCACCCGCCTCCCGCGCGTCCCGCGAAAGGTCGATCTCCGCAAGGTCGAGATACTCGTAGAGCAGCAGGCACCGCTCGGCCGCCCCGTCTTTCAGACGCACAAACGGCCGCTCCCCCTCGGCCGCGATCAGCCGCGGAACCGGAATCCCCCTCCCCTGCAAAAACAGGTGGAGCTGCACCGCACCCTCCACCGTATCGCCGAAAGCGGGTTTTGTGAGCTTGACAAAATAGTTCTCCCTCTCCGCATAGGCCGCATAAGTCGTGCTTCCCGCGTCGCGCAGACGCTCCACCCGTTCAAATGCAATCGGATAGTGTTCTTTCAGCGCGGCGAGCAGCTCCGTGTCTTTCACCCTGCCCCCCCTTTTCAGTCCTCTAACAAAAAACTCCGGGCCCGTAGGTCACCGGAGTGGGAGCGCAAAAGCGCTCTTTCTAAGCTCAGTATACTCCCGCCGTTCTCCCCTGTCAACCGGGAACTCCCCCTTTTCTGAAACCGGAGAAACGGGCCGAGACAAAATCCGGCCGGGCGACTGCGTCACCGCCCGGTTTCTCCCGCGTGAGCCCCGGCGCGCTACCCCGCCCGGCACAGCCCATGCTCCAGCAGAAACTGCCGGATCAGACCGTTCACCCGCTGCGGGCTGTCGGTGTTCGCGTTGTGTCCGGCGCCCGCAATCCAGACGAGGGGGAGTCCCGTCTCCTCCGCCCAGCGGCGGTTGTACCGCCTGGTGGAGCCGGCGCGGTCCCTCTCGCCGCAGAGCAGCAGCGCCGGGCAGTCGATCCGGTAGCCAAGGTCCGCCGCCATCGCGGCCGCCAGCATCCGGTAGCCGTGGCCCGCGAGCGCGATGTACTCCGCTCTGGAGTAGCTGTCCATCATCCGCCGCATGAGCTCCCGCCCGTACTCCGTCTCGGCGCAGCCGTTTGTCCCGCTCCTGCGCAGAGCCTCCCACGGGTACCACCGGTAGAGCGGCTCGCAGTGCCGCAGCGCCCAGAGCTCCGCCCGCGTCACATACTTCCGCTGCAGCGGGGCCGAGTCGATCGCGACAAAGCCCCGGGCCGCTCCGGGATACCGCTCCAGAAAACACTGGGCGACATAGCCTCCCATCGACTGCCCGACGAGCACCGGAGCCGTGATCCCTTCGCGCTCCAGAATCCCGCGCAGCCAGGCCGCCTCGTCCATCAGAGAGAAGTCGAGCGCAAAGGGGCGGGAGCGCCCGTGCCCCGGCGCGTCCCAGACGAGCAGTCCGCACCGCCCCTCGAAGAAGGCGATCTGCCGCTCAAACAGCCGGCGGTCCGCCGTGAGCCCCGGCAGAAAAACCAGCGTGGCAGCCCCTTCACACCGGCTCCGCCAGTAGCGGATCGCGCCGCTCGCCGTCTCATAGCGCCGCTCTATCATCTTCTTCCTCCCCGAGTGTTTTCTGACACCAGGCGAGCAGCAGCGAAAAGGCCTTGTCAAAATCGGCCCGTTTTCCCGCGCGCAGCCCGCTCTCGAGGTCCAGCGCCTCCCGGTCCGTCCCGGTGAGCGCCGCCCGGAGCTCGGCTCTCGTGCGCGGATAGCGTCCGCTGCGCAGATACTGGAGATTTTGCAGAATGTAAAAGACGACGCGGCAGCTGCCGGCGAGCGCGCGCTCGTTTTCCTCCCGCGGGGCGTGGAGATACCGGTGGCAGAGCTCGTGGTAGAGATTGCCCGTGAGCAGTTTGACATAGCATCGGACGTCCGCGCGCGTATACGGGGGCACAAAGTCGGAGAGTTTTCCAAAACAGTCCTGCGTCTCGTGCAGGATCTGACAGATCTCGCACGGGTTCCAGTGCGCAAGATCGGCGCGGGCGGCGAGAAAGCCGCAGGATTTCTCCTCCTCCCCGAGCGAGCGGAGCATCTCGCGGTAGGCGTCAAGGTCCGCCGCCTCCACCCGGTCGAGCAGCACGAAGAGGTCGATATCGCTCTCCTCCCCCGCCTCGCCGCGGGCGTAGCTCCCCTGCAGGCCGAGATAGAGAAGCCGGTCTCCAAATCTCTCGCGCAGCGCCCGCCCGACCGCCTCTAAATAGCTCTCAATTTTTATCATCTTCTCCTCCGTTTCAGTTCCGCGCGCAGCCGCTCCTCGTCGATGGTGCGCAGCTCGCCGTCATACAGAATCTCTCCATTTGCGACGGTGAGGGTCACGTCCGCCCCCTGCGCCGCATAGACGAGATTCTCCACCGGCTCCTCCCCCGGCAGCAGGTGGAGCGCATCCCGGCGCACCGCGACAAAGTCGGCCGCCATCCCCTCCGCGAGCAGCCCCGCGTCCGCAAAGCCGAGGGCGAGTGCCCCCTCCCTCGTCGCCATGCGCAGCGCGGCGCGCGCGGGCAGCGCCGTCGCGTCGCCCGAGACCCCCTTTGCCAGCAGCGCCGCCAGGTGCAGCTCCTCGAACATATCGAGATTGTTGTTGCTCGCGGCGCCGTCCGTCCCCAGCGTGACGCGGACGCCCCGGCGCAGATAGTCCTCAATCCGGGCAAAGCCGCTGGCGAGCTTCAGGTTGCTCGACGGGCAGTGCGAGACGGCGACCCCTTTTTCGGCGAGCAGCCGCTCATCTTCCCCGGTCAGGTGGACGCAGTGGGCCGCCACCGCCCGCGGAAGGTCGAACGCCCCGCAGTCGGCAAAGACGCGCGGCGGGGTGCGGCCGTATCGCTCCACGCACGCTTTCACCTCGCGCTCCGTCTCCGCGAGATGAAAGAGCAGCCCCGCCCCGTCCGCCGCCGCATAGGAGACGGCGCTCTCGATAAAGGCGGGAGCGCAGGTCTCGACCGAGTGAATCGCGTAGTCGCAGCGGATGCGGCCGTCCCCCGCACCGTTATATTCGCGAAAGAGAGCGCGGGCCTCCGCAAAGTCCGCAAGGCCATTCGCGTCCCCCTCGTAGTCAAAGGAGCAGACGCTCCGTCCGATATCGCCCCGCAGCCCGGCGGCGAGCGTCTCCTCCACGATGCGCGGGCTGAAATAGTACATATCGGCAAAGGCGGTCGTCCCGCCGCGGATCATCTCCGCCAGCGCAAGCCGCGCCCCGAGCGCCACATCCTCCGCCGTCAGCTCCCGCTCGAGCGGGAAGATCACCTCCGAGAGCCACCGCTGGAGCGGCAGTCCGCCCCCCAGCCCCCGGAAGAGGGTCATCGGCAGATGGCAGTGGGTGTTCACAAATCCCGGCAGCAGCAGCGCGCCCCTCAGATCGATTACCTCGCAGGGCGCGCCGTCCGCGCCGCGGGCGACTGTCTCCGGTTCCTCCGGCAAAGCGCCGCCGTCCGCTCCCCCCGAGCGGCGGGGGGCCGCCCGCTCGATCCTCACGATTCGGCCGTCCTCCACCAGCAACTGTACGTCCTCCCAGAGTTCAAAGTCCTCGCCGACGAGCGCCGCCCCGTTTTGATAAATCCGCCTCATCTCTCCCCCTCCTTTGTAAAAGAGCACAGGGCGTCCACCCTGTGCTCTTTTGCTCTTTTTGTCTACTCCCCGGCCGAATCGTCCGAGGGCTCCTCCGGCGCTTCCTGCTCCTCCTTCTGGAGCTTCACGCCGCAGGCGCTGCAGTAGTTGCTCGCGGCCGGATTCTCCGCCCCGCAGCTCTCGCAGATGATCACCCCGCGCACTGCGGCCGAGCGCTCCCGCAGGTCCTTGATCGCCAGCATCTTTTTCTCGATCCGGTCGACGATGCTGTCCGCAAGTTCCGCGTCGGCCTCGCCCTTGCCGGCGTTGTAGACCGCCTTGCCGAGGCTCTTGAAGAGATCGTCGAGCTCCGCCTCCGCGCTCATGATCGAGTAGCTCACCTTCGACTTCTCAACCACACCCGCGACATTTTCGCCCACGACGTCGCCCGCCTTTTTTACCTTGGAGATAAAATCGCTTGCAATACCCATAGTTTCCTCCCGCCGGTGTCCGGCTGTTTCATTTGAGGTTAGTATACCACAAAATCAGATTTTCGCAAGGGCTCTCGCGCCCGCTTTTTGAATCTGTGCGGCGCGCGCAGAGGCGCAGATGCCCGAAACCTCCTGTTTTTTCCGGATTGCGCGGGGAGCGCTACTTTTTTCTCCCGTAGTACTGGCTCCCGCCGATGAACTCCCGCAGAAGCGAGCTCCCCGGGACCAGCGAGGCGGGGAGGCTCTCCACCGGAAGCAGCTTCTCCCGGAGCTGCCGCGCCGCGGCGTAGAATTCGCTCCCCTTCGGCACCTGTTCGAGCAGCGGCAGCGCGAAATCCCGCAGCACCGCGGGCTCATAGTAGAAGCTCGAGTCCAGAATGATATCCGCGTGCTTCGCAAACGGCTTGATATACCGCTCCTCGCCGCGGCAGACCCCCTCCCACATACCGAAGGTCGCCTCCGGCCCCGCGCCGCGGAACTTGTGGTCCCGCACCAGCCGCCGCAGCAGCCGCACCTCCCGCTTCGGGAGGGTGAAGCCCTCGCCCTCGTAGTTGGTACGCACCGCGAGATAGATCCGGCAGAGCCGGTCCTGCGGCAGCCCCATAAGCAGCGTGTCGTTGAGCGCGTGAATCCCCTCGATGAGCACGATCTCGTGCTCCCCCACGGTGAGAGTGCTGTGTCCGCGGATGCTCCGCCCCGTCTTGAAGTCGTACTTCGGAAGCGCTGTCTCCCGCCCTGCGATCAGGCTCTCGACCGCGCTGCACAGCAGCTCCGCGTCGAGCGCGCGCGGGGATTCGATGTCGGGCTTTCCCTCCTCGTCGAGCGGGCATCGCTCCCGGGGAAGGAAGAAGTTGTCGAGCGAGATGGTGTGACTCGTCACCCCGCGCTCCGCGAGCAGCGCGCAGAGCTTCAGAGAGGAGGTGGTCTTGCCCGCGTTCGACGCGCCCGAGAGCATGATCACCTTGTGCGCCGGGAGCGCCCCCGCGAGCGCGTCCGCCACGTCGGAGAGCAGGCGGTCGTACCGCTCCTCCCCCCGGCGCACGAGCGTCTCTGGCTCGGTGCGCACCAGTCTGTTCAACTCCTCAATTTTGACCGTGTTCACACGGTCGCTCCGGATATATGCCATCAGCTCTCCCTGCTCTTTCTGTAGAGCTCCCGCAGCTTCGCGGCGGAGGTCCAGTCCCCCGCGCCGTCGAGATACTCCTTCGGATATTTTTTGTTGTAGGCGCGCTCAATATACCCGTTTTTGGCATCGACAAATTTTGTCGTCGCGCCCGCGCCCACCGCCGCAATCGTGTGCAGCTCACCCATAATATATATGTTGTAGAGCCCGTCCTTATCCGCTTTTGCGTAACCCACATTCTCAAAATTGCCGAGGGTGTTCTTCTGGCGGTAGAGATAGTAGGGGTGGAACCCCGCGTCACAGAGGGTGCGGTACGCCCCGTCCACCATCTCGGCAATTCCCGCCCGCTCGTGCAGCAGCTCGTCCCCCTGGGGGCGGAGATTTGCCGCCCGCTTGACCGAGAGAGTGTGCACCGTCACATTCGCGGGATCGTAGGAGAGCACCTCCAGAAGCCCCCGCCGAAACTCCTCCGCCGTCTCGCCGGGCAGGCCCGCGATGAGGTCGCAGTTGATCGAGTCGAAGCCGAAGGAGGCGGCCGTCTCCATCGCGCGGCGGAAGTCGTCCACCGTGTGGCGCCGCCCGATCGTCTGGAGTACGCGGTCCTGCAACGTCTGCGGGTTGATGCTGATCCGGCCCGCGCCCGCCGCCTTGATGAGCGCGAGCTTCTCCGCCGTCACCGTGTCCGGCCGGCCAGCCTCCACCGTGAACTCCCGCACCGAGCGGAGGTCCACCCGGTCCGCAAGCCCGGAGAGCAGCCGCTCGAGGAGGTGCGGCGGCAGCGCGGTCGGTGTGCCCCCGCCGATGTAGACGGTGGTAAGCGAGAGCGAGAGCTCCTCTATCACCTCGACCATCGCCGAGAGCTCGGAGAGCAGCGCCTCGACATACGGCTCCATCAGCGGCGCGCATTTCTCCACTGACTGGGAGACAAACGAGCAGTAGGCGCAGCGGGAGGGACAGAACGGGATCGAGAGATAGAGCGAGACGGGGTCCCTCCCGCAGAGCTCCTCCGCCGCGCGCTCCCGCCGCGCCGCCTCGAGCGCGAGGGCGCTCTTGGCGGAACTCGTGCGGTAGTCCCGCGCCATCCGCTCCTGTACCTCGGCCCCTGTGAGCCCCTCCGAAAGCAGCTTCTTTGCGATGCGGGCGGGGCGGATGCCGGTCAGCGACCCCCACTCCGGCCGGTAGCCGGTGAGCGCCTCCCCCGCCGCGAGAAAGCTCTTACCGATCGCCACCTCGCAGTCGTCGTCGCGGGCGGAGGCGCTCTCCTCTCTGCCGTGGTCAAAGAGGGTGGTGCGGGCCTCCGCGCCGTCCCACTCGATCACCGCCTCAAAGCCGTCCTCCCCGTCGCGGAAGCGCACGCCCGGGAAGAAGAGCAGCGCCAGCCCTTCGCAGAGATATTTCTCGCTGTGTCCGACAAGGGTCAGTCTCATAGCGGCTCCCCCTTGTGACTCTTTACCTCCACGGTGACAAACGGGTTCTCCCGCCGCTCCTCGGAGAGGCGGGTCTCCCCCTCGTGCCCGGGGAGCACCCGGTAGTCCCCCGGGAGGGCGAAGAGCTTCAAAACCGAGGCTCGGAGCTCCGCAAAGCTCCCGCCGGGGAAGTCGGTCCGCCCGACCGAGCGGCAAAAGAGGGTGTCCCCGGTGAAGAGCAGGTCCCCGCAGAGAATGGAGACGCCGCCCTTCGTGTGCCCGGGGGTGTGGATGATCTCCAAAGTCTCCGCCCCGAGCAGAAAGCGCTCCCCGCCCTCGAGCAGGCGGTCCGCCTCCACGTGCTCCGCCGGGACCGGGGAGAACTGGTCGTAGAGGCTGACCGAGTCGTCGGTCAGCGCGGCCGCGTCCGCCCGGTGGATCAAAATCTCGATCTCCGGCAGCCGCCGCTTCACCCCCGCCGTCTCCACCATGTGGTCGAAGTGGCCGTGGGTGAGGACGAGGTAGCGGTAGCGAAAGGGGTGCGCGTCGATAAACTCGTAGAGCGCGGGGTTTCTCTGGCCGGGATCGATGATCGCGGCCTCCCCCTCCGAGACGACGACATAGGTGTTGACCCGCAGCGGGCCGGACGGTATTGTGTAAAGTTCCATGCCTATACTCCTTTTTCTTCTGTGGGCACAGCTTGCTCTGAGGGACTCTCTCAGGTTCTCGGGCCTGCCGGCTCCCATCTTCGACCGGCTGTCCCCCTACAGAGGACTAATTTCCAACAGTTTCGCGGCTGTCCGGGTATTTCTCAACGACCACGGTGACCGGGCCGTCGTTTACAAGGCTCACGGCCATGTCCGCGCCGAACTCGCCGAGCGCGGGGGCGATCCCCTCCTCCGCGAGCAGCGCCGCAAACCGGTCAAACAGGGGCTTTGCCGCGTCCGGCGGCATCGCGCCGGTGAAGTTCGGACGCAGCCCCTTTTTGCAGTCGCCCGCGACGGTGAAATTCGGCACCAGCAGAATACCATAGCCGCAGTCGAGCGCCGAGCGGTTCAGCTTCCCCTCCGCGTCCGGGAAGATGCGCAAATTTGCAATCTTGTGGGCGACAAAGCGCAGCTCCGCCTCCCCGTCCCCGGCGCCGATACCGAGCAGGACGCAGAGTCCCGCTCTGATCTCGCCCGTTGTCCGCTCCCCCACCCTGCAAACGGCGGAGGAGACCCGCTGTACGACAGCTCTCATAGCTTCTCCTCTCACATTCCGGAGCCGCGCCGGATCTCGAGCACACTCTGCACCTGGCGCAGCTTTTTGATGATACTGCTCACATATTCGACGTCCGGCGCGTCCACCCGGATGCTCACCTGCAGCCGGCCGCCCGCAATCTCCCGGGCGTTGACCGCGTGGATGAACACCCGCAGGTTCGCGAGCGCCGTGGTGATGTCCGCCAGCAGACCGACCCGCTTGTTCGCGACGATCACGATCTCCGCCGGGAAGGTCACGCCCGGGCTGCCCGACCAGGTGACCCGGAGCCAACGGTCGTTCTCATCCCCGCGCGCAAGGCTGTTTCGCACATTCACACAGTCGGTCCGGTGGACCGAGATGCCGTAACCCTTGGTGATATAGCCGATGATGTCGTCCCCTGGCAGCGGGTTGCAGCAGCGGGCATACTTGATCAGGCAGTTCTCCACCCCCTCGACGATGACCCCCTTGCCGGTGCGCCGCTTCGGCTTCGACTCGCTCGCGGCGGGCAGCTCCTCCTCCTCTTCCGGGGCGCGGAGCTTCTGATACTCCTCCTTCAGCTTCGGCAGAATCCGCGAGAGCGACACGCCGCCGTATCCGAGGCCCGCGTAGAGCTCCTCCACCCCTGTAAAGCCAATCCGCTTTGCAATCGGCAGCAGCTCCTCCTCAAGCTGCTCCGGCTCGTAGTGCACCCCCTCGTGCCGCAGCGCCTCCGCGAGCATCTCCTTTCCGGTCGCGATGTTCTCCTCGCGGCGCTCCTTTTTGAACCAGGTGCGGATCTTGCTCTTTGCCTCGCTGGTCTTCGCGATGTTCAGCCAGTCGCGGCTCGGGCCCTTGACGTGCCCGCTCTTGATGATCTCCACGATCTCCCCGTTTTTCACCTGGTAGTCGAGGTTGACCATCTTGCCGTTGACCTTCGCGCCGATCATCCGGTTGCCCACGGCCGAGTGAATGGCGTAGGCAAAGTCGATCACCGTCGAACCTGCGGGCAGACTGATGAGGTCCCCGCCCGGGGTGAACACGAACACCTCGTCTGCGAAGAAGTCAATCTTAAACGGGCGCATGAACTCCTCCGGATCGGTCGCCTCGTTGTGCACCAGCTTCTGCACCCAGTCGAGCTTGCCGTCGAGCGCGTCCTTCTTCGAGAGGCCCTGTTTGTACTTCCAGTGGGCCGCGATGCCGTACTCCGCGGTGTGGTGCATCTCGAAGGTGCGGATCTGCACCTCGAAGGGGATGCCCTCCTTGCCGATGACGGTGGTGTGCAGCGACTGGTACATGTTCGGCTTCGGGGTGGAGATATAGTCCTTGAACCGGCCGGGGATCGGCTTATACATGTCGTGGATGATGCCGAGCACGTTGTAGCACTCGTTCATATTCTCCACGATGATCCGGATGGCAAAGAGGTCGTAGATCTCGTCGAAGCTCTTGTTCTGGGTAAACATCTTGCGGTAGATGCTGTAGGTGTGCTTCACCCGGCCGTTGATCTTCACGTTGATATAGCTGTCGCCGAACCGCTCCTTGATGTGGGCGATGATGCCGTTTAAAAAGTCGTCCCGCTCGCTCTTTCGAAGGCTGATCGCGTTCTCGATCTCGGCGAAGCCGTAGGGGTCGAGATAGCGGAGCGCCAGGTCCTCGAGCTCGATCTTCCAGCGCTGCATACCGAGCCGGTGCGCGAGCGGCGCATAGACCTCCATCGTCTCGAGCGACTTCTGCAGCTGCTTCTGCGGCGGCATCGAGTCCATCGTGCGCATGTTGTGCAGCCGGTCCGCGAGCTTGATGAGCACCACCCGCACGTCCTTCGCGGTGGCGAGAATCATCTTGCGCAGATTCTCCATCTGCGCCTCCTCGCGGCTCGAGAAGGGGATGTTGCCGATCTTGGTCACACCGGAGACGAGGTCGGCCACCGTCTCGCCAAACCCCTTCTTGATATCGGCGTAGCTGACCGAGGTGTCCTCGATCGTGTCGTGCAGCAGCGCCGCGCAGATGCAGTCGGTGTCCATCCCGAGCTCGAGGAGAATCGCCGCCACCTCGAGCGGATGGGTCACATACGCCTCACCCGAGCGGCGGCGCTGCCCCTGGTGGGCGGCGTCCGCGATCTCAAAGGCGCTCTCGATCTTCGGGATGTCGTAGTGATTCCCGCTCTCCTCCAATTTTTTTAAAAAAGTGCCGTAATCCATCATACTTCTCACTTCTCTTCCTCTATCGCGCGCAGCAGCCGCGCCATCGTCTCGCTCTCCGAGAGCTCCCGCTTCCCCACCGCCGGGGGCCGCCGAAATTCCAGCAGATCGCCCTCCGCGCGCTCGAGCAGGCCGAGCTCCAGAAAGCTCTGCGCCGCCGCGAGAAATTTAAAAAATCCGGGCTCCGGGGCGTCCCCTCTCGCGCCCGCGCGCCAGGGCATCCCCGCGGCCCTGTAGAGCGCCTCCCAGTCGGGTCCGCGCCGGCCGCTCCCCAAAAAGCGGTAGAGCGCGCCGCACTCCGCCCGGCTCGGGCAGGCGGCGGCCGCAAAACCCGCGGGCAGCGCCTCCCCCTTGAGGAAGCGGGCAAAGAGCTTCTCAGCCGCCGCGAGCGGCGCCCCCGTCTCCGGCGGGGTGCGCAGCTCGCGCACCATCAGCTGGAGCGTCTCGTTCCCGCGGAAGCGGTTCAGATCGAGCGTGCAGACGAGGTCCACCCGCTCCCCCGGGAGATAGCCGAGCGCCTCGGGCGAGAGCCCGAACCGCAGCGCCTGGAACCGTCTGCCCTCGACCAGCAGCTCGAGCTTCGTGTGCTTCCCGCCCGAGAGCGGGATGAGCTCCAAAATCTCCGCCCCCAGCACCGCGAAGGTCGGGGTGGGATTGCCCATGCCGTACGGCTCGAGCTTTGAGAGCTCCTCCACCGTCCCCTTTGTGAGCTCGGCGGCCGTCACGGTCGCGTCGATCTCCACCTTCGGGGTGAGCAGCTCCTCGGTGAGCCGCTCGCCCGCATATCGGAGAAACGCCTCCCGGAATGCGGGAAACGCCTCCCTTGTCACGGTGAGCCCCGCGGCCATCGCGTGCCCCCCGCACTTTACGAGGTTATCCTCGCAGGCCCGCAGCGCCTCCGCGAGGTCGAACCCCGCGACGCTGCGGCCAGAGCCGTGCCCCTCCTCCCCGTCGAACGAGACGAGCAGCACCGGCTTATAAAACCGCTCCACAAGCCGGGAGGCGACGATGCCGATCACGCCGCTGTGCCACCCGTCCGCCCCGAGGACAATGGCGGGGCTCTCGGTAAACTCCGCGCCGCGCGCGAGCGCCTCCGAAAGGATGCGCCCCTCCTCCGCCTGACGCTCGGCGTTCGCCGCCGAGAGCTCCCGCGCGAGCTCCCCGGCGCGCGCGGTGTCCTCGGTCAGCAGCAGCTCTACCCCGGCGGAGGCGTCCGCCATCCGGCCCGCCGCGTTGATCCGCGGGGCGAGGGTGAAGCCGACGGTGCCGGCCCCGATCTTCTTATCCGAGAGGCCGCTCTCCTCAATGAGGGCGGCGAGGCCCACACGGCCGCTCCGCCCGATCTGCGCAAGGCCGCGCGAGACGATCGTCCGGTTCTCCCCCACGAGCGGCATCACGTCCGCGACGGTGCCGAGCGCCGCGAGGTCGAGGTAGGCCTCCGTCTCCGCGCCCAGCGCCTGCGCGAGCTTGAGCGCAACCCCGACGCCCGCGAGCTCCTTGAAGGGATAGGGGCAGTCCGGCCGGTGGGGGTTGACCACCGCGTCGCACTCGGGCAACGTCTCCGCACACTGGTGGTGGTCGGTCACGACGAGCGAGAGCGAGAGCTCGCGCGCCGCCTGCGCCTCCTGGGTGGCGGTGATCCCGGTGTCCACCGTGATCACAAGCGAGCAGCCCTGCTCCGCCAGTCTGCGCAGCGCCGCGGCGTTGAGCCCGTACCCCTCCCCCTGGCGGGCGGGGATGTAGGAGCAGACGTCGCCCCCGAGCTCCCGCAGGCAGGTCACGAGCAGCGCCGTCGAGGTCACGCCGTCCACATCGTAGTCGCCGTAGACCGCGATTTTCTCTCCACTTTTGAGCGCCGCGCGGATGCGCGCGACCGCCCGGTCCATATCCCGCAGCAGATAGGGGTCAAACCGCTCCGCCTTCTCAAGAAAGGCGCGCGCCGCCGCGGGGTCCGCAAGTCCCCGTCCGCAGAGCAGCCGCGCTGCAACCGGCGAGAGCCCGAGCTCCCGCGCAAGCTCCTCCGCCGCGCCCGGCTCCTGAGTTTTAAAAATCCATCTCTTTCTCATCGCGTTCCCTCAATCTGTTTTAAAGCTATATTATACCACAAAAAAGAGAGAATCGGAACCCCGCGCCCCGGTTTCTCTTTTCACAGGCGGTTCTCTGTGGTAGAATCATCTCATGGAATCTCTGCACAGTTGGAGATTTTGAGCAATTCGGAGAAGATCGAACCGTAAAAAGGAGCTTACACTTTTGTGGGCGGCGGCTTTCCCTCCGGACGAGAGCGAAGGTGGAACCCGCCGCCACTTCGGCGAAGATGGGCAGGGCCTTGCGCCCTTTTCCGTCCGGCGTCTGCGGCGCTCCTGTTTTGATATCACCCCCATTGGGAGAGGAGTGGTAAAAAGATGAATGAGGAACAGCGGAGAAAGCTTCACCTGCTGCTATACTCGATCGCCACCGGGATCAGTCTAGCCGCACTCTATTTTTTTCTCTTTGTCTTTGACGGCGGCGCCGGATGGACTGTCGTACTGACGCTTGTCGGCGTCGGCTGGCTCCTGTCCGCCCTCTCCGGCCTGATCCAGAATGGGAAACGGCGCTGAGCAAAAAAAACGCGGGCTCCGGCAGAAAGCCGGAGCCCGCGCTTTTTTCAGATGCAGACCCGCCCGAGCCGCGGGGAGAGCCCGCTCAAAATCTCGTTTGGAATCGTCCCGGCGAGCGCCGCGAGCTGAGGGGCGGTGATCCGCTCCTCCCCCGAGCGCCCGATCAGCACCGCCTCCTCCCCCGGACGCACGTCACACCCCGTGACGTCCACCGTCAACTGATCCATACAGACCCGCCCGAGGATGGGGGCCCGCCGCCCCCGGATGAGCAGATAGCCCCGGCCGGAGAGGGCGCGCGGCACCCCGTCGGCATAGCCGATCGCAATAGCTGCGATCCGCCGCTCCGAGTGGGCGGTGTAGTCCATGCCGTAGCCCGCGCTCTCACCCGGGTGCAGCTGACGCACGCAGCCGACGCGCGCCTTGAGCGAGAGCACCGGCAGGAGGCCCACCCCCTCCACAGCTCCGTAGAGCGCAAGTCCGGGGCGCGCGTAGTCGAAGCGCAGCTGCGGATAGCGGAGAATGCCCGCGCTGCTCTGGATGTGCGCCTTCGGGCGGATGCCGCGCGCCGCGAGCTCCCGCAGCACCGCATAAAACCGCCGCAGCTGCAAGGCGGAGTGCGCCCGTTCGCGCGGGCTCTCCCCGTCCGCCGCCGAGAGATGGGAGAAGATGCCGGTGACCCGCAGCCCCGGCAGCGAGAAGATGCGCGCGATCCGCTCGATGTTCTCGCTGCGCTCCCCGAGGCGGCGCATCCCGGTGTCCACCCCGACGTGCACCTGTATCCCGTGCCCGTAGCGGGAGAGGCGCTCCGCGTAGTCGCAGTCGAGCGCCGTCTGGGTCAGCTCGTGCCGCACGAGCGCCTCAAACTCGGAGGGGTGGGTGTAGCCGAGCACCAGGATCTGTCCCTGGACCCCCGCCCGCACCAGCAGAATCCCCGCCGGGTGCACAAGGTAGCAGAAGAGCGAGAGGTCTCTCGCAAATGCCGGGCAGCGT
>CAJFTX010000073.1 GCA_904420075.1 uncultured Clostridia bacterium | reverse complement strand
TCTCTGGAACGCAATCACCTTTTTGCTCTATGGCTGGGACAAGCTCAGCGCTGTGCGCGGCTGGCGGCGGATCAGCGAGCGGACTCTGCTGGAGTGGTCTTCGCTCGGCGCGGTGGGGGCTCTGACGGGAATGATTGTCTTCCGCCACAAGGTGAGAAAAAAGAAGTTTTTGCTGCTGATACCGCTCTTTCTGCTGCTGGAGATCGCCGTGGCGGTCGCGTTTGTGGTCTGGAGAATTTAAAACGTCCCGGGAGATGAATTCCTCCCGGGACGCTTTTTCGTTTAGAGATGGACGGTAAATTCGGTGTACTCACCCTCGCGGCCGCCGACGGAGATTTTCCCGCCGTGAGAGAGCACGATCTGCTGGGCGATGGCGAGCCCCAGGCCGAAGCCGCCCGTCTCCCGCGCACGGGAGCGATCGGTCCGGTAGAACCGCTCGAATATCTTCTCGCGTTCGGCCTCCGGAATACCCGCGCCGGTGTTGCGCACGGTGAGCAGCGCGCCGTGGCCGCGGGAGAGGAGGCTGACGGAGATCTCTCCGCCGGAGGGGGTGTATTTGATCGCGTTGTCCAGCAGGATCGCGCAGAGCTGCCGCAGACGGGCCCCGTCTCCGACGAGGGGGAGCGCGCCGGGGAGCTCGCTGCGCAGCGTGATTCCGCGCTCATAGGCGAGACACTCGAAACTGAGCAGCGCGCCTTCAACGAGCTTTGCAAGATCGAGCGGCTGCCGCTCGAAATTCTGTCCGGCGATGTCGTATTTCGCCAGTAGTAACAGATCGGAGATCTGCTGCTGCATCCGGCGGCTCTCGCTTATGATCGGAGAGAGCCACCGGTTCTCTCCGATCTCCGACTCGAGCAGTTCGGCATTGGCGCGGATGACGGTGACCGGGGTGCGCAGCTCATGGGAGGCATCGGCGATGAACTGCCGCTGCTTCCGGAAAGCCTCCTGTACCGGGCGGACCGCCCAGCGTGCGAGGCCGCACGAGAGGGGGAAGACTGCGGCGAGGCTCAGTAAAAAAATGGCTCCAGTGATGAGCAGCAGCCGCAGCTGGACGCTCCGCTCGAACTGGGTGTCGTGAAAGACAAGGATAGAGCCGTAAGTCCGCGCGGCCGAGAGAAAGCGGAACTGACCGAGCGAACCCTCAGACGCCCCGGAGGAGAGCGCGGCGGAGACAAGCGAATGGATCTCGTCCGAGGTGAGTCCGTAAGGGGCGTCCGGCAGGACGGCGAGCACCGTCCCGTCAAAGCCGAGTTTGACCGAGAAGTCGGAGATGTTGCGGGGAGCGGCGCCGCGGAACGGCTCGAATGAAGAGGGGGAGTCCTGGGGCGGGAGTGGATTTCCGATCTCATCCCGACGCAGCGCTCCGTCCGAACGGGCGAGCTGCTCCATCAGACCGGTCGCCTGATGTTCGCCGGAGAAGTACATGACAAGATTGACAGCCCCGAGCAGCAACAGCAGGAGCAGCGCCATAACGGCCATGGTGCTGAGAATGAATTTGCGGCGGGTGCGTTTAATCATCGCGTGCCTCCAGACAGTAGCCGAGCCCCCGGCGCGCCCGGATCTCACAGCGGGACTCGACGAAGGCGAGCTTCTTGCGCAGGAAGGAGACATAGACCTCGACATTGTTGTACTCCGCCTCGCCCTCGAACCCCCAGATTTTTAGAGTGAGCTGCTCCTTGCTCACAATTCGGCCGCCGGCACGGAGCAGCTGCTCCAGCAGGGCGAGCTCTTTCGGCCCCAGGGAGACAGAGCCGCCGGGGCCGGAGAGCGCGGCGGTGTGCGGGGAGAGGGAGAGGTCCCCGAAAGAGAGATGGGGCGATTGGAGCGGCTCCTGCCGCCGGGAGAGGGCGCGCACCCGAGCACAGAGCTCCTCGGTGGAGAAGGGCTTTGTGAGATAGTCGTCCGCGCCGCAGTCGAGCCCGCGCACTTTGTCCTCCACTTCGTCCCGGGCGGTGAGCAGCAGCACGGGGACATGGACCCCCTCGGACCGGAGCTTTTGCAACAGCTCAAGACCGGAGAGCCGGGGGAGCATGACGTCGAGCAGGACGACGTCGTAGATGCCCGAGAGCGCACAGTCGAGCCCGCGCTCCCCGTCCGCCGCAGCGTCCGCGCGGTAGCCGCATTTCTGCATGAGACCGACGAGCGTCTCGCGCAGATGACGCTCGTCCTCGACGATGAGAATGCGCATGAGAATCCTCCTTTTTACGCCTGGGGCGCTTATTTTAAGATGAGATATGCGGTCTCGGGGAGAACCGGAGAAGCCGACCCGAAAGCCCGCCGGAATACGTGGAGAAGCCCCTTTACGAAAGGGCGGCGCTGTGTTCGCAGCGGTGCGATCATTTATTTTTATTATATCAAGAAAGATTGAAGATACATTGAACATTTTATGACTTCAAGGTTTTTTTAAGGAAGCGGCCCTACAATAGAGCGCGAAGGAGGGATTGGGTTGAAGCCGAGACATGAGCTCAAACATGCGATCAATTACAGCGACTATTTGGCGATGTGCGCGCGGCTGCGGCAGGTGATGCGGCGGGATGCTTTTTCGGGGGTGGACGGGGAGTACCGGATACGGAGTCTCTACTTTGACAACTACCGTGACAAGGCGCTCACCGAGAAGGTGATCGGCGTGACGAGAAGGGAGAAGTTTCGCATCCGGTTCTACAATGGGGACGACACCTTTTTACGGCTGGAGAAAAAGGCGAAGCGGCGGGAACTCTCAGTCAAACGCTCGGCGCCGCTGACCAAGGAGGAGACGAGGCGCCTGCTGCTCTGCGGAGGCGAGGGAGTGGAGCCCGCCGGACGGGAGGTGCTCTCCGAACTGCTCGCAAAGATGAAGACCGAGCAGCTCCGCCCGAAGACGGTGGTCGACTACCGCAGGGAGGCGTATGTTCTTCCGGCGGGGAATGTCCGGGTGACCTTTGACAAGGAGGTCCGCACCGGCCTGTTTGACACCTCGTTTTTAGAGGAACGGCTCCCGCTCGTCCCCGTGACACCGCCGGGGGTGATGATTCTCGAGGTGAAATACGACGAGTTTTTGCCCGAAATTGTACGGGATATCGTTCAGGTGGGGGAGCGCCGGTGCGCGGCGATCTCAAAATATCTGCTCTGCAGAAACTTTTAGGAGGAACAGATGACAACATTTAGTGATATTTTTAAAAGCAGCTTTCTCGAGAACGTCTCGAACGTCTCAATTCTGGATATGGTGATCGCGCTCGCACTCTCGGTGGCGGTGGGGCTATTTATCATGCTGATTTACAAAAAGACCTTCAAAGGGGTGCTCTACTCCTCGAGTTTTGCGGTGAGCCTGCTGGCGATGACGCTTGTGACCACCCTTATCATCCTCGCGGTGACGAGCAACATCGTGCTCTCGCTCGGCATGGTGGGCGCGCTGTCGATTGTGCGGTTCCGCAGCGCGATCAAGGAGCCGATCGATATCGTCTTTCTCTTCTGGTCGATCTCAGCGGGTATTGTACTGGGGGCGGGACTGCTGCCGCTGGCGATCTTCGGCTCGCTGCTGATCGGCGGAATTTTGCTGCTCTTTGTCAACAAGAAGAGCGTCGACAACCCCTATATCCTGGTGCTCCACCTCGAGGATGACGCGGCGGAGCGGCGTGCGGGTGAACTGATCGGTTCCAAGGTGAAAAAGCAGGTGGTCAAGGCCAAGACGGTGAACGCCGACGGGGTGGAGCTCACGGTGGAGATCCGCCTGCCGGGAATGACGACCAATTTTGTAAATGAGATCTCCGCGCTGCCGGGCGTACGGGACGCGGTGCTCGTCAGCTACAACGGCGACTATATGGGGTAATTTTATGTTACGGGATAGAAAGTTGACCGCGGTCACGGTGATCGCGGTGGCTCTGGCGCTGCTTGTCCTTGCAGTGGGATACGGTCTCTCAAGCGGGGAGAGCGTCGCGTCGGCGGCATACACCGCGGCGTTTACGGAGGAGTCGGTGATGCAGGTCGCGCTTACAGTCGACGAGACCGAATGGGAGACTCTGCTTGAGAATGCGACGGACGAGGAATTCATCGCAGTGGAGCTCTCGATCGACGGCGTCTCCTACGGTGTGGTGGGACTGCGCGCAAAGGGGAACACCAGTCTCTCACAGGTGGCGGCGAGCGACTCCGACCGTTACAGCTTCAAGCTGGATTTTTCTAAATATGTGGAGGGCAACTCCTTTGAGGGGCTGAACGATCTGGCGCTCAACAATATGATCAGCGACCCCTCCTATCTGAAGGAGTATCTCTCCTATCAGCTGTTTGAGCAGATGGGAGTGGAGACGCCGCTCTGCCGGTTTGCGTGGATTACGGTAAACGGCGAGGACTGGGGACTCTATCTCGCGGTGGAGCAGATCAAAGAGGACTTCCTGGAGCGCAACTACGGCGTCGACTACGGCAATCTCTATAAGCCGGATACGATGGACATCGGAGGCGGAATGGACTTCTCCGGGATGCCGGAGATGGATTTCTCCGACCTGCCGGAAATGGAGGGAAAGTTCCCTTCGCCGCAGGGCGGCTTCCCGGGACAGGCGGCGGAGGGAGAACAGCTGCCGGATGGGACTGCCGCGGGGGCGGAGCGCCCGGAGGAGAACGGAACCGCTCGGGACCAGAACAGCTTCGGAGGAGCGGCGCCCGCTGAGGAGGGAGGCGCTCCCCCGGACGGAGGGACAGAGATGCAGTTCCCGGGTGAGAGAGAAAAGCTGCCTGTACCTTCGGAGAGCACAGGAAGCGAGACTTCTCAGAGCTCGGAGAGCGGGGCGCAGACACGTCCGGAAGACGGTGAAGCTGCGCCCCAGTCCGGAGCGGACGGAACCGGAGAGGAAGGAGCGCGTCCGGACATCGGACAGATGCCGGACTTCGGCGGCGGATTCGGCGGTTTTTCCGGCGGCGGAGGCACCAGCCTTGTCTACACCGACGACGAGCTCGACTCCTACAGCGGCATTTTTGACAACACCGAGACCGAGCAGACGACCACTGCGGACCAGGAACGGCTGGCCGAAATTCTGCGGCAGCTGGATGCGGGGGAGAACCTCGAGAGCTGTGTGGACGTGGAAGAGGTGCTGCGCTACTTTGTGGTGAACACCTTCCTTGTCAATCTCGACTCCTACGCGAGCAGCCTGAAGCATAACTACTATCTCTATGAAGAGGACGGGATGATCTCCATCCTGCCCTGGGACTTCAATCTCTCGTTCGGAACCTTTCAACCGGGCGACTCGTCCGACATAATCAATTTTCCGATCGACACGCCGGTGACCGACTCGATGGAGAACAGTCCGCTGATTGCAAAGCTGCTCGAGGTGCCGGAATATCTCGAGCGGTACCATGAGCTCTATCAGGAACTGCTCGAAAAGACGGTGGATAACGGCTGGTACGAGGCGGAGATTGCGCGCGTGACCCAGCTGATCTCCCCCTATGTGGAGAAGGACCCGACGGCGTTTTACTCGGTGGAGGAGTATGAGACGGCGGTGGAACAGCTGAAGCTCTATTTTGTCGACCGGGCGAAGAGCATCCGTGCACAGCTCGCGGGGGAGCAGCCTGCGGACGAATACGGCACGATGGAGACTTCGGTGGACATCAGCGCGCTCGGCTCTATGGGAATGGGCGGCGGCGGAGGTCCCCAGATGCCCACGGAGGAGACGGCGCAGGAGGGCAAACTGCCGGAAGAGGCCGCGCAGGGAGGCGAGTTTCCGGAGGCGATGGCCGCGATGGGCCGGCCGGAGAACTTCGGCGGCCGGTCACAGCCGGGGGACATAGGAACGACCGGATTTCAGACGGAACTTCTGATCTCGGGAGTGTGCATGCTGCTGATGATCGGCGGAATTGTGACGGTATTGTGCTTCCGGAGACGGAAGTACCGGTCGAAATAGAAAGAGCGGGTGGCCTCCGGGCTGCGACGGGGATACTCCAAAAAACGGGTAAGAAGCTTCTTACCCGTTTTTTGTACTGTTACAACGGCGCGGAAAACGACACGGTGTCCGACAGCACTTTGCCCTCAGGGGGATTCAAAGCGGCGCGCTGCGGGACCCGGGTAGCCGCTGCCCAAAATTTTAAGACCGGCAGGGCCGGGGAGAGGTGGGCCTGCACAGCGGAGAGCAGTGGGACGGGAATACGCCCTTTCAGGGGCGGGGCTTCGCCGGTCTTTCCCTCTTTTTAGATCAAGGTGGGCAGCAGGGCGAGCAGCGGCTCGAGCGGACGGTAGAAGGCGTCGAACTCCTGCGGGGGGAGCGGATTCTCGCCGAGGCCCATCTCGACGGTGAAACCGGGACGGTTGTAGGTCGCAATGAACCAGTCCTTGAATCCGGAGAGGGAGGCGATACCGCTCGGCTTTGCGGCGCGATAACCGGAAACTTTGGAGAGGACGGTCGCAATCTGTTCGCTGCCGGCTGGGGCGAGCCCGCCGAAGTCGTAATAGATCTCCTCGCCCTGGGAGTGGAGCGCGAGCACCGCGTCGAAGTCCACCGAGCGGACAAAGGCGCAGAGGGCGGCGCTCTCCGGCTCGCTCTCGGGGAATTCACCGCCGTAGCGGGTGGGACCGCCGCCGAAGATGCCCGCCTCCCGCTCGAGCATTTTGGCCTCGGCCCAGCCGGCCTCGTAGTTGTGGTTGAGATCGACGCCGCGGGCGTTCGCCTGCCAGTGGGTAAAATCGAATCCGCCGTTTAGCAGCAGCAGACGCTCGGAGAAGATGCCGCCGCCCTCGGCGCCGCGCTGCTCGATCTCGACCCCGTCGGGGTTGAGCATGGGGACGACAAAGATGCTGACGGCCTTCAGAAGACCCGCGGCGTCCACGCCGGTGAGACGGGAGGAGGCGCGGGCAGCGCCGAGCAGCTGCTCGGAAAAATGCAGCAGTGCGGTGGCGGTCAGCCACTCGGAGGCGTGATGGGCCCCGACGTAGAGCAGTTTTTTGGGTCCCTCGCCGAGGCGCAGGGCGGGCAGATCCCGCCCGAGGATGGAGAACCCGATGTTCAGTACCGGAACCGAATAGCGCTCGACAAGCGCGTCGAGCACCTTATGTAGTACGGCGTGATTTAAAGGGGCTGCGGTGTTGAATAGACGGCTCATAGATCACCTCTTCCTTTCTCATAATTATTCTATGTACGGGAGAGGGATTTTTGCTATAATAAAAGAGATAGATTTCGCTGCGGCTACGGAAGACACTCGCCATGGACCGCTCTTTTTTGGCAGGTGTGCCGCAAAAACAGGAGAACAGTTAGGAGGAGAAGAATGGAACTGCACGAGGAGAGAGTTTCGAGCGAGACGGTCTTTGAGGGGCGGATTATCCGCGTGGCGGTCGACCAGAACAGGCTTGAGAACGGACGGGTGGCGTCGAGGGAGATCGTACACCACCCGGGCGGCGTCTGTGTGCTGCCGGTGGACGGGGAGAGGAACTGCTATCTGGTGCGGCAGTTCCGCGCGCCGTTTGAAAAGGTGTTGCTCGAGCTGCCGGCGGGCAAGCTCGACCGCGCGGGGGAGGACCCGCTCGAGGCGGGCAGGCGTGAGCTGCGCGAGGAGACGGGCGCGGCGGCCGAACGCTATTACTCACTCGGGGAGATGTACTCCTCGCCCGGCTTCTGCGACGAGGTGATCTATCTCTATCTCGCGACCGGGCTGGATTTCGGCGAGAGCTGCCCGGACGAGGACGAGTTCCTCGCGGTGGAGAAGCTGCCGCTTGCGGAGCTTGTGGGCCGGGTGCTGCGCGGCGAGGTGCCGGACGGCAAGACCCAGCTCGCGGCGCTGAAGGCGGACGCGCTGCTCCGCTCGGGGGAAGCCGTGCTGTAAAAAGAAGAGGAGCCGCCCAATGGGCGGCTCCTCTTACGCGCGCGTTAAATTGTATCAATTAGCCGATGCTGGCGAGCTTCAGCGTGAGCTGAGACTTCTTTCTCGCGGCATTGTTCTTGTGCAGAATATGCTTTGCTACGGCCTGGTCAACCTTCTTCACAGCGGCCTTGTAAGCCTCGGCGGCAGCACCCTTATCACCCGCGGCGACAGCGGCGTCGAATCTCTTCAGATAGGTCCGCATGGTGTTCTTAAAGATCTGATTGTTCAGAGTCTTAACCTTTGTGATCTTAACACGCTTCTTGGCAGATTTGATGTTCGGCATGAATCCACCTCCTTAACTAATCATATTCAGTACGAGTTATTGTAGCATGTCCCGGGGAAAAAAGCAAGCTTTTTTTCTTTAAAAGGGGGCGATGCGGGGGACACTAGGTCCGAAAGGGGAGAGAAACTTGTCGGAACTGTGTGCGGAACTGCTCTGCGCCGCGGAGGCGGAGCGGAGCGAACGGGACGGGGTGACCACCGAGCGGGTGCGCCTCGCGGGCGCGGCGGCGCGCAAGGTACGGCGGGCGGAGGGGAGCTATCTCACGCTGCGCGCGCCGGACTTCGCCGCCAACCGGCGAACGGCCGAGGCGGTGCTGCGTCTTCTAAAGGAGGAGCTTTTGGCGCTGCTGCCGGGGGAGGGCGCGATTCTGGTCGCGGGACTCGGAAACCGCGCTGCGGCCGCCGATGCGCTTGGACCCCGGACGGTGGAACGGGTGCGGCCGGTGCCGCGCGCGCGGCTCTGCGAGACCGGGGTGCCCGGACGGAGCGGAATTGAAAGCTTTGACTTTGTGGCGGCGCTGTGCGGCAGACTGCGGCCGGCGGGGGTGATCGCGGTGGACAGCCTCACCGCCCGGGATGAGGGGCGGCTCTGCACCTCCTTCCAGGTAAGCGACGCCGGAATTACCCCGGGCTCCGCCGGGGGGACGGGCGGCGAGCTCTCGGCCCGGACGCTCGGGGTGCCGGTGGTCTCGCTCGGTCTCTCGACGGTACTCGCCCTCTTCGACCCGCCGCGCCTGTTTGCCCCGGCCGAGGTCGCGACCTATGTGGACGCGGCGGCAGGGGTGCTGGCAGGGGCAATTTCGGCGGCGCTGCTCTCATAGTTTTTCCGCCTTCCGAATAGAATTTGGAAAAGGCGGAAAAAGAGGAGAGAAGGACTGTGAGAGCAAAGAGAGGAAAAAAGAACGGCACGACCCGCGCGCTCGCTGCGGCGGCCCTGATGGCGAATCTGCTCTTCTGCGGGGCGCTCGCATATGTGATTCCAAACGGGGAAGGGGAGGGAGCGCTCTGGCCCTCGACATTTGCGGTGTTCGGAGAGCAGGAGGAGGGGGTGGCGGAGTCGCCCCCGGCCGTCCCGGAGACGCCGGAGGAGGAGACTGCGGCCCCGGCGGAACAGCCGGAGGAGGCGCCGCCCGCCGAGGAGCCGGCGAACATCGTCGCGCGCACCATTGCGCCGAAGAACGCCTCCTATGTAAACGGGGATATCAAGATCAACAATTCGAGCGGGCTCACGCCTGATTTTGACGCGCTGCTCGCTTCACCGCCGGCGCTGAAGCCGTATGTCGAGGGAGAGCCGGAGGTGCTCATCGTCCACACCCATGGCACCGAGTCCTACATGCCGGAGGGGCAGAAAAACTACACCGCCGAGACGGCGACCCGCTCGGAGGATAACGAGAAAAATATGATCGCGGTAGGGGAGAGCTTCGCCGCGGCGCTGCGGGCGGAGGGCATCAATGTGATGCACGACTGGACCCAGTGCGACAATCCGGAGTACAAGTACTCCTACACACGGTCGGCCGAGGTGATCGAGGCGTATCTTGCCAAGTATCCGAGCATCCGCTGTGTGATTGACGTACACCGGGACAGCATCGGCGGGGACGACGGGATCAAGACCAAGATTTTGACCGGGGAGGGGAGCGACACCGCGCAGGTGATGATCGTCTCCGGCTGCTATATGGGGGGACTCGACCACCCGAACTACCAGGAAAATCTGAAGCTTGCAATGCGCTGGCAGGCGGAGCTCAACAGGGACGGCGGGACGCTCGCGCGGCCGCTGAACTTCGTCAAATACCGGTATAACCAGCACTACACGACCGGCTCGCTCATTCTGGAGGTGGGGACCGAGGCAAACACCCTCTCCGAGGCGAAAAAGGCCGCCGAGAAGGCTGGAACGGCGCTTGCGCAGGTGTTAAAAGGGCTGAGGTAAAAAACTTGAGGAGGGAAACAGCTGTGTGGCGGACCGGGTTTACGGTCGAGAGGGGCGCGTACAGGGGAGATGAGAGCTTGCATGTTCCCTGCGGGTTGCGCGCTTCACGGCACCGGAGCTGAGGCGGGGCACGGCGCAGGAGGAACGGATGGGCCCGAAGGGAGAACTCCGTTGTGCCGGACGGCGGAGGAGAATAAAACAGTCCCCGCCTTCGGGCGGGGACTGTTTTGACCGGGTCCCGGCTGGGGGACCTCAGGCGGAGAGGAGAGCGCCGCCCCACTCCACTACCGTGAACCCGGTGCGGACAAAGGGGGTGATCGTTTGCTCCGGGAGAGAGACCGGCTCCTCGAGCGGCCGGAAGGTCAGAAAGACCCGGAGAATCGAGTCGGGCTCGGGGGTGATGTGCAGCGGCGCCCGCTCGGTGTAACGCTCGCCCTGGAAGGTGACAAGATAGTAGGGCGCCGTCTGAAGCCGCGGCAGCCAGTAGACGATGAGCTCATTGTATTCCCTCGGCGTGAGGCCGGCGCGGGAGAGCAATTCCTGGAGCGCGTCGGCCGCGCCCTCCCGCGAAATGACAAAGCCCTCGCTCGTATCATAATCGGCGTCGTCTTCCCCTTCCCAGAAAAGGTAGGAGTACTCTCGGCCGTCCCGCCGGTCCACGAGAGTGCCGTCAGGCTGGGCGGTCACATTCCAGCCGCCGTCGTAGACGGGGTAGGTACAGGTGAGATTCCCTCTGTAGTCGAGCCGAACCGAGACGTCGCACTCGGTCTCGGGATAGAGATAGATGACCGGCTTTGCCGCAACGACCGGCGGATGGACGAGCTCCTCATCGCTCAGATGTTCGTCGTCCCACCAGCAGCCGGAGAGCGGCATGACGGCAAGCGAGAGCGCCAGAGCGAGAGCAAAAAGACGCTTTTTCACCAGAGACACCTCCTTTGAGACGGTCCGCAGGCGGAGAAGCAAGACTGCGCCACACCGGACAGGTCGCGAAACAAACTCTTTCTGAGATTACAGTAACACAGAACAGGCGGCTCCGCAAGTGATTGAACGGAGAAAAAAGTGGGGAGACTAGCAAAAAAGGAGGGAGGGGCGGGATGAAAAAGCGTCTTTTTGTGCTCCTATCCGCGGCGGCGCTGGTCGCGGCGGCGATGGGCGGAATTACGGCGGCGGAAAAAAGTGGACAGGCGATCAGCGGGCGGGAGAGGGGCGCGGCATTCTCCCTCTCGGACGCGGGTGCATACCGGACGCGGGTGGAGCTGATGGGGGAGCGGTATCTGCTCGACTACTCTTTTCTGGAACCTGTGGTGGAGTTCTACGAGGGGGGACTCCGGCTGCTGGCCAAGTTGAACGCGCCCGCGGTCAAATACTTCTATGAGACCGGCCGGGCGACCGGCGCGGTGATCCGGGAGTACCGCAAGTGAGCGAAATTTTGTGGAGCCCGCCGTTTACGAACGGCGGGCTCCTGTGATACAATAAATATATTTGAAAGATTTTGACATCCGCCGCGTCGCGCGGACGGAGGATGAGAGGCACGGGGTGAATACCACTTTGAAGAGAGAAAACATTCGGAATTTTTCCATTATTGCGCACATTGACCACGGGAAGTCCACCCTCGCGGACCGGCTGCTCGAGCGGACCCAGTCGGTCTCCCAGCGGGAGATGGAGGAGCAGCTGCTCGACAACATGGAGCTCGAACGGGAGCGGGGCATCACCATCAAGGCCCGCGCCGTCCGGCTCGACTACACAGCGGAGAACGGCGAGGTCTACCAGCTTAATCTGATCGACACGCCGGGACATGTGGACTTTAACTATGAGGTGTCCCGCTCGCTCGCGGCCTGCGAGGGGGCGGTGCTGGTGGTGGACGCGGCGCAGGGGATTGAGGCGCAGACGCTGGCGAACACCTATCTGGCGCTCGAGCACGATCTCGAGATCGTGCCGGTGGTCAACAAGATCGACCTCCCGGCGGCCGATCCGGACCGGGTAAAGAAGGAGATCGAGGACGTCATCGGGATCGACGCGGAGACGGCGCCGCTCATCTCCGCCAAGCAGGGGATCGGGATCGACGAGGTGCTAAAGAGCGTTGTGGAGCTCATCCCCCCGCCGGGAGGGGACCCGGCGGCGCCGCTGCGCGCGCTCATCTTTGACAGCTACTACGACCCCTACGTCGGAGTGGTGGTGCTGCTGCGGATTGTGGACGGGACGCTTAAGAGCGACTCGCGGGTGCGAATGCTGGCGACCGGCGCGGAGTTCGACGTGGTGGAGATCGGCTATCTGCGGGCGACCGGGCTGGAGCCCGCGAAGGAGCTCGTAGCGGGCGAGGTCGGCTATCTCACGGCGAGCATCAAAAACGTGAAGGACACCGCTGTCGGCGATACGGTGACCGAGGCGGGGGTGAAGGTCGAGCCTCTGCCGGGGTATAAGGACGTCGTGAGCATGGTGTTCTGCGGCATCTATCCGGTGGACGGCGCGCGGTATGAGGACCTCAAGGACGCGCTCGAGAAGCTGCATCTGAACGACGCGGCGCTGCTCTATGAGCCGGAGACCTCGATCGCGCTGGGATTCGGCTTCCGGTGCGGCTTTTTGGGCCTTCTGCACATGGAGATCATCATTGAGCGGCTGGAGCGGGAGTACAACCTCGATCTGATCACGACGGCCCCCTCGGTCATCTATAAGTTTGGCCTCACAAACGGGGAGACGGTGACCATCGACAATCCCACAAACTACCCGAATCCCGCCGAGATCGTGAGCGCGGAGGAGCCGGTGGTCGCGGCGGATATCATGGTGCCGAGCGAGTTTGTCGGCAACATCATGGAGCTCTGCCAGGAGCGGCGGGGCACCTTCAAGGATATGAAATATATCGACACCGACCGGGTCAGTCTCCACTACGAGCTGCCGCTCGGAGAGATCATCTACGATTTCTTCGACGCGCTCAAGTCGAGAACGAGAGGGTACGCCTCCTTTGACTACGAGCTGATCGGCTATCAGAAGAGCGACCTTGTCAAACTCGACATCCTCCTAAACGGCGAGGTGGTGGACGCGCTCTCCTTCATCGTGCACAAGGACAAGGCCTACGCCCGCGGGCGGCGGATCGCGGAGAAACTCAAAAAGGCGATCCCGCGGCAGCTCTTCGAGGTGCCGATTCAGGCGGCGATCGGCGGGAAGATCATCGCGCGCGAGACGGTGTCGGCGCTGCGCAAGGACGTGCTCGCCAAGTGCTACGGCGGAGATATTACGAGAAAGAAGAAGCTGCTTGAAAAACAGAAGGAGGGCAAGAAGCGGATGAAGAGCTTGGGCTCGGTCGAGGTGCCGCAGGAGGCCTTCATGTCGGTGTTGAAGCTGGATGAGTAAGAGAGAAAAAAGGGCTCCGGTTTTGAAATTCGGCGCGGGGCGGGAGAAGAAGAAGCTCGGGCTCTATCTCCACATCCCCTTTTGCCTGAAGAAGTGCGGCTACTGCGACTTCTACTCGGTGGGCTATGAAAAGAAACGGTGCCGGGAGTATCTGGCGGCGATGGAGCGCCAGATGGCCTATTATCGGGATGCGGCCTCTACCTACCTTGTGGACACCGTCTATCTCGGGGGCGGGACGCCCTCGCTGCTGCCCGAGCGGGAACTTGCGGAACTTTTCGGGGCGGTGCGAAAGAATTTTTGTCTCGCGCCGGACGCGGAGATCACCATGGAGGTGAACCCCGCGACCGGGGGAAAAAACTACTTTAAAAAGGCGGCGAAACTAGGAGTGAACCGCTTCTCAGTGGGGCTGCAGAGCGCGGTGCCGGAGGAACTCGCGGCGATCGGCCGGGTGCACAGCGTCACAGATTTCGAGCGGACAATGGCGTATATTGCGCGCTCCGGGGTGGAGGAGGTCGGAGTGGACCTCATCTATGGCCTGCCGGGCCAGACGCTCGAGAGCTTTGAGCGCTCACTGGCCTATGTGACGGCCCTCCCGGTCACCCATATCTCGGTCTACGGACTGACCCTCGAGGAGGGGACGCCGCTCTGGGAGCGGCGGGAGAGTCTCGAGCTGCCGGACGAGGAGTGCGAGCGTGAGATGTATCTCCGGGCGGTGGAGCGGCTCCGTGAAGCGGGCTTTTTGCAGGACGAGATCAGCAACTTCTCAAAGGAGGGGCACGGGAGCCGCCACAACCTCAAATACTGGAACTGCGACGAATATCTCGGCGTCGGAGCGGCGGCGGCGAGCTTCTTCGGCGGGCGGCGATTTACCTTTGCGCGGAATATCGCGCGGTATATTGAGGCGATGAACGGCGGAGAGGTGCGCGGGCTTTTGAGCGAGAACATCCTCTGTCCGAGGGCCGAGTGCATGGGCGACTATGTGATGCTGCGGCTGCGGCTGCGGGCAGGGGTCCCGCTCGCGGAGTTCCAAAGACGGTACCGGCAGGACTTTTTGGAGCTCTTTGGAGAGAAGGCAAAAAAGTATGTGGGACACGGACTTGCGGTGCTGGACGGCGCGCATTTTGCGCTTACGCCGGAGGGGATGTATCTCTCGAATTATATCATCGCCGACCTTCTGACTCTATGAATTCACAAAGTGGGCATAGACAGAGGGACAGGTTTTTGGTATAATCAAACAATGCGGCAGGCGGAGCCTGTGAGAAAGACAGAAGGAGTTTTTGAAAAAATGAAGCTGAAAAAGATTTGCGCCGTGGCACTCGCGGCCGTGATGGGCTGCTCGTTGCTCGCGGGCTGTTCCTCGGTCGATATGAACGCGGTGATCGCCGAGGCGGACGGGGTCAAGATGACCGCCTCGGACTATGACCTCTACTATAAAATGCTGAAACATCAGTGGGTGCAGCAGAGCGGCGCCGGCTCCTACGACGACATCAAGGATCGGGAGATCATGAGCGGCACCACGCTTGACGCCTTTATCCGTCAGATGTGCGACACCTATGTGACCAACGAGATCGCGATGTGGCAGCTCTTTGAGGAGAACGGGCTGACGCTTGACGACGCCACCCTCGACGTCGAGGTGGAGAAGAGCAAGGCGGCGCTCGGGAGCGAGGACACCTACAAGAATATGCTGAAGGCCTATGGGATCACCGAGGACCAGTATCGCAAGAATGTGGCGTACACCTATGTGCTCGACAAGCTCAAGGACATTGCAATGAGCAAGGAGGACGCCGAGGCCCAGGTGAGAAGTGAGCTCGGCACCGACTACGCGCGGATCAAGCACATCCTTATCAAATATGTGGATGACAGCAACGAGAAGCTCACAGGTGACGCCTATACCGAGAAGGAGAACCTCTACAAGGAGGTCAAAGCCAAAGTGGATGCGGGCGAGGACTTCGACGCGCTGATCACCGAGTACGGCGAGGACCCCGGTACCGCCTCCAATCCGGACGGCTATATCTTCACCAAAGACGACAGCTACGACGAGGCCTTTAAGACCAAAGCGTTTGAGCTTGCGGTCGGGGAGATCGGCGTTGCGGAGTCGAGCTACGGCTGGCATATTATGCTCCGCTGCCCGACGGACGACGACGTCACCTGGAACGCGAAGGGCGAGGAGCTTGTGGACACGCTGCGCACCGAGAAGGTGAGCTCGATCGTCTCCGAGCGGGCTGCGAAGAATGAGGTTACCCTCAATAAGGATATTGTTGATAAGATTAAATAAATAGAGGAGAGCCCACACCGGCCGGTGCGGGCTCTCTTCTATTTGGAGAAGGGGTGAAAGACGGCAAGCTTCTGCCCGGCACTCGGCCGGGAATAGGAGCGCTCTGCGGCATACGGCGGGCGGAGAGCTGCGCAAGGGGAACGCTGGGGGAGAAAGCGGGGCGGCCGATGGGCTCTCGAACCCGAACGCCTGGAATTTCAACCGGTGGAAGAGACGGCCCCTACTCCGCTGTGTCCGGCGCTTGAAACTGCAATAAAGTGTTGGGGACGAGCGGTCCGGGCTCCGTGTGCCGCTCGGCTCAAAGGCCGTCTGTGGGTGGACTTGAACAGGCGCGGCGGATGGGACGGGGCGTTTTGCGCCGGGCTGTTCGGCCGAGCCGCTGCGCGCGGACACGGTACATTTCCGCGTCTGCAAAGCGAGCTTGACCGCCTCGGACTCCTCCCCGACTCCAGGGGACACGGCGGCTCTCTCCGCGCCGCTTTACCGGACAGAGTGCGCGCCTTTTCGGGCGGCGCTCACAGGAGACGGCGCCGCGTGAGGAGAACAAGCGGTAATCTGCGGCGTCCCCGCACCGCGGCCTTCCCCTCTTTTTCAAAGGCAAGAACTCCCCGGAGCGACCGCCCCGGGGAGTTCCTGCCCTGCTTCACACAGAAGCTCGCCACCCGCGCCCTTTGGAAAATTACAGGATGCAGTAGCGGGTCATATACTCCTCCATCTTCGGGAGGATGTCGGAGAAGTTGCCGCTCTCCTTCAGGTAGAGATGGATGTCGCTGACGGTGATGATCGGGTGCACGGTGATGCCGTACTGCTCATACACCTCCATGACGGCCGTCTTGTTCTCATCTTTTCCGACCTCGCAGCGGTTGACCGAGATGAACATGTCGGTCACTTCGCAGGCGGCCGCCTCTTTCAGCAGCGGCACTGTCTCGCGCACGGCGGTGCCCGCGGTGATGACGTCCTCGATAATGATCACCCGGTCGCCGTCCTGTGGCTGGTAGCCGACGAACAGGCCGCCCTCCCCGTGATCCTTGACCTCCTTGCGGTTGAAGAAGTAGGGCTTGTCGATCCCGTGCTCCCGCGAGAGGGCGGCCGCCGTCGTGGCGGCGAGGGGGATGCCCTTATAGGCCGGGCCGAACATCGCGGTGAACTCCTCGCCGACAGTGCTCTTGACGAGCTCCGCATAGTAGCGGCCGAGCGTGTCGAGCTGGGCGCCGGTGCGGTAGTTGCCGGTGTTGACAAAATAGGGCGAGAGGCGGCCGCTCTTGGTTTTAAATTCGCCGAAGCGGAGCACGTCCGCCGACATCATGAACTCGATAAATTTGGTTTTGAACGGTGAAAGCATAGTATCCTCCGATTCCTTTTCTTCCTTTTCTTCTCAATAGTAGTATAAAAAAAGGAGTTTGGCAAGAGGAGAGGCCTGAGAGACAAAATTTTGTGCAGAATTTATTTGACTTTGCGGGGGAGGATACGATAAACTTAAACTCTAGAGCTCTGCGCATTTGGAGGGTGATTGCTGTGAAAAACAAGTTTTCCAGAGTGGTGGTCAAGGTCGGCTCGTCGAGCCTCACCTATGACAACGGAAAGCTCAACTTAAAACTGCTCGACCGGCTCTGCCGCGTGATTGCCGATCTGCGCAACCGCGGGGTGGAGGTGGTGCTCGTCTCGAGCGGCGCGATCAGCGTCGGCGTCTCGAAGATGGGGCTTCCGAAGCGGCCGAGCTCGACCTCGCTGCGCCAGGCGGCAGCCGCCGTCGGACAGGTGGAGCTGATGTTTATCTACGACAAATTTTTCTCCGAGTACGGGCAGAACATCGCGCAGGTGCTGCTGACTGGAGATGTGATGATGGACCCGGTGCGGCACCGGAACGTGGTCAACACTTTTAATACGCTGTTTGACCACGGCTGTCTGCCGATTGTCAACGAGAACGACACCGTCTCGACCGCCGAGCTCGACCTGCGCTCGAGCGACGAGAACGACTTCTCCGACAACGACGCGCTCTCGGCGATCGTGGCGGACATCACGAGGGCGGACCTGCTTGTTATCATGTCCGATATCGAGGGACTGTACGACAGCGACCCGCACAAAAATCCGGAGGCGAAGCTGATCTCCCGGGTGGAGGAGCTGAGCGACGAGGTGATGCGGCTCGGCGGCGGCGCCGGGTCGGTGCACGGCACCGGCGGGATGAAGAGCAAACTGCTCGCCGCGAGGCGGGCGACAGAGGCGGGAGCCGCGACGCTGATTGTCGGCTCCTCACGGCCGGAGAATCTCTACGATATTTTTGAGGGGAAGAAGGTGGGGACCCTCTTCTGCGCACGACACTGAGAGGGAGAGCGGATATGGGCGAGCGGATGCCAAGGAAAAAACACAGTTTTCGCGCGGCGTTTCTGACCGGGCTTGTCGCGATTGCGCTGCTCGGGGTCGGAATTTTCTTCGGAGTGCGGGCGCTGGTCACAGGCGCTAAGGAGCCGGAGATGCTCTTCCCGGACAGCGTGGAGGGCGTCACGGGGGAGCTTCTGCCCTCGCTCGACCCGAACCTCGGCGACATCAAGGCCGGGGACTACGTTTACGACGGGCTGATCGCCCTGGTGGCGAAACACGATATGCCGGTCTTTCAGACGGCGGATGAGCTGCCGGACGAGATGCTGCTCTCCTTCGCGCTCTGGGGAGCGCTCCGGGGGGAGAGCTATCAGAGCGAGATTGTGGACCGGCCGGACGGCACCCGTTTTCTGCCGCAGGCGGTGGTGGAGCGGAGTCTGGCGGATCACTTTGTGCTGACCCGGACGGTGACCCACCAGTCGGTCTCGGTCTACACCGATTTTACCTACTCGGCGGAGGAGGGGGGCTACACCGTCTGGGTTACCGGAGTGGAGACCCGCTATCTGCCGCGGGTGCAGGAGATCCGCTCGGAGGGGAACCGCTATCAGGTGACGCTTGACTATGTGGATCTCGTGGCGCTCGGGGAGGGGGAGCTCACCCCCGACACGCCGAGCGCGAAGCGGGTGCTGCTCACCCTGGAGGGGGGCGGCAAGGAGTACAAGATTTTGAGTCTCGCGCTGCTCTCGGAGGGCGCGACGGAGTAACTCCCTTCGGATGAGGCGCGCGGAGCGCGGACGAAGGGCACCGGAGAAGGAGGAGCGATGCCGAGCTTTTACACGCGGGGAGAGGAGATCGCAAACTCGGTCTCCCACGGGGTATCCGCCTGGCTGTTCACCGCGGCGACGGCGGTGCTGATCGTGTTTGCGGCGCTCTCGGGGAGCGCTGTGAAGGTGGTTGCGGCGTCGATCTACGGCGCGACGCTGATTCTGCTCTATGTGATGAGCACCCTCTACCACTCGTTTACAAACGAGCGGGTGAAAGCGGTGTTCCGCGTGTTCGACCACTGCTCGATTTTTCTGCTGATCGCGGGAACCTACACCCCGTTTACGCTGATCACCCTCGAGGGGACGCTCGGGTGGTGGATCTTCGGCGTGGTGTGGGGCGTGGCGGCGCTGGGGATTACGCTCAATGCGATCAGCATCGAGCGGTTTAAGGTTTTCTCCATCGTCTGCTATGTCGCGATGGGCTGGGCTGTGCTCTTTGCCGCAGGGCCGGTCGCCGAGGGGCTGACGCCACCGGGGATGTGGCTGCTCCTTGCGGGCGGACTCTGCTACACGGTGGGGCTGGTGTTTTACGGGCTGCGGCGCCGGTTTGCGCACGCGGTGTGGCACCTGTTTGTGCTGGCGGGGAGCGTCGTCCACTATATCTGCATATTCCGCTACTGCATTCTGTAGGGCGAAAGAGATACTTTTTGGGAGGATTGGAATGAACTTTATCGTTAAGGAATCAGGATTTGACAAAAAGAAGGTGATGCTGGACGGAACCCGCTTCTTTGTCGGAAACGGCTATATGGGCGTCCGCGGCACGCTGGAGGAGTTCGGCAAGGAGGAGCTCTGCGGCTGCACCCTCGCGGGGGTATACGACCAGGTCGGCGAGGGCTGGCGAGAGCTTGTCAACGCGCCGAACGGGCTCTACACCCGCCTGTTTGTAGACGGGGCGGAGATGAACGCGCTGGAGGTGGAGCCGCTCGCGCACGAGATGGAGCTCGACCTCCGTCGCGCGGTGCTCACCCGTGAGACCGAGTACGACAAGGTGAAGGTCAAGACCGAGCGGTTCGCGAGCGCGGACAACCTCCACCTCCTGATGCTGCGCTACAGCGTGACGGCGAAACAGGACTGTGAAATCACGGTGGACACCGGGATCGACGCGAACATCTGGGACATCAACGGCCCGCACCTGCCGACAGTGGACGAGGGCGCGGTCGGCGAGCTGCTCTATATCGACGGCGAGACCGCCGAGCTCGGCAACACCGTTGCGGTCTGCGGTGTGATGAAGACCGATTTCGACTACAAGCTCGAGCGGGTGGTCACCGAGAACCGGCGGAGCCTGCGGGTGTTCTCCTTTGCGATGAAAGCGGGCGAGACCGCGACCTTCGTGAAATACATCACGATCTACACCTCGGTGGACGGCGTTGCGGACCCGCTGAAAACAGCGCAGGAGGCGGTAAAGACGGTCTCGCAGCAGAGCTTTACCGAGCTGCTCGCGGCGCATGAGAGAGTCTGGGCGGAGCGCTGGGAGGCCGCGGACGTGCAGATCACGGGCGACGACGAGGCGCAGCTCGCGCTGCGGTACAACATCTATATCATGTACTCGAACGTCCCGACCCACACCGACAAGGTTGCGATTCCGGCGAGAGGGCTCGCGGGGCAGGTCTACAAGGGCGCGATGTTCTGGGACACCGAGGTGTACATGATGCCGCTCTTCAACTACACCCACCCGGACTACGCGAGAAATCTCGCCTACTACCGCGTGAACACCCTCGACGGCGCCCGCGAGAAGGCGCGCGAGTACAACTTTGACGGCGCGTTCTACCAGTGGGAGTGCCAGGAGACCGGAAAGGACGCCTGCACCGACTTTGCGGTCATCGACATCTTTACCGGCCGCCCCTTACGCACCCATTTCCGCGACCAGCAGATCCACATCTCGGGCGACGTGGCCTACGGCATCTGGGAGCACTACATCGCGACCGGCGACGAGGCGGTGCTGCTCGACGGCGGCGCGGAGGCGATCCTCGAGTGCGCCCGGTTCTTCTACAGCTACGCCTACTTCAAGAAGACCAAAAACCGCTATGAGCTCTTAGAGGTGACCTGCGCCGACGAGTACCACGAGCGGGTGCACAACAACTTCTACACCAACATCATGGCGAAGTACACCCTTGAGATGGCGACCAAGGTGCTCGACCTTTTGAAGGAAAAATATCCGAAGAAATACGAGGAGCTGATGACAAAGCTCGACTACGCAAAGGACGTGCCGAACATCCGCGAGATGGCCGAGCTGCTCTATGTCCCGGCGCCGGACGAGAACGGCATCATCGAGCAGTTCGACGGCTACAACAAGCTCGAGTGTCCGACAGTGGCCGAGCTCAAGAGCCGGATTATCGACCCGCGCGAGCATCTGGGCGCGCCGGTGGGCCTCATGACCGAGACGCAGATTATCAAGCAGGCGGACGTTGTTTTGGGGCTGCTGCTCTTCTCCGACCGGTATCCGCTTGAGATCCGGCGGAAGAACTGGGAGCACTATGAGCCGAGAACCGAGCACGGCTCCACCCTCTCGGCCGCGATCTATGCGATTCTGGCGGCGCAGGTCGGTTTCTCCGACTGGGCGTACAAGTTCTTCATGAAGACGGCGACCATCGACCTCTCCGGCAACTACCGGCTGTATGTCGGCGATCTCTTCATCGGCGGACTGCACACCGCGGCCAACGGCGGCACCTGGATGGCGGCGGTACAGGGCTTCGGCGGCTTCAAGTTTGACGGCGAGAAGCTGATTGTAAACCCGGTGCTGCCCGAGAAGTGGCAGAGTCTCTCCTACAAGGTGATCTGCCGCGGCTGCCGGTACGAGGTGGAGGCGACAAAGAAGCAGGTGACCGTCCGCTCGGCGGAGGGGAGACTGCCCGTCTCGGTCTTCGGCCAGGAGTATTCGATGGAGTCCGGCGAGATCACAGTGGCGCTCTAAAAATGTGTGAGGCCGCCGCGCGGCGAGGGGCGTGAAAGCCCGCGCCGCGCAGGCGGAGCCGGGGCCTCTGGCCCCGGATAAAACCGGCGGGGTTCCCGCAGGGGAGAATAGGCGCGGGGAGAGCCCCGCGGACAGTGTAAGGGAGAAGAAGAATGGAGTTTAAAAAGTACAAGGCGATCTTTTTTGACTGGGACGGCACCGCGGTGCTCTCCCGCAAGGCCCCGGTGGACGACATCATTCCGCCGATGACAAAGCTGCTCGAAAAGGGTGTGAAGCTCGCGATCATCAGCGGCACCACCTATGAGAACATCGCGTTCGGCCGGCTGCACGAGCTGATTCCGGCGGAGGCGAGAAAGAACCTCTATCTCGGCCTCGGCCGCGGCGTCTACAACGACGGCTACAACGAGAAGGGCGAGCTTGTCCACCTGCAGGACAACACCCCGGATGTGGCGACCAAACTGAAGATCGACGCGGTCTGCTTCGAGCTGCATAAGATTCTCTTTGAGAAGTACGGCTACGCGAGCGACATCGTCTTCACCCGCCCGAACTACTGCAAAATCGACATCATGGTCGGCTCCGACCGCGGCGAGCAGCTCTTCCTCCAGTCCAACGAGATCGACGCGGTGAACGCCGACCTCAAGCGGCACGGCTACGACGGGGGCCTGCGCGGTCTCTGCGACCTGGCGGCCGAGCTGGGCGCGAAAAACGGCCTCACGCTCAAGGCGACGACCGACGCCAAGTACATTGAGGTGGGCGCGACCACCAAGAGCGACAACGTCGATTTCCTGCTCACAGAGGTGATGAAGCCGGCGGGCATCGAGCTTGCTGACTGCTGCTTCTGGGGTGACGAGTACACCTATCTCGGCGAGGGGATCACCGGGAGCGACTACCAGATGGTGACCGAGCTCACAAAGGGCGGCGATTTCTTCGACTGCGCACCCGCGCCGATGAAGCTGCCGGAGGGCGTCGTCGGCTGCGGCGGCGGCATCAAAACCTTCGAGAACTTCCTGCGCGCTCAGGGCGAGATGTAAGATTCGAGGCTTGAGCGTAAAAGAAAAAGGCCGTCTCTTTTCCGCATATATTCGCCGGAGAGAGACGGAGCGCTTCTGTGCGAAGCGGAGCGAAAACTCCCCGGGGCGACCGCCCCGGGGAGTTTTTTTGAGGAGGAAAGGGTGATGCCGCTCTATGAGTCAAAAGGGTGTCGCGGATTTGCGCTCTTTTTCTCATTGCGTATTTCGTCCAGGCAATTGGGCGCATCCATTGCGCAACCTTTTGCAAGGGGTGTCCGGGAGCTTCCATCTGATTTTGCCGGCCATTTTTGAGGGGGCTCATTGCCGCGGAGTGGGGACGGTGGGCGGCTGAATAGAGGAACTTGCCGCCGCGGGGAGATCAAAAGGCAGCGCGGAAAAATTCCGCGCTGCCTTGGGAGAAGCCGCAGCTCTGCAAAATAAAACTCCCAATTCTATTTTGTGTCCCCGCATCGTCTCAGCCCCTGACAGTACAGGACTGCCCCGCCGGGAACACAAGTCCGAATTGGGACGAAAAAAACCGACGCAGAAAATTCTGCGCCGGTTTTAGAACGGATTTACTTAGCTGAGAACATACACCTTGACGTTTCGTACGCCAAAGCTGTAACATTCGCTCTTCGTACCGAAGAAGAGATCGATCCGGTTGCCCTTGATCGAGCCGCCGGTGTCCTTGGCGACACAGTAGCCGTACCCCTCGACATAGAGTCGGGTGCCGAGCGGAATCACGCTCGGATCGACGGCGACATAGCCGTGCCGCACCTTCTCTCCGGTGGCGGTCACATCGCCCCAGCCGCCGTTTTCCCCGTAGGTATAAGCGGTGGCGCGCATCGTGAGCACGCGCGAAGCACGAATGGAATCACGGTCGGTTGTGGCGACAGGGACGGAGACCGTCTTGGGTTTTGTCCCCACCAGAATCTCCTCGCTCACCGGGTCGCGCGTCCGCTCTGTGGAGAGCAGGACGCTCTCGGTCAGCACGCCGTCCACATAGGTATGGCGCAGGGTCGAGACCTCCTCGCCCGGCACGCCCTCGGTCACCTTCTTGGTCTGTCCCTTCAGAAGGTCGGCCGATTCCTTCTTGACCGTTTCAAAGTCGATCGAGTTTACCTCGGTCACCGTCTCGTACCGCACCCTGGAAATGGTGAGGTTGAGGTTCTCGGAGAGCGGAGTTGCCCGGTCGAGCGACAGAAGGTCGGTCTCGGCCGTCTCAATGGAGAGATCCGCTAAGAGGTCTGCGACAGTGCCGCCCGTCACCATCTCGGTGCGGGTGGTCCCGTCCACTGTAACAGTGACGGGAAACGCGCGCAGAATCTCGATCGTCCTACTAAGTCCGCTTTCGGTCTGCTCAATCTCGTCGTGTTCGCCGAGCGAGAACCCGCTGTCCCGGAGCAGCGCTGCGACGTCCTGTTCGAAGGTGCGGATCACTTTTGTGGTCTCACCGTCGATGATCGTCACAACGCTCACGCCGAAAAATGCGGTGGCAAAAATGCTCAGGCTGAAGATACAGAGTAGAGCCAGCGCCAGCACTCTGCGATGAGTTCTCGCAAAGGCGGCGGTTTTTCCTGGAATAGGTCGGAATAAGGCCGAAAGCCCGTGTAAAAAGCTCCTCAAATGAAGAACGCCTCCTTTTTGTCCCGGGGCCTGTCTGACATGGGTCTGCGCGGCGTCAGAAGGCGTGTCCGGTAGTCGCGATCCCCTCACATATAGAAAGCCAAGAGAGGATCTTAAACAAATTGCAGCGTCACCAGATTGGAAATGTGCAAGGTGCGCATATATTCCAGTATACGCACCCGATGTGGTAAATTATACTATTTTTTGTAAGATAACCTGGTAATTTTTCGGACGCAGGGCCCGAAGTTGCTACATATAATCTATGATAATCAGGACTATCTCTTGGAGAACTGCGGCGCGCGACGGGCGGCTTTGAGACCGTACTTCTTACGCTCCTTCATTCTCGGATCACGAGTGAGAAGTCCTGCTTTTTTGAGTAGAGGTCTGTAGTCCTCGCTGACGCCCAGGAGCGCTCTCGCGAGACCGTGACGGATCGCGCCGGCCTGACCGGAGACGCCGCCACCGGTAACGGTGCAGATGATGTCGTATTTGCCCATGGTGTTCGTCGCCTCAAACGGCTGATTGACGATCAGCTTCAGCGTGTCGAGGCCGAAGTAGTCGTCGACGTCTCTGCCGTTGATGGTGATGGCGCCGCTGCCCGGGAGGATTCTAACTCTGGCCACAGAGCTTTTTCTTCTGCCGGTGCCGTAAAAATAAGCTTTCTCGTTATACATTTACTCGTTTCCTCCCTTACTTAGTCTTAAACTCAACCGGCTTCTGCGCCTCATGGCCGTGCTCGGTTCCGGCGTAGACGCGCAGTCTGTCCAGCGCGTGACGGCCGAGGGTGTTGTTCGGCAGCATCCCCTTCACCGCGAGCTTGATGATGAGCTCCGGCTTCTTGACAAGCAGGGTGCTGTACTTGACCTCTTTGAGGCCGCCGGCGTAACCCGAGTGGGTGTAGTAGATCTTGTCGTTCCACTTGTTGCCGGTCATTTTGATCTTCTCCGCGTTGACGACGATGACGTGATCGCCGCAGTCGACGTGCTTGGTGTAATCGACCTTGTGCTTGCCGGTCAGCAGCACCGCGATGTCCGCCGCGAGACGGCCCAGCGTCTTGTCGGCTGCGTCAACGATGTACCATTTGCGCTCCACGGTGGAAGCGTTTGCCATAAAGGTTGACATTTCTTCTCTCCTCCTACTTAAGTAACCGTTCGAAATTGCACCTGTTTATTATAGCGGGGGGGATTTGCTTTGTCAACTCTCAAAAAGCATTTTTTTAATTTGTAATCTGAAAACTCTTTAAATCACCGTTTTTCTCTTGAATTCTCCTGAAATCTCGTGTGCCATTTTCAAAAATTTCCTTGTGTGTAGACCGGCTTGCCAGTATAATTTAACTGGTAAAATGAAAGGAGAGCTGCTTTTGCGTAGAATGTTGAGCGTGCTGCGCCGGGCGGTGGAGGACTACCGCATGATCGGGGCGGGCGACCGGGTGGCGGTTGGTCTCTCGGGTGGCAAGGATTCGGTGGCGATGATGACCGTCCTCTGGGAGCTGCACAAGTTTTATGATCTCAAATTTGATCTGGTGGCGGTGAGCCTCGACCTCGGGGCGCCGGGGTTCGACTTCTCGGGCGTCGCGCGCTACTGCGGGGAGCTCGGGATTCCGCTCGAGGTGGTAAAGACCGATATTTACGAGGTGATTTTTGACATCCGTAAGGAGAAGAATCCCTGCTCGCTCTGCGCAAAGATGCGGCGCGGCGCGCTGCACGATACGGCGAAGCGGCTCGGGTGCAACAAAGTGGCGCTCGGGCACCACTTCGACGACGTGATCGAGACCTTTTTTCTCTCTCTTTTTTACGAGGGACGGATTTCCTGCTTCTCACCGGTGACCTATCTCGACCGGGTGGGGCTGACGCTGATCCGGCCGTTTCTCTATGTGCGGGAGAGCGAGATCCGCGCCTTTGTGGAGGGACGGGGCGTGCCGGTGGCGTTCAATCCCTGTCCCGCGGACGGGAACACCAAGCGGCAGGAGGTCAAGGAGCTGGTAGCGAGGCTCTCGGAGGGGATTCCGGAGCTCAAGGAGCATGTGTTCGGCGCGCTCTGCCGGGCGGGAATTGACGGGTGGCATCCGCCCACCGTCTCGCGGAGGACGCCGGTGAGGAGGGACGAGAGATGATGAGCCGGTTTGAGCGGATGGAGCGGCTGATCCCGGAGGAGGGGATCGCCCGGCTGGAGCGGGCGCACATCGCGGTGTTCGGTGTGGGCGGTGTGGGCGGCGCGGCGGTCGAGGCGCTCGCGCGGTGCGGGGTCGGCGCGCTCACACTGGTGGACGCGGACGTGGTCGCGGTGTCGAACATCAACCGGCAGATCATCGCGGCCGCCGACACGGTGGGCCGGGTGAAGGTAGAGGTGATGGCCGAGCGGATCGCTCAGATCAACTCCGCCTGTGAGGTGCATGCGGTGCGCGAATTCGTAGGGCCGGAGAATGTGAAAGAGCTGCTGCCGGCAGGGTGTGACTATGTGTTTGACGCGGTGGACACAGTGACGGCGAAGCTCGCGATCATTGCCAGAGCGAAGGAGCTCGGGATACCGGTGCTCTCCTGCATGGGGACCGGCAACAAGCTCGATCCCACCCGGTTTCGGGTTTCGGATATCACAAAGACCTCGGTCTGTCCGCTCTGCCGGGTGATGCGGCGGGAACTGCGGGCGCGGGGAGTCGGGGCGTGCGAGGTGGTGTGGTCGGACGAGCAGCCGATCAGCCCCACCGAGCGGAAGGTGCTCTCCCCCTGCCTCTCGGGCTACTGCGATCTGCGGCCGGCGCCCGCGGTGCGGGAGAAACGGCAGACGCCGGGGAGCGTCGCCTTTGTGCCGCCGGCGGCGGGCCTTGTGGCGGCGGGACATATCGTGCGAAAAATTGCGGGGGTATAGATGAAGAAAAATGATGTTGTGGAGCTTACAATTGACGGGACCACGAGCGACGGGGCCGGGGTCGGCCACATCGGAGGGGCCGCGGTGTTTGTGCCGGGGAGTGCGGTGGGCGACCGCTGTGAGGTGCGGATCGTCAAGGTGGAGAGGAGCTTCTTTCGCGGAAAACTTTTGCGCCTGATTATCCCTTCTCCGGACCGGAGGGAGGAGAGCTGCCCCGCCGCGGGGAAGTGCGGCGGATGTGTCTTTCAGCATCTGACCTATGAGGCGGAGCTGCGGCAGAAGTGGGAGCGGGTGCGGGATTGCCTTGCGCGCATCGGCGGACTCCCGGTCACACCGGAGCCGGTGCAGCCCTCCCCCGAGGTGCGGCACTACCGCAACAAGGTAATCCTCCCGGTGGGAGAGCGGGACGGCCGGCCGGTGATCGGCTTCTACGCCCCGCGGAGTCACCGGATTGTGGACATCCGGGGCTGCGAGATCCAGAACCCGGGGGATGACGCGCTCGCGCGGGCGCTGCTGCGCTACATGGAGGAGTCCGGCGTGCGGCCCTATGACGAGCGCAGCGGCAAAGGGATGGTGCGTCACCTCTTTATCCGGCGACTGCGCTCGGGCGAGGTGTGCGCGATGCCGGTGGTGAGAAGCGGACGTCTGCCGGAGACAGAGCGGCTCTGCGAGCTGCTTCTGGAGGCGGAGCCAGGGCTGAGATCCATTCTGCTGAATCGCAACGACCGGCGGGACAATGTGATTCTGGGGGAGCGGTGCGAGCTGCTCTGGGGGCGGGAGTATCTCGAGGACACCCTCTGCGGCCTGCGGTTCCGGGTGTCGCCGCGCTCCTTCTATCAGATCAACACCCCGCAGTGCGAGCGGCTGTACGCCAAAGTGCGCGAGTACGCGGCGCTCACCGGGCGGGAGACGGTCTGCGACCTCTACTGTGGGATCGGTACGATCGGACTCTCGCTTGCCCATGAGGCGGGGAGACTGGTGGGCGTCGAGGTGGTGCCGGAGGCGGTGCGGGACGCGAAGGAGAACGCCGCGCGAAACGGGATCAAAAACGCCCGGTTTTTCTGCGGCGGGGCGGAGGACTTCGCCGAGGTGTTCGAGGGGAAGCTCGACGTCTGCATCGTCGATCCGCCGCGCAAGGGCTGCGACGGACGGCTGCTTGACACCATCGCCCGGATGGAGCCGGAGCGGCTGGTCTATGTCTCCTGCGACCCTGCGACCCTCGCCAGAGACCTGAAAATTCTCTCAGGAAAGGGCTTTGCGGTGCGGGAGGTCACGCCGTTTGATATGTTCCCGCGCAGCGCGCACGTCGAGTGCGTGGCGCTGCTCGTGAAGGGAGAGAACGGCTAGGAGAATTTCGTGTGGAATCGAGCGCGCGAAGGTTTTCGGAGCTCGGGTCCGCCTGCGGCGGAGTAAAAGCCTGTTTGCCTTGAAAAGACTTTTACTCCGCCGATTTTCTAAAGTGAGATACAGGCCGACATATAGCTGCCAAAGGGTCAAAGCGGCGTACGGACACCCGGTGGGGAAGCGCGTGACGGCGGAGGGAGAAAACAGGTTCCCCAAGATAGTATTAGGAATGATCTCCCTTTCAAAAAACGCAACTGTGAGGGCGACGGAACTTATCAAGTCTGCCTTTTTGGAAAGCGCTGTGAGAGGCGTGAGACGGGAGAGCGCGGCGAATGTCGAAAAAGCTGTGGCGGGAAGTCCGATGAGAGAGGGCGTAAAAAATAGATGCGCTCAAACGTAGAGGTGATTTTATATGAAAATAGCCCGTCTGATTGGGATCATAACGACCTTACAGAAAAAAAAGACCGTGACGGCGCCATACCTCGCCGAAAAATTTGAGGTGTCCCGCCGCACCATAAACCGAGATATTGAGGATATCTGTAAAGCCGGTATTCCGATTGTCACAAGGCAGGGCGCAAACGGCGGCATTTCAATCATGGAAGGTTTTTCTCTGGATGCGGTCGCGTTGACGGAGCAGGAGCTTGCCGCTATTTTTACAGGGCTGAAATCGCTTGACAGTGTTTCAAATGAGATCTCCACAGAGAATCTGGCCCGGAAGTTTGGCGGCAGATCAGCGGCCAGCCTGGCGGATCATATGATAATTGATTTGTCGTCGTACTATAGAGATGATCTTACGTCCAAGATTGAAGCGATCAGGCGGGCAATCAGGGAGAAAATGTGCATCTCCTTTCACTACTGCTATCGCAAAGGCGAGGCGGATAAGCTGATTGAACCGTATCTGATCCTCTTTAAATGGTTTGACTGGTATGTATTCGGATTTTGTCGTGAGCGACAGGATTTCCGTATGTACAAGCTGCGCCGGCTGTGGGATTTAAGAATAACCGGAGAGACTTTTGCCGCCAGGGAAATTTCAGAGGAGAAAAGGTGCTTTGGCTCGCATATCACAGACGACTATAAAATCGCGGCAGTTTATGATGCTTCGGTGAAGTACAGACTGGTGGAACAGTACGGGCCAGCCTGTTTTACGGAGCGGAGAGACGGAATGCTGTATACGGAGTGGGGATTTACCACACAGGAGGATGCTGTGGGCTGGTTTTTGAGCTTTGGAGATAAGGTGAAAGTGCTCGGACCGCCTGAAATGGTTGAGAAGATGAATACGGCGCTGGACTCCATAAAAAATTTATATAAAACATGACAGTTAGTTGTCGTGTTTTATCTGGTACTGTGTAGAAAGAGCGGGGAGATACTTCTGAGCATCTCAGGTTTGGAGGAATGAGCCGCTACTTCAAGACGCCCAAAACCGGCCTTTGCTTTTTGTGAGGGACATGACTTTCGCGTGCCGCGGGACCGGCGGAACGGGGCTGTGCCGACTTTGTAAGAGGAGAGGCAAACCGCCGGTCTGGGGGCGGCAGAGCAGTGGCGGGGAACGCGCCGGCTGCGGCCACTTTCTCATTTTTACAGACGGGGGACAGAAAAAGCCGCCGGGGAAACGGCTGTGAACCGCTATCCACTGCGGTCTGAGCCGGAGAGAGACATATTGCAGGAGAGAAATAGTTGCTTTTGGGAGGAGCGGGAGGAATAAAATGAAAATTGCAGTACTCTTTGCATCGAACAGGCGCGGAGGTAAACATGGAGAGATTCGCAAAATGATTTCCTCGCTTGATTTGCCGTACGAATATGACTGGATAGAGCTTGCTGACTGTGACATTTCACACTGCGGGCAGGAGTGTGCCGGCTGTGTCATACGAACGCAGTACCGCTGCCTGCGTGATCGCGACACTGAAGTTGTGATGAAAAAGCTGATAGACGCGGATGTGCATCTGATTATCGTTCCGGTTTACTACCCCTATCCTTCCAAATTGATCGCCCTTATGGAGAAACTGCTGAATTCATGCTATAGAACAGAAAACCGCCCGCTGAAAAACAAACCGACGGCACTGTTTCTGTATTGCTCGGTAAAAATAGCCGATGAGACGCAACTGAAAATTCACTGGCAGCAGTATTTAATGGACGCCGGTTATAGCTTTACCGAGGTGAATTATCCGTATTTGAACCAGCCCTATCACGACGGTCTAAACGTCAAATACAACAGGGATATTGTTGCCTACATAAAAGATTTTTTGGAGAAGCTGGAGGACAAAATAATAGATTCGCGCTGCGGGCTGCACTGCACCGGATGCGAATATAAGAGAACATACGGCTGCGGCGGCTGTATAGAGACCGGCGGACATCCGTTCCACGGGGAATGCCCTGTTGCAGTGTGCTGTCAAAATCAGGGGATAGCCCACTGCGGCGAATGCGCAGCTCTGCCCTGCGGACTTCTAAGGCGGTACTCTTGCGATCCGGAGCACGGCGATGCCTCTCCGGGCGCCAGAATCGAGCAGTGTATCAGATGGGCTCATAGGGATCAATAGTGTTTCAGATTTTTGCGCCGCCGTATAAAGCTGCATGGGCGGCGGAGGTATAAAAGGGGATTGCGGCTCTCCCGGCAGCTGCCGGTTCGGGGACGCTCCAAGAAGGGCGGATACGAAAGAATCAAAAGCGATCGCTGGAACCGGCGCATGCGAGCGCTCGAGAGGAAAGACAGGACAGCCTGTTCAAAGTTTTTTCGCGCAGGAGGACATAGGATGAAAAAGAAGAAAGATGTGGACAATGCGAGTATCGTCTCTCTCCGTATGGAACGTCAATATCTGATTCAAAAGGCGAATGAAGAGGAATATGTGAAATTATATCGTGACACCCAGCCGGGCCAGAACGTGTACTGGAGCGGTTTCGGGCAGCCTCCCACACTTTCTTTCCGCGCAAATTTTGATGATATCGAATTTAACCGCACGCGCCAATTGGAGCGAAAATTGGTAAAGGGCAGATTTGCCGGCGGCACTTTGGGCTGGATCGAACCCTGCGATTTGGAGCTGTTTATCGCGCTCTACCGCAGGCCGCTTCTCAATCCGACCGGACTGCAAACACATATTTTGGAGTTGCTTCAGAGGGAGGGCCCGCTTACCATCCGGCAAATGAAGGAGGAGACGGGTTTGCAGGTGAAAGAAATCACCCCCGTTTTACACCGTTTGCAGGAGGCCTTTTTGATCTATGAGGACCAGTATGACGGTAAGTGGGACCGCGGCTGGTATAGATTTGCTGAAATGTTTCCGGAAGTAAGGTTTGACCGATACACAAGACAGGAGGCGCTCAAGGTTATCTTGCAGCGATTTGCCTATCGAATTGTGCGGTTCGATGTCGCGATGGCGAAGTCGTTCTATCGGATTCCCGAAAAGGAGATCAGGCTGGCTGTTGCGGAGCTGGCTTCCGAAGGGATATTGGCGGCGTCCGACTGGGGATATATTCTGAAAAGTGACGCCGAACTGCTGGAATGCTATCACCCCCAGCCCTTGAACTCTGTGTATGCCATTCACCGGAATGATTTTATGTACCGGGCGTATGAGCACAGCTTAAAGACAATGGTCGAGGAGCTGACGAGCGGAATGGAATATGACCACGACCCTCTGCAATATCTGCTGATTGACGGCGAGTTTCACGGAGCGTCTGTCGGGCATTTCCGCAACGGCCCATATGATCTGAACGATATCGTCTGCGATCTGCCGGATGCCCAAGGCCGAAAGACCGAGATCATTGAAGCGGTCCGTGCTGCAAATTGCGGAAAAAAGCCCAAACGGTTTCTGGGGGATGCAGTTTTTTAAGAGAAGAGAGGGCACTAACTGGGCCCGTTTTGATAGACGCCTTTTCTGCGAGGATACGCCCGCTGCTTGCAGCTCTTTTTTCATGAGCGGCCTTTTCATGTTCTCCGCCGGATGGAGCGCTTTTGTAAAAAGCGTGTCGAGGGCCTCTGAGCGGCCCCTTGAAAATACGGGGTACTCCGCTGAAGAATAGATGCCTGTGGGGACGGCGAGAGTTCAGCCGGTCCGGTTCCTCTCGGCCGCGGCGGCCCCGCCGCTTTTTGTGTCACAACTGTGAAGGAAAAGTAGTTCTTTTGTGAATATTAGCACTCTCCTATTGACAGTGCTAATTTTAGGACTATACTAAAGGTGAACCTTGAGAGAGGGCGAGAAAGACAGGATGCATCCCCGGAACCGCTTGCAAAGTTCCGCCGTCCAACTGTGGATGACGAGTGAGAAACCGCTGTGTGTGACGAATGGAGGAATGATCTATGTTGCCCAGCATTTTTAGTGAGAACTTGTTTGACGATTTCTTTGACGGCTTTGAGTTTGCGCCGATGCGGGGCGGCCATAATCCGCTCTACGGCAAGCGGGCGAAAAACCTGATGAAGACCGACGTACGGGAGACGGAGAACAGCTATGAGCTGGATGTCGACCTGCCCGGCTTTAAAAAGGACGAGGTGACGGTCAACCTGGAGGACGGCTATCTGACCATCAGCGCCGCCAAGGGACTGGATCGGGAGGAGAAAAACAGGAAGGGAAAATACATCCGCCAGGAGCGCTATGCGGGCAGCTGCAGCCGCAGTTTCTATGTGGGCGATGTGCAGCCGAAGGAGGTGTCCGCCAAGTATGAGGACGGCATTCTGAGAGTGTCGCTGCCGAAGCGGACGGAGCGGGAACTTCCGGGCAGCTCAAAAATCGAGATTGAATAAGCGCAGGGAAGTGCGAAATGCACTTCCCTTTTTACTTCAAAAAGAGGAGACGGTTTTGGCGAATCGGACAATTTCACGTGCGCTCTGAGGCGCGGCGGGGATTCTGTTGCTCGCAGCGGGAATCGCCTGCCTGGCTGCGCCGGGGATGGCGCCGCCCGGGATCGCTCTGCTTTTGGGTGCGGTGATGTTCTTCGCGGGGACGGTGGGCCTGCTGAGTTTCGCCGCGGGACAGGCTTTTTTGGGGTGGAATTCTTACATATTGTTGTTGGCCTTTCTGCTGTGCAATGAGTGGCTTACAGTGCTCGCCGTCCCGTTTGTTTTCAGGAGGTGACTGATCTTCTCCGGTATGACAAAATTTATGCACTCCTTTGAGCTTGCGGCGGCTGGGGCTGGTCGGCGGTGTTGGGCGCTGCGGCGGCGACCGCTCTGTACGGAGCGCTTCTGATGCTCCAGGGCGCTGCGGCCGTCCTGCGCGCTTTGTTTGATCGGCAGACTCTGGCGTTGAGCAGAAGCAGAAACTGAAAAAACTCCCCCTGAGATTTTCAAATCAGGGGGAGTTTTTGGTGTCGTGGATGAGGAATCCGCGCGCTGAGAGGGCGCGCTCGATCTCATCGAGCTCCTGCTCTGTTTCGGCGCGCACCGTGTGGCGGTGGACGCCGCTCGTGACATTTTTTAACAGGGAGCTGCGGCCGGAGCGGATCTCCTCACAGAAGGCCGCGGCCTGGCTGCGCGAGCGGACGCTGAGCGGGGCGCGGAGGCTGCCGTAGAGCGCGTGCTCGACCTGTACGTCGAGCACCGCGCCGCCGTGGTCAACAATGGTATTGAGCTCGTCGAGCGTCTGCTCATCCGAGTGGGCGACCGAGAAGACGCGCGTGACCCCTGTGGATTCGCGCAGCCGGTAGCCCCGGGCGGTGGAGAGAATCTCCGCCCCCTCGGCCCGCAGCAGCGCCACGTCCTGCACGATCACCTGACGGCTGACCCCGAGCGCCTCACCGAGCGCCTCGCCGGAGAGGGGGCGCTCGCTCCCCCGCAGCAGCGCGAGCAGACGGGCGCGGCGCTCGACGCTTTTCACAGCGCCTCCCCCACGGTGCGCAGGTGCTTGAGTGAGAGGTCGAGAATCGGGGCGGAGTGGGTGAGCGCGCCGGAGGAGATGTAGTCGACGCCGATCTCCCGCAGCGAGGCGATCCGCTCCGGGGTGACGTTGCCGGAGCACTCGGTCTCGGCTCGACCGCCGATCAGCTCGACGGCGGCGCGCATCTCGGAGGGGGCCATATTGTCGAGCATGATGATGTCGGCCCCGGCCTCCACCGCCTCGCGGGCCATCTCCAGCGTCTCGACCTCCACCTCGATCTTGCGGACAAAGGGGGCGTAGGCCCGGGCGCGCTCGACCGCCTGCCGGACTCCGCCGGCGGCGGCGATGTGGTTGTCTTTGAGTAGCACCCCGTCGGAGAGACAGGTGCGGTGGTTCTGGCCGCCGCCTGTGCGGACGGCGTATTTTTCAAAGAGACGCATCCCAGGGGTGGTCTTGCGGGTGTCGAGCAGAGTGATGCCGCTGCCCTCGAGCAGCGAGAGCATCCGGCGGGTGAGCGTCGCGATGCCGCTCATCCGCTGCAGGAAGTTGAGCGCGGTGCGCTCCCCTGAGAGCAGCACCCGCACGTCGCCGCGCACCACGGCCAGCCGGTCGCCCGCGCGCACCTCGTCCCCGTCCCTCACAGAGGCCTCGACCCGGGTCGCGGGGTCTAAGAGGGTGAACACCCGGGTGAACACGTCGAGCCCGGCGAGCACGCCGTCCTCCTTGGCCAGCAGGTCCACCTCGCCCGGGCAGGGGCCGGGCATGACGGCGTTGGTGGTGACGTCCTCGTCGGGGATGTCCTCGGCGAGCGCCTGGCGGATGAGGGGGTCGGCGTTTAAGAGCAGTGTGATCGGATTCATCTTGTTTGCACCCTTTCTATCTCAGTCAAAATCAATTTTTTATTTGTCTCTGCAAGCGCCCGCGCGTCGGCGTAGGGTGAGAGGTCCACCGGGGGGAGCGGGGCGGTGTCCGCCCGGTAGTGTTCGGAGAGGTGGAGCGCCGCGCGCCTTGCAAAGACCAGGCTCTCGAGCAGCGAGTTGCTCGCCAGCCGGTTTGCGCCGTGCACCCCGGTGCAGCTTGTCTCCCCGACGGCGTACAGACGGGGGAGCGAGGTGCACCCGTCGAGATCGACCTTCACCCCGCCCATGAAGTAGTGCTGCGCGGGGACCACCGGGATCGGCTCCCGGGTGACGTCGTACCCCTCCTCGAGGCAGCGGCTGTAGATGTGCGGGAAGTGGGAGAGAATTTTCTCCCGGCCGAGCGGCAGAAGCGAGAGCCGCACGAACTGCGAGCCCTCCTTCTCCATCTGCGCGCGGATGGCGGCGGTCAGCCGGTCGCGCGGGAGCAGCTCGTCGGCGAAACGCTCTCCGTTCCGTCCGAGCAGCACCGCCCCCTCCCCCCGGACCGACTCGGAGATCAGAAACCGGCGGCCCGGCTTCTCCGAGTAGAGGGTGGTGGGGTGGATCTGGATGTAGTCAGGATGCTCGAGCGGGACACCGTGGCGCAGACAGACGGCGAGCGCGTCTCCGGTTAAGTGCCGGTAGTTGGTCGAGTGCCGGAAGAGGCCGCCGATCCCGCCGCAGGCGAGCACCGTGTACTGCGCCGAGACGGTGAGAAGCGCGCCGGACGCGTCCCGCAGCACCGCCCCGCGGCAGCGCCCGTCCTCCTCGATGAGATCGAGCATCGTCGTGTGCGGAAGCAGGGTGACGTTCGGCAGAGCGCGGACCCGCGCTAAGAGCTTTGAGGTGATCTCCCGGCCGGTAATATCCTCGTGGAAGAGGATGCGGGGACGCGAGTGCCCGCCCTCGCGGGTGAAGAGCAGCTCCTCCCCCCGCCGCGCAAAGGAGACGCCCGCGGCGATCAGCTCATCGATCACCCCGCGGGAGGAGCGGATCATGGTGCGCACGGCGTCGGGATTGTTCTCGTAGTGGCCGGCGCGCATCGTGTCCTCAAAAAAGGCGTCCTCGTCCGCCGCCTCGGGCAGCACGCAGATGCCGCCCTGGGCGAGATAGGAGTCGCTCCGGTCGAGCGCGTCCTTCGAGAGCAGCAGCACCCGGTACTGCCGCGGCAGATGGAGCGCACAGAAGAGCCCGGCGACGCCGCTTCCGACGATCAGAATATCGGTTTCCATCCTGCGCCTCCCCTCTCAGCGGCCGAGCTCGAGCATCCGCTCGAGCGGGCGCAGGGCGCCGGTGCGCAGCTCCTCGGGGAGGGTGACCTCGCCTGTGCCGTCCCGCAGGCAGCGCAGCACCTTCGGCAGCGTGACGGTCCGCATGTCCCGGCAGCACTGGTCGGAGACGACCGGGAGGAAACGCTTGTCCGGGCAGCGGCGGCGCAGCTCGAAGAGCACCCCCGTGTCGGTCCCGATGAGGATGAGCGGGGCGGAGCTCTTCTCCGCGGCGGAGATGATCTCGCTCGTGCTCCCGGCGAAGTCCGCCAGCGCGACCGCCTCCGGCACACACTCGGGGTGCAGAAAAAGAGGGGCGCCGGGATGGGCGGCCTTTGCCTCCGCACAGGCGGCGGGAGTGATCCGCTTGTGCACCGGGCAGAAGCCCTGCTGGAAATAGAAGGTTTTTTCCGGCACGAGGGAGGCGATATACCGCCCGAGATTTTCGTCCGGGAGAAAGAGAATCTCGCGGTTCGGCAGCGCGCGCACGATCGCGAGCGCATTCGAGGAGGTGACGCAGACGTCGCAGTGGGCCTTGAGCTCGGCCGTGGAGTTGATGTAGCAGACGACGGCGAGGTCCGGATGTTCCGCGCGGAGCGCCTCGAGCGCGGTGATATCCGCCATGTGCGCCATGGGACAGTCGGCCGCGGGCTCCGGCATCAGCACGGTGCGGGACGGATTCAGAATCTTGGCGCTCTCCCCCATGAAGGAGACACCGCAGAAGACGATCGTCTCAGCGCTGGTCTGTTGGGCCACCCGGCTCAGGTAGAAGGAGTCGCCGACAAAGTCGGCGCAGGCCTGCACCTCGTCGGGGACATAGTAGTGAGCGAGCAGAACGGCGTTTTTCTCCTGCTTCAGCCGTGCGATTTCGGTTTCGATTTGTTCCATAGGACGCCTCCGTCAGATATTTGTCCTTATTATACAGGACAAGTTTACATGTGACAAGACAGTTTTGAAAAGACTGTCGGGAGAGACAAAAAGGGGGAGAAAAGAGGGGCGATTCCCGGCGTTTTTCCGCATAAAGCGGGGGAGCGGATCATAGAGTGGAGAAAAAGGGGCGGTGTGCCCTCCACAAGATTTGAAAGGCGGAGGCGGCGGTATGTTTTTTACAGTGAAAAAGCGGACGATTCAGATTGTTGCGCTCGCGCTCGCAGTGGTGGTGCTCGCGGGGATCGGCATCGCGCAGTTTGCAAAGCGGGATACGGACATCGTGCAGACGGTGGCAAACGGCAACTGGGGGCTCTCCTTCCAGGAGGAGGGGAAAGCGCCGGTGGCGAACGCGCCCGCCGACTACCTGAAAAAGTTTGACGCCTACTACGCTGAGCAGACCGATGAAAAGGTGCTCTATATCACCTTCGACGCCGGTTTTGAAAACGGCAACACCGAAGCGATTTTGGACGCGCTCAAGAAGCACAACGCGCCCGCGACCTTCTTCCTGGTCGGGAACTATCTGGAGACTGCGCCCGAACTTGTGAAGCGGATGGTGGACGAGGGGCACATTGTCGGCAATCACACCTGGAGCCACCCGGATATGTCGAAGATCTCGACTGAGGAGGCGTTCCGGGAGGAGCTCGTCCGGGTGGAGGAGAAATTTAAAGAGGTGACCGGCCGGGAGATGCAGAAGTTTTACCGCCCGCCGCAGGGGAAGTACAACGAGCAGAACCTCGAGATGGCGAAGAAGTTCGGCTATAAGACGGTCTTCTGGAGTCTCGCGTATGTGGATTGGTACCAGGACAAACAGCCGACCAGGGAACAGGCGTTTGAAAAGCTGCTGCCGCGGGTTCACCCGGGGGCGATTGTACTGCTGCACAGCACCTCGCAGACAAACGGCCAAATCTTAGATGAGCTGCTCACCAAGTGGGAGGAGATGGGGTACACCTTTAGGTCGCTCGACCAGCTGCCGTAAAAGTGCGGTCCCGGACTTTCGTCCGGGACTTTTTTTATTTTTTAAGAAAGTGTTGGAACCGATTGCAAAACGGAGAAGGAAATGTTACAATAAACAAAATACATGATTATTTTAAAAGAAAGGGGAGTTTAGAATGAAACGAAATGGAACGCGGCTGCTCGCCGTCCTGCTCGTGCTCTGCATGGCGGTGGCAATGCTGCCGGTGAGCGCGCTGGCGGCGGACACGCTCGCGGTGATCACCACTGCCGACGGCAGCGTGAGCTACACGACGGCGGCGGAGTTCAAGGAGGCCTTTGAGGCCATCTCGGGCGAGGCGACAGTCACGCTTGAGAACAATATTGATGTGGGGGGTACCCTGAAGGTGCCCGAGGGGGCGAATATTACCCTTGACTTGAAGGGGCATGTGCTGACGCCGGGGAAAAAGTGGGTGATGCTCGACGGCGCGCTCACGCTGCGCGACTCGGTCGGCGGCGGTAAGATCGCCGGATTTAACGCGGGACTCTATACCTACGCGGGCAGCACCTTTGTGCTGGACGGCGGAACGGTTGAGGGGGCGTACAGCGGCATTAGCGCCTACGGCGGCGATATTATCATTAAAAGTGGTACTGTCCGCACGACCTATACGGGACTCAGCACGACCTATCCGGCGCTCAAGGGGGACAAGGCGAATGTGACAATCGGTGAGGTGGGCGGAGACGACTCCGCGATTCTCATCGACGGTGGAAAAAGCTACGGCCTCGTGTTCGGCGAGAATCTCAAGGCCTACAGCGGCACCGTGTCGAGCGTCTACGGCACCTTCGGGGAGAGCACCGTGCTCTCCTGCCGTCTGCGCCAGAGCGCAGACGATGTGCTGCCGGCGGGAAAGGTTTCCAAGCCGTTTGAGGACGGGGGCGAGACCTTCTACCGGGTGGAGGATCTGACTGACCCGGCGGATGTCGCGGCGACGGTCGGCGACCGGAAATACGCCTCGATCCCGGGCGCGCTGGGTTCGCTCCAGCAGGGGGAGACGGTGGTTCTGGAGAAGGACTACGTCGGTACACGTATGTTGAAGGTGGAGGTGTTCGGTGTCACCATCGATCTCAACGGACACAGTGTGACCAACACCAGAGATGGATATGACGCCTACGGCATTCAGATTCGGCCGACGGCGAGTAAAGTTCCTGAGAATGCGCTCGTAACTGTGCGCAACAGCGGGGACAAGCAGTCGGTCATCACCGGAGTGAGCGGTATCTATGCGACCACGCCGTCGAGTCTCCGGCAGTTCCCGCTCGCGCTCGAGGGCGACATCGCGCTCGAGTCGACGGCTGAGGTGGAGCAGCCGCTGAAGCTCGGCTACGCCTATGTGGTTTATACGCCGGAGGCGGCGGCCATTGTGAAAAACGGCGGCTTCCTCGCGGAGAACGACACCGGTGCGTATATCTACGGCAGCTTCGGTGCGGCGGTGAAGGCGGATGCGGACAAGACGGTGACGCTCGTGAATGACTTTACCGGAAGCGATATGCTCGGCCTCTCCAGCGGGACGGCAACCCTCGATCTGGGCGGGCACACCTATACCACAAAAGGCACCGGCGTGAAGCCGACCTCGGACGGCGTCTCGATTACAGTGAAAAACGGCACAATCGTTTCAACCGGACAGGCGGGCGTAGGAGCAGAGCTGCTCAACAACAACACCTCGCTCACGCTGGAGAAGGTTCATATGAGCGGCGAGGGAGACTTCGGCATTGTGACCCACGGGACGGTGACCGGCGTCACGGTGAACCTGGTCGACAGCTCGGTGACCGCGGCGAACGGTTTTGGAATCTACTTCCCGTCGGAAAAGAGCACCCTCACGGTGCAGGATTCCGATGTTACGGGCGGCACAGCGCTCGGTGTGAAGGGCGGAACGGTGACGGTCAGCGGCGATTCGGTGATCCACGGTACCGGCGCTAAGGCGGAGCCCTCTGAGCCGAGCACAAGCGGTATTATGGAGACCGGAAGCGCGGTCTACCTCGAGGGCAACTACGATCGCGATGTGGCGGTCAATCTCGAGGGCGGACGCTTTGTGAGCGACAATGCGGATGCGCTGAAGACCCTCTTCCTCACCGGAAACGGCTCAAAGAAGATGGTGGTCTCCGGCGGCACCTACAGCAGCAACCCGACTGAGTTCCTCGCAGCGGGCAAGGCGGTGCAGCTGGTAGACGGGCTGTATGAAGTGGTAGATCTGCCTCCGGTGGAGGGCGCAGATGTTGCGGTGGCAGAGAAGGAGCCGGAGATTACGAGCGACGTCCAGCTGCCGGCCGACTTCCCGGCGGAGACGCTGGAGAAGACGGAACTCCCGGAGCTGCCGACACTCGCGGCCGACGCTGCGGGGGAGGTTGACGCCGCAGATGTCGCCGCGGCGAAAGAGAAGCTCGCAAATGCGGGGCTTCCGACCGACGATATCACCCTTGTGGTAGAGGCCTATCTATCGATCGAGGTGAGCGGCTACGACGCCGCCTCGGGTGAGCTCGCGCTCGAGATTGAGCCGCGCTATGATGTGAAGGCGACCACCGACCGCGACGCGATGAGCGACGCGAACACAGTCCTGGTAACAGAGGAGAATACACTTACGGTAACGGCGCCTGTCACGCTGACGGTTCCGGTGCCGGAGCAGCTTGCGAAGACAGATGCTCCGATCTATGTCCGGCATGAGAAGAGCGAGACGGAGAGCTATCTCTACACGACGACAAAGGGGGACGGAACCGTCACCTTTGTGAACCCGAACGGATTCAGCAAGTTTGTGCTGTTCGCCGACGCGCGGACCGGGACGATCCGGTTCCTCGATGAAAAGGGTGAGCTCTTTGAGGAGCGGAGCTACACGCTGCTCGAAATTGGAACAGATCTGCCGGAGTATACCCTGGAGGGATACCGTTTTGACGGCTGGCAGATTGGCGAGTCGGTCTATACCGAGCTCACAGAGGAGCTGCTGAATGCGCTCAGCGGCCAGCAGGGCGCGGTGACGGCGACGCCGGTGCTCGTCTCGGAGAAGCCGCAGGAGCCGGACAACCCGAGCAATCCGGGCGGCCCCAGTGAGCCGGAAAGCGGCTACACTGTACTGATCGCAGAAACACCGAACGGTACAGTATCCGCCTCACCCAGAACGGCGAAGCGCGGTGACACAGTCACAGTTCTGGTGCAGCCGGATGAGGGCTATGTGCTCGGCAGTCTTGAGGTGATTGATAACACCGGAAACAAGATGGAGCTCACCAGAAAGAGCGCGACCAAGTATACTTTCGTGATGGACGCGTCGAAGGTGCGGGTCACGGCGACCTTTGTGCCGGGGACAGACGGGCTCCCGTTTACGGATGTGAATGACACACAGTGGTTCTACGACGCGGTGCGCTATGTCTATCAGAACGGCCTGATGGACGGCACCTCGGAGACGGAGTTCATGCCGGATCTCCAGCTCTCCCGCGCGATGATCGCGCAGGTTCTCTACAATATGGAGGGACTGCCCGAAGTCGAGTGGAGTGGAGCGTTCGAGGACGTCGCCGAGGGTCAGTGGTTTGCGGAGGCGGTCAACTGGGCCGCTTCGGCGCAGATCGTGGACGGGGTCGGAGACGGGATGTTTGCGCCGGACGAGCCGCTCACCCGTGAGCAGCTGGCGGCGATCCTGTTCCGCTATGCGTCCTACAAGGGCTACGGCACCGGCCTGCGCGGGGACCTCGCTGTCTTTACCGACGGCGCGGAGACGAGCGACTGGGCGCTGCACGCGGTGCAGTGGGCGGTCGGAAGCGGGCTGCTCTCCGGAAACGGGGACGGGACGCTCGCACCCAAGGGGACGGCGACCCGTGCCCAGGTGGCAAAGATCCTGATGGTGTTCTGCGAATCTGTGGCGAAGTAGCTGCGGTGCAGACCATCTGAACACAAAAGGTCCGCTGCGAGACACTCGCGGCGGACCTTTTTAAGTGGGAGGGGCTGCTGCGATCCGGTGGGCGAGATGAGCTTTGGCAGAGCGGCATTCGGAGACGCTTTGTGCAGAGCGCCCGGTATCTGCGAAGCGAGAGGGTACAGATCTCTTCTCTGCGGAGGGGGGCTTCTGTGTCGGCTGCCGGCCGGGACTGTGAAAAATTTTGCGGCGGTGAACCGGAGAACAGTGGGAGCGCCGTTTTCATCGGCTTGGGAAGGGCGGAGCATCTGCTCTGTGGATGGGCTCCCAAAAGCGATGAGGGAGGAACTATGAGAGAAAAAGAGATGCGGAAAAAGAGGGCGGTCGCCGTCCCATGCGGCGGGAGAGAGGAGTGTGATTGTAAGAGAAGAGGAGAAAAAGATGAAAAAAATACCAAATCCAGATCTGGTTTTCCCGAATGCGTACGGGACGACCTGCTTTTTAAAAAACGTCATCACCGCGCCGAATGTCTCGGTCGGGGACTACACCTACTATGACGATCCGGAGGACCCGACCGGGTTTGAGCGGAACAATCTGCTCTACAACTGGCCGGAGTTTGGCGAGAAGCTAATCATCGGAAAGTTCTGCTGTATCGGAAGCGGCGCGCGGTTTGTGATGGGCCCGGCGAACCATCGGATGTCGAGCGTTACCACCTATCCGTTTGCGGTGTTCGGCGGAGCGTGGGAGGAGGCAGCGCCGCCGCATCTCTCACAGCTGCCCCGCAAAGGGGATACGGTGGTCGGAAACGACGTGTGGCTCGGCCGGGACTGTGTCATCATGCCGGGGGTGCGGATCGGCGACGGTGCGATTGTGGGCGCACAGGCGGTGGTAACCCGGGATGTGAAGCCCTATGAGATCGTAGGGGGAAATCCGGCCCGTCCGCTGCGCATGCGGTTTGACGAGGAGATGAGAGAGCTGCTGCTCAAGCTGCGCTGGTGGGACCGGGAGGGGGAGGAACTGGTGCAGCTCATTCCGCTGCTCTGTGACCCCAATCTGGAACATGTGCGGCGTGAGCTGCGCGTCCTCTGCGGAGAATGAACGAGAGCGGCCGCCAAAAAGGCGGCCGCTCTTCTGCGACGTGGATTTTGGACTTTTTTTGGGGTGGGAAACTGTGGTATAATAACCTCACGAAATACTGACAAAATCAAAGATTTTGAGAATTTCGGAGAACATTGAATCACAAAAAGCAGGGGCTTTCGCCCCCTCGCCGGACGGCTTTGCCGTCCGCGCCTTCGGCGA
>CAJFTX010000072.1 GCA_904420075.1 uncultured Clostridia bacterium | reverse complement strand
TATCCCGGCTCACTCCAACCAGCGTCGACAAATCAATAACCTGTGTTCCTGAATTGCTCCCCAGTTTTTCCGCCATCTCTCTCCCTCCTTACTTCTTGCGTTCATCCATATGTTTCTCGAAAAAGGCTCTTATTACAACCTTGTCCCCCGCCGGAAGGTTGTAATAAGAGCCTGGAAGCACATTTTTCTCTCGGAAGAGGTAGTACATGAGCTGATACTCGTACTCCTCATCTATTTTTTTTTAATTTCCTCGACGGTCGAGCCGCGGTAGCCGGAGAGGGTCTCGATCTCCCGCGAGAGATCCTCAATCTCACCCGGCAGCAGCAGCTCCTTCAACATCTCGACCGGCGTCGCAGCCTTGTATTTCTTCATCAACTCCGCGTTTTTCAGATCGGGCGAGACCACGCCCTCAAGGATGACAAACAGCGGGATATCCTCGCTTTTTCGCCCCTTGATCTCGGACACCTCGTTGAAGTTGATCGCCTGAATCGAAAAAACGACATCCCCGCCGGCCGCCTCCGAGAGGCGCTTCATCCGGAGCTCCTTTTTGGGCAGCTCCGCAGTGTTGCATTTTAAGAGCAGTTCCAGTGTATCAGCCATAATTCATTCTCCTTTTTTCTGTCCCGGGGCGGACCGGTTCCGCCCCGGGGACTGTTCTAACTATCTCGCCTCAATGGTATCCTGGAAGTAGTAGTCGCCGAAGGTGAAGGGCGCCTCCACCTTGCCGACCTGCCCGGCCTCCCACTCGGCGAGCGTCAGGTCGTCAAACGAGACGTCGGTGAGCACAACGCGCTCACAGCCGTAGGAGTCGGGATCGGAGAGCTTCGAGACAACCGTGAACCGGCTGTCGATGCCGTTCATGGCGTTCTTCGTGATCTTGTTTGCCATGCGGCTGTTGACCTTGTAGAGGGAGAGCTTTCCCGTGCAGGCGATGCTGGTGATCTTCTTATCGGTCACCATCCGGCCGCACAGCGCCACATCCTCCTTGTTATAGGCCACCTTGGCGGACATACCGTAGCACTCGCCGACGTAGTCGCCGCCGAGCCAGACCTCCCCCCAGGTGCCCGAAATGACTTTATTCGCACTCGCAAGTTTGTTATCCATCTCTTCTTCCTCCTCTTAAATCGCAAAATCGAGCGTGATATCCTCGATGGCGTCAAGCACCTTGACCTTCGCCGCGAGGAACACCTTGTCCGCGGTGTCGGCCTCCTTGATCGCCTGCTCGTCCATATCGGAGGTGTCGATCCCCACGCTCTTCAGATAGTTCTCCTGCGCCGTAAGGTCGATTCCGACCTCGCTTCCGCTCTTCAGGATGCCGGACTGCTCGAGCGAGGCGAGATAGCCGGAGATCGCGGTCATAAGAATGCACTTCGTATCGTAGGAATTCGCGTACTTGCCGATATACGAGTCCTGCATGGTGGTCGTGATATCCCGCTTCATCAGGTCCATCGCCTCGACGATCTTGATCTTCTTGCACTGCTCCCCTCTGTCCGCAGTGGTGGTCTGGAGCGAGTTGACCCCGCGGCCGACCTTCACCTTCTCGCCGTCGTGGTAGAGGATGAACTCGCCGCCGTCAATCGCCTCGTCCATCTCCTCCTTGGTGAGCCGGTCGATCTCGGTGACCTCCGGCAGCAGCGCATAGGTGCAGGAGATGGTCATCGGCGTGCCGGCGATCAGCCCCGCGATGCGGCTGCAGTACTGGGCGGGAGTGAAGGTCTCCGACCCGACCTTGATGCCGGTCGTTGTAAAATTGACAATCGCCTCGCTGTCCGCAGCGACATTCGGCAGCACCGCCTTCGGTGTGAGGTCGCTTGTCCGCTGACTCTTGATCCAGGATGCGATCGCGGCGCCCTCCTCCTCTGTCAGATTGGCCGGACCCACCAGATAGTCGAAGCTCTGGGCCGCGAGATAGGCGAGCGCATCGTCGAGATTCGCCGCGTCGTTCTTCAGCACATAGAGAATCACCTTTCTCGGCGCACTGACATTGCCGAGGAAGGTCCGCTCGACATAGGCCCTGTTCTCCGCACTGATCTCCGGAATCTGAGCGGCGCTTGTCAGCAGATGGGCGCCGTTCGCCGCCGTATCTCTGACAATCACTGCGACCACGCCCTTCTCCGAGCGCTTCACCGCCGCGGCCGCGGCGGTCTTAAATGTGATATTGATATTCGGTAAACCCATTTTCAAGTCCTCCTAATATAGTTTGGTATGTACTTCTCCGATGAGCGCTCCGTCGTAGTCCGGCCGCTGCAGTACCGTCCTCTGGTCGTCATACTGGAAGCTGAGCTGAACATACGGAGGCTCCTCCTTGCTCTTGCAAACAGCCCTCAAGCCGACCGCAAGAGTTCTGCCATTCAGCTCAATAAATCCCGTCCCAAAGGCGTCAATCGCCGCCTGCTGTAAATCGAGGGCTCCGGTTTTCTCCTCTCCACCCGGCGTACGCTCCGCCCCGTGGCAGTACACTTTAAATTCGCATTCGTATCTCGCCGTGCGGCTCGTGATCCCGCTGACGAGTGTGCTCACGTGGAATATGTGGAAAAAAGATTCCCCTGCCTCCGACGGCGCACGCTCCAAATAGACCGGCAGTTCCGGCCTCTGCGCCAGCAGTCTCTCCTTTATGGCAAGCTCAAAGTCTGCAATCGCAATCATACATTACTCCTTTTACAAAAAACATCGTCCGTCTCCGCACCGGGGGCCGCCGCCAACGCGCGCGCCCCGGAGGCGCCGTTCCCCGGTGCTTCGCAGACCTCTATATATAATCCCTTCATCCCACCCTCCGCCTTTGTTATGACTATAGCGGCACGCCAAATCTAGAAAGCCGCAGACCGGTCCCGGCGCCCGGGCGCCAACCCTGCAATCATCCGAAGCTGATCTGCAAACTTGCTATGGTACTAGTTTAACGGATTTGAACGAACAGAACGAACGTTCTTATTTTGCTCGTAACGTTTTAAAAAGCGGTTGTGCGCCATCCGTACGCCGTCCGGCGTATTTCCTCCCCCCAGCTTCATCGCGATCTGCGTCCAGCTGTAACCGTAGAGATACCGGTAGGTGATAACGAGCCGCATCAGCGGGTCCTCGATCTCCTCCACAAAGGCGTCGAGCGCCTCAATCTCTCTCAGGCAGGCCTCCCGCTTCCCGGCGAGCTCCTCTTTCAGCGCCAGAAGTGCCGCGGCGTATTCCCCCGTACTGTCCGCGGGAAATCCACTTCCGGGCAGCCCCGTGAGCCGGCGCACACAGCCCGTCGCTCTGCTCTGGAGCTCTCTCAGTCTCCGCTCCAGCTCCTCCACCTCTTTTCTCCGATAGCAAAGTTTCCCGAGTTCCTCCTTCAAACACACGATCTGTTTGCCCCCTTTCCGCTGTCTTTGGATTCCATTATAAGACAATTCGGACGAACTTTACGAACAAATTTTCCCTTATTTCATTTTACAGAATTTTTGTTCTGTTTTAAAGAAAAAAAAGAGGGTGAGACGCCCACATGTTCTCACCTCAAATACTCCAAATACACTGAATTCCGCCCTTTTCAAGGGCTCGCAACATAGATAAAATTTCTTAATTTTAGCACTTATCGCGTACTTACCGTAAATGATTCCGCTTAATTCTCCCTGATTCGCTTAAAAAATACAAAAATAGAGACGTCGCAAAAAGAAAGAAAACCCCCGCAAACCTTAGAGCCTCTAAGATTTACGGGGGTTTCGCTTTGGAGCTGATAATGCGATTCGAACGCACGACCTCATCCTTACCAAGGATGTGCTCTGCCTACTGAGCTATATCAGCAGATCTGCCGGGTGCTCCCGGCAAATGTTGGCGACCCAGAACGGGCTCGAACCGTCGACCTCTAGCGTGACAGGCTAGCGTTCTAACCAACTGAACTACTGGGCCATATCTCCACCGCGACACCCGCGATGACTTTTTCTATTATAGTCAAATCTATAGGACTTGTCAACAGCTTTGCAAAAAAATTTCACTCATTTTTTCTACCAGCTCAAGCTTCATCGGCCAAGATCGATTCCGCCCGGCCTTCTTTCACAAAACCCGTACATTCCACTCCCCCTCTGATAAACATTTTGCACCGAACGGCGTCCATAAATTATCTAAATATATTTACTCTTCCGGAAAATCGGACGTGGAATCTGTCAAACACCTGAAAGATCGCCGGCCAAAACGTCACAGTTCAGCTTATTCTTTTCCAGGAGGATTGACTTTCAAATCATGTATGATATACTTTTTAGCGTGTGGGGGTATTTTGTCAATACCGACATATCCCTCCACTAAATTAGGTTGTACCGCAGCTGACAAACAGCCGCTGTGCTACCATACTTTTTATTTAGAAAGGGTGTTGAACATGAAACATACCATTACATTTATTTCATCAACAGTAAGGAGGGTTTCTCTTTTCTAACCCTCCTAGTCACAGGAGGACAATATGCCTTTTCATTTTCATTGGATCGATCCGGAAACATATTCTTTCAACAGTTTTCTGCTTTTAGAGCGGTTTCAAATCCGTCTTATGCTGAACTCGGGAGACTGGAGAAGAGACAAGAAGAGATGGGCGGAATGTATGGGGATTGCACTGAGAGCAAATCCCACCGTTTGCTGGTATTTCACCCATCGCTGCCCGGAGTGTAAGCCGCTTGTGGAGGAGCTCATAAAAAATGCGCCGTCCACCGCCGACGCCGTCCAAATCAGAGAATCCGAAAAATATGCTCTATTAAGTGTAGAGGATTTTATTATCTATACGACGCCGGAGAAAATGGCGGAACACTGCGATTTTATTCGGGGTTGGGATAAGGTACACTTATTTGAGCTCGCTGATCTGTCTGGAAAGCTCGTGCTTGACGTGGGGGCTGGTTCCGGGCGTCTGACCTTCGCTGCCGCCGAAAAGGCCGAGTGCGTCTATGCGTGCGAGCCCGTCGGCACACTCCGTGAATTTATGCGCGATCGGGTCAAAAGCGAAAACATCCAAAATGTCCGGATTCTGGACGGCTTTTTGGAGGAGCTCCCCTTTCCCAACGACACCTTTGATATCGTAATGTCCGGCCATGTCGTGGGAGATCATTATGACAGCGAAATCGCTGAATTGACCAGAGTCTGTAAGCCGAACGGTTGGCTGCTCGATTGTCCCGGCGATTCTGTAAGAGACATTCTGCCAAAGGTCGAACTCGTGAGACGCGGCTGGGAGGAAATCCACTACACCGGCAGCTTCGGTAAAGATGTATTTCTCTACCGTAAGCAGGTGGAAAAATAGCATCTCGCACACGTCCGGCGCTCTTTGACAATCTTCTAAACATGTTTTTCCAAAAATTTTAATCAGACCAGCAATTCAGAATTTGCGGAGGTAGCTATATGAAAAGAGAATTGGGTATCGCGCGGTGCGGTCTCGCATGTTGTCTATGCTCAGAAAATACGGTATGCAACGGTTGCGACTCCGACGGATGCCCGGAGAGCGACCACTGCGAGAATAAGAAATGCTCGATCCAAAAGGGAATAACGCACTGTTACAAATGTGAGGAGTCCTGTAAAAAGGGACTGTTATCCAAAACAAAACCGTATGCATTCACTCTCTTCATGAAACGATACGGCGAAGAAAAGTTGCTGGACTGTTTGGAGAAAAACGAGCGGGCAGGAATCGTCTATCATCGCGAGGGAATTACCGGGGACTATGATGAATTCGACAGCGCAGAACAGCTCATAAAATTCATCAGGACAGGGAGGCGCTGACCGGCGACCACCCCCTGCTCACAGTCAGGAGAGACGCCCTCGTCGTTACGCTCTTTCGTGTATTTGATACCGTATAGCGGATTTCGCGGACGAGAACGACAAATGATCCGGACGGCTGAACCCGCTCTGCCTCTCAGAGGCGTCCCGCTTCCCTGATCGTTTCATTGAGAAGTCCGGAATTTTGCGGCGAAGTGTATTCCGGAAAACTACGTCCCTGTCCGCGATAAAAGCGGCAGCTATACCAAGGTGACTGATTCACGAAAGAAAATTCAGAACAGCGGGGATTGAACAGAGGGATCGCCCGCTCCGACATACCCTCGCCGCAAATCCGTCAAGCGGTTCAGGCAGAAAAGCAAATCCGGTCAGAGCGCTCTCTCCACGGCAAACCTCCGCACGGAGACACAGCGTCTCATAGATCGCCAAGCCTGTACCGGAGGAAGAGACATGTCAAAACGCCGGAAATAGCACAAAAAAAGGACCGCCCGGATAAAAACCGGGCGGTCAAAATTTGCGATGGATACAGCAGAGAGCAGGCGCCATCCGCCGGGTGACAGATTTGAATGACATATCAGAGGGAACGGCCGCAAAATTGGCACCAGTCACAACCTCATCGTATCAAAAGATATGAATGAGACTGGTAAAATCGAATGAGAGAATAACCAAAAAACATTTAAAAATAAAAGCCCTCCCACGGGGCGGCACCCATCAAACAGCAAAAGAGGCCCAGAACATCAAATAAGACGAAAGATGATTCACTTACATAAAAGCAAAGTTAAATTTGTGAAAGGAAGGGCGCTGATGAAAACAATTATTACCATTCAACACACACAATCAGTTCACCATATAAACGGTATGGTGGGCTCTTGGACAGATTGGGAATTATCAGAATTGGGTGTGCAGCAAGCAAATAGAATTGGAGAAAAACTAAAAGCAGAATTGTCTGAAAAGAAGTTCGTAATGTATTCATCCGATTTATTGCGCGCAAAACAGACAGCCGAAAATGTTGGTAAATATTTAGGTTTAACACCTATTTTAAGAATGGAATTGAGAGAACGAAATCTTGGCAAATGTTGTGGTAAATCAGTTGAATGGCTTCGTGATAATCTTGAAGTGCAAGAGAAAACCATTGATGATAGATTGTTCTCCGATGCGGAAAGCCGTAGAGATGAGTGGAACAGATTAAAACCATTCTATGATGAAATAATGGCAAACAGCGATGAGAATATAATAATTGTTTCTCATGGAGATCTGTTAAGCGTGTTCAATGCAATGTTTCTTGGGTTAAACATCGAAACAATAAATACAAGCGAAATATTTGGACTTGCCGGCGGAGTTTCCCATATGTTTGTAAACGATGACGGAAAAAGATTTATGAAGAGAGTAAGTGATATGTCCTATATTCACTGAAGGAAAATCTGTCGAGCAAATAGCAAAAAGAATAAATGTCATCAGAGATCAATTTTGCGTTTCACGTGCTTGATGACGAGCTATTAAAAGGACGCCATACGGTTACTGCGTCTGCGCTCTCGATTGATTATGGAGTGTGATACAGCGGGGCGCGATAAAGCCCTGTATCATGCAGCTTTGCAGACATGAAAGCAGACTCTCTGAGCTTTCAAAAATGACTTTTTACTGTGTATTTACTGTGTAACATTTCCACCTATACATGGACCGTTAGACGGGCAAAAGCCTTGATTTATGTGGCTTGCAGAGTGTAAAAACAGGGTGGTGGATGCAATATCCCCCGGAAGCATCAGAATACCGTTCTATCATTCCACGGGCATAGAAAAAGCGGGCAAGAAGTCTCTGATCCCTTTTCCCCGCTTTTCGCTGCAATCTGTATCGCAGCCGCTCTGTTTCAGTCGGCTGTTGATACGATTTTATAAGTAGCACCTTATATGAGGCGGTACTCTTGCGCATGAGATACTCAAAAGCAAACCCTGTTTGAAATCCCGCGCAGGGCCGATATAAGCAAAAGGCCCTTGAAAAATCAAGGGCCTTTTTAATATGGCAGGGGCAGAAGGAATCGAACCCTCGGCACGCGGTTTTGGAGACCGCTGCTCTACCGGCTGAGCTATACCCCTATCTCTCCTTCTCAGGAAGCGTGTTTTATTATACCAATAAATCACGCCTCCTGTCAAGGGAGAAATCATTTTTTCGTCGCCGCACTGCTCTCGCTCTCATCCAGCGGTACAATCAGAGCCCCCCGGAGCTGGTCAAACAGCTCGCTTGTCTGCCCGGTCTCACAGTCGTAGCGCAGATAGTTCCGATAGTCCCCGTCACAGGCGAAAATCGCTTCCCCGATGAGGGTGAGATGAGCGAGACTCTTTTCACAGACTACCCGGCTCTGTCCGCTGACCCAATTCTTACAGCTCAAAAAGCCGCTCTCAGGCTCCAAATAATAGGCCTCCTCGCCTCTCAGCACAAAGTCCCGACTTGGAAGGGTAAATTTCTGGGTCGCGCCGCTCGTGAGGTCTACCAGATTCACCTCAACTCCGCTCCCGCTCTCCGACGTACACACAAGCCGGCTCTTATCCACTGAGTAGAACTCTGTTTCCGTGGACAAAACCCGTTCCGACTGCGTCTTTACATTATATTCTAAAATCTCGAGCCCTCTCTCCCGTACGAAGTAGAGGTTGCTGCCCGAAACGCCGAATAGGCGCTTCACTCCGTCAAGCAGTATCTTCTCCTCACCGCTCTGTAAGCTCCGCCGGATCACTTCACCCTTTTGCAGATAGTAGACCGCACCGTTTGCCACAAAAAAGGCTCCGTCGTCTGTCTGTCCGAGCTGCTGCGGCTGCTGTCCCCACTGGTAGGAGAAGAGCACGCTCTCATCGTCGGTGTAATAGATGGTGTCGTCCGTCCGGCTCTGAACCGCCCGATCCACAAGCCCCAATATCTCTCTGCCAAGAAGCTGCCCCCGCTCTGAATAGCGCAGCAAGCTGTCCTCCTCCAGCGCGTAGAGATAGCTCTCCCGCGGAGTTTTATCGGCCGTCTGCGGCAGTTTGGGCGACTCTGTCCGCTCGTGGCTGCCACATCCGGTGCAGAGCAGAAGTCCTCCCAGCAGGAGAGACGCCGCTGCCAATCGGATTTTTTTCATCCTACCTCCTAGTGTGTCGCGAAGAAGTTCACCACTCCATCCGCGATCGCGGCGGCCTGCCTCGACATCTCTGCATCTCCGCTCAGCCGCTCATATTCATTTGGATTATTGATAAATCCCGCCTCCACAAGAATGGACGGGCACTCCATAATGTAGCAGACCGCGAGCCCCTGCTTTGTAATACCGCGATTCCGCCGCTCCGGCAGAGCCTCTCCCATCGCATCGGCAATCGTCTGCGCGAAGGTCGCCGAGAACTCCTCCCGGTACATCACCAGAAAGCCCTCTACCTTTGACGCATCGGTGTCCAAGCCGAGTGAATTCTGGTGCACTGAAATCGAGAGATCCGGGCTCTCCTGTTTAATCATCTCCGCCCGGTCATCCAGGGAGAGATAGACGTCCTCTGTCCTTGTCATCCGTACAGTCGCTCCGCGCGCCTCGAGCTCCTCTTTCAGCTTGTTCGCAAGCCGCAGATTGAGCTCGCTCTCGTAGCCTTTCAGCGCTCCGTATGGGCCAAGCGCACCGGGGTCGTCCCCGCCGTGTCCGGCATCGACATAAATCACCTTTCCGGCGAGCGGCCGGTCTCCCTCAGCGAGTCCTTTCGGGTTTTTGAGCTGGAAACAGACGGTATTTCCGACCATCTCCGCCTCAAAGCCGAGAAACTGTCCCTTCTCCTTCCAGTAGAGTGTATAGACCGCATCCTCCCCTTTTTGAGAGAACTCCACCCGGTCTACAAGCGGGCTGTCCACCGCGCCATAGAGAGCGCTTCCGGTCGTATCATAGATGGTGAGCGTCATCTTCGAGGCGTCCATCTCCACGTTATACGGCGCGAAGTAATCCATCCGCAGCCGGAGCTCGGAGAACTCCCCCGTGTTCTTCACCGTCGCCTGACGAACCTCATTCGCAGGAAGAACTTTGTTCGAAAATTCGAGCGCGCTCTCCGGTACATACTGCCCGCTGCGCAGTTTTGCATAGCCGTTTTTCCGCTGTACCACCTGGTCCTCGACGCCCTTCACCATCGGCGCAAGCTTGTCCGCGCCACTGCTGGGACCGCCGCGCACCACCGTCTCGTCCACTTTGATCCGCGCCGTGGTAGTCGCCACGCCCTCGGCCGAGAAGCTGGAAAGCGGCGCCGCCTCCTCGAGAGAGGGCGCCAACTGCGGAGAGAGCGCGCGGCCCGTCCGCGTGACAGTAATCGTCTTTGAGACGCCATTGTGTTCAAAAGTAAAGTAATTTTTCCCCGAAGAGAGGGGCATAAAGGCGGAGAAATGGCCGCTCGGCGTCCGCTCGAGCACTTCTCCGTTGAGCGTCACCGGATAGCGTGGGTCCGCCGTCCCCAACAGATAGATGTTCTGATAGGAACAGGAGTAGCTGCTGCTGGAGGGCAGCCCGATGATCAGCGGCTGCACCTCTCCGTCCGGCCCGGAGGGCTCGTCCTCAGAAAGGCCGTAATACCAGGCGAGCCCCTCGGAGATTCCGAGGGTGTTCGCCTTCAGCTGTGCAAATCCGTAGAAGATCTGGCCGCTCGCCCCATTTTGACGGGCGAGCGCGACCTGATTTAAGAGCTCCCCATCTCTGCTCCACTCCGCGTTTGTCCCGACCTTGTAGGCCGCGTGCCCGGTGTAGAGCGCAACGTCGCTCTTTGCGCAGAGTTCCCCCCACCACTTGCTCAAAACCTCAAAGTCACTGCCCGGCTGGCCGATATACCAGTAGAGCTGCGGCGCGATGTAGTCGACAAGCCGGTCCTCAACCCACTTTTTGGTGTCCGCATAGAGCGCGCTATACGCCTCATTTCCGGAGGTGTCACTCCCCTCCGGGTCGGAGGAGCTGTTACGCCAGATTCCCGACGGCGAGACGCCGAACGCCACATCCGGGTCGATCTCGTGAACCGCTTCCCCCGCCGTCTTGATCAGGTCATAGGTGTTCTGCCGGCGAAAATCTTCGAGCGACCGCCCCGCCCCGTAGGCGGCAAAACTCGCGCTGTCGTCGAAGTCCGCGCCGGGATAAAAATAGTCGTCAAACTGGACGCCTGCGACGTCGTAGTTCTGAACAATCTCCCGCACGCCGTCCACAATCAGGGCCTGCGCCTCCTTATTGCCCGGATCAAGATAAAGTCCGCCATTATAGGAAACCGCCATCTCCGGATTCCGCTTCACCGGATTCTGGTCGGAGAGCCCCTCAATCGTAGCCGGATTTTGCGGAGTTCCGGTCGCCACCCTGTAGGGATTGACCCACGCGTGAATCTCGATTCCGCGCTTTTTCCCCTCGTCGATCATGTACTGAAGCGCATCAAAATTGTTGTCCGGCTCCTTCCCCTCCTCGCCGGTAAAATACTTCGAGTAGGGGAAGATTTCCGAGTGATAAAACGCGTCTCCCGTCGGCCGCACCTGGAAGAACACCGCGTTCAATCCAGCCGCCTTTGCCGTGTCTAAAATGGAGGAGAGTTCCGCCTTCATCTCGGCCTCTGTGCCGCCCGCCTTTGTAAAGTCAATGTTGTATACGGTCGCCACCCAGACGCCGCGCAGTTCATCGCGATATGTATCCGCCTCCGCCGCCCTCGAATGTGGAATTGCGAGTGCCACTGTCAGCACAATCACCATCGCGAGCGCCAATAATCGAATTGCTTTTTGCTTCATGCTCTCTCCCCATTGGTCCCGCCGCGCCCCTGCGCAGCTCTTTGAAACGCTGTTACAGCTCCATTCTATTCAGATTTTCAAGTGGATTCAGCCGGTGTCTCCGGCTCAACCGGCGGGCTCCGGCTCAACCGGCGGCTCCGGCTCAACCGGCGGCTCCGGCTCAACCGGCGGCTCCGGCTCAACCGGCGGCTCCGGCT
>CAJFTX010000071.1 GCA_904420075.1 uncultured Clostridia bacterium | reverse complement strand
TTCCATGATCACTCCGCCCTCGTCGGTGGGGGAGATGAAGCTGTCGTGTTTTTCGGCGGTGGTGCCGGTCATCGGCTGAAACCAGTGGGTGAAGTGGGTCGCTCCGTTCTCCACCGCCCAGTCCTTCATCGCGTTTGCGACGACATTTGCAATGCTGACGTCCAGCTTTTTGCCGTTTTGCATGGTGCGCCGGAGCGCTCTGTAAGTCTCCTTCGGCAGACGCTCCTTCATCACGGCGTCGCTGAAGACCTTGCTTCCGAAGAGTTCTGAGAGATGACTGCTCATTACCGTTCATCCTTTCTGACTTAGAAAATGCAAAACGGCGCTGCGGACCTGAGGTCCACAGCGCCGTTGCTGTCACTAATTGCAGTATAGCGCAGCGCGCGGGAACTGTCAAGTGGTTTTGGGAGAAATATTTTCTTCACTTGCAAAATTTGATTTAAAATGAGAAAAAATTATAAAAAAATGATGATTTTGCAAAAAATAAAAATAAATCTTGCAAAAAGAGTTGACGAAGACGGAGGAGTACTCTATAATAGAGACGAACAAAGGCGTTCACCATAGAGAATCAGGGCGTGCCGGAAGGTGCCCCTTTGCGGCTCTATGGTGAGCGCCTTTTTTGTAAATCCGGCCGCGGCCGGAGAGGAGGAAGCACTATGCTGCAAAGAGAAGGCCAAATTCGGATCCCTTCCGGCTGCGCGATCGCCGGCATCTTTCACAGGGACGGCAAACGGGAGAACGGCGCGCGGATCATCGACTCAATCCGCACGATGCACGACCGCTCCAACGGACTGGGCGGCGGATTCGCGGGCTACGGCATCTACCCGGAATACAGGGACTACTACGCGTTCCATATGTTCTATGAGTCACAGAGGGCAAAGGAGGAGTGCGAACACGCGCTCGAGCGGCACTTCGACATTGTGAACCTCTCGAAGATACCGACGCGGCAGCACCCCCGCATCACAGATGAACCGATGATCTGGCGCTATTTTGTCGCCCCGCTGCCCACCAAGCTGGCGGCGAGTCAGCTGGACGAAAAGGAGTTTGTCTCCCGCTTTGTGATCCGAATCAACCACACGCTGGAGGGGGCGTACATCTTCTCGTCCGGCAAGAATATGGGAGTGTTTAAGGCCAGCGGCTTTCCGGAGGACGTCGGCGAGTTCTACAGGTTGGAGGAATACGAGGCGTATTCCTGGACCTGCCACGGGCGCTATCCGACCAATACCCCCGGCTGGTGGGGCGGGGCGCACCCGTTTGCGCTGCTCGATACAACAGTTGTCCACAACGGCGAGATCTCGTCCTACGACGCAAACCGGCGGTTTATTGAGATGTTCGGCTACTCCTGCGACCTGTTGACCGATACGGAGGTCATCACCTATATGGTGGACTATCTGGGACGCAGACTGGGGCTGACGCTCGAGGAGATCAGCCGGGTGATCGCCGCGCCGTTCTGGTCGACGATTGAAAAGCGGGAGCCGGACGAGCGCGCCCGCCTGACCTATCTGCGCAATGCATTTGCAAGTCTGATGGTGACGGGGCCCTTTTCCATCCTCGTCGGCTATACCGGCGGTCTGATGGCGCTCAACGACCGGCTCAAACTGCGCTCGATGGTGGTCGGCGAACAGGGGGAGACGGTCTATGTCGCATCTGAGGAGTGCGCCATCCGCGCTATTGAACCGGAGCTAGAACGGGTCTGGGCGCCCCGCGGCGGCGAGGCGGTCATTGTGGAGCTGAAGGACGGAGGGGATCAATAATGGCTATCGATTTTTTATATCCGCAGTATGAGGTCGTCCGCAACTACGACCGCTGTACCTGCTGCCGCGCCTGCGAGCGGCAGTGCGCCAACGAGGTGCATCTCTATGACGCCGAGCTCCGACGGATGACGGCGGATGAGTCCAAGTGCGTCGCCTGCCACCGCTGTGTGGCCCTCTGTCCGACGCGTGCGCTCAAGATTGTGAAGACCGACCACACCTTTAAGGAGAACGCAAACTGGACGGGCAAGACCATCTCCGAGGTGTACCGGCAGGCGGGCTCGGGCGGCGTGTTGCTCTCCTCGATGGGCAACCCAGAGCCGACCCCGAGCTATTGGGACAGGATTCTCATCAACGCCTCACAGGTTACCAACCCCTCGATTGACCCGCTGCGCGAGCCGATGGAGACCAAGACCTTTCTCGGAAAGAAGCCGGGTAGAGTTGAGCGCGACGGGGAGGGCCGGCTGGTGCCCAATCTGTCCCCGCAGCTCGAGCTGAATGTGCCGGTCATGTTTTCGGCGATGAGCTACGGCTCGATCTCCTACAACGCGCACGAGTCCCTCGCGCGCGCGGCCTCGGAGCTCGGCACCTACTACAACACAGGCGAGGGCGGCCTGCATCGGGACTTCTACAAGTACGGTCCGCATACCATCGTACAGGTTGCGTCCGGCCGCTTCGGCGTCCACAAGGAGTACCTCGAGGCGGGCGCGGCGATCGAGATTAAGATGGGGCAGGGGGCGAAGCCCGGCATCGGCGGGCATCTGCCCGGGCTGAAGGTCGGCCCGGAGATCTCCCGCACCCGGATGATCCCCGAGGGGACGGACGCCATCTCGCCCGCGCCCCATCACGATATCTACTCCATCGAGGATTTGCGGCAGCTGGTCTTCTCGCTCAAAGAGGCGACCGAGTACAAAAAGCCGGTCATGGTGAAGATCGCGGCGGTACACAACGTCGCGGCGATCGCCTCCGGTATCGCCCGCTCAGGCGCGGATATCCTCTGCATCGACGGTTACCGCGGAGGGACGGGCGCGGCGCCGACCCGCATCCGTGACAACGTCGGCATCCCGATTGAGCTGGCGCTCGCCGCGGTCGACCAGCGCCTGCGCGACGAGGGGATACGCGACCAGATTTCCATTGTCGCCGGCGGCTCGATTCGCAATTCCGCCGATCTTCTCAAGGCGATCGCCCTCGGCGCAGACGCCTGCTATATCGCCACCGCCGCGCTGCTCTCCCTCGGCTGTCATCTCTGCCGCGCCTGTCAGACCGGCAAGTGCAACTGGGGGATCGCGACCCAGCGGCCGGAGCTTGTCAAGCGTCTGAATCCGGACATCGGCTCCAGGCGTCTGGTCAATCTCGTCACCGCTTGGGACCAGGAGCTCAAGGAGATGATGGGCGGCATGGGGATCAACTCGATTGAGGCCCTGCGTGGGAACCGGCTCATGCTGCGCGGCATTGGACTGAGCGACCGGGAGCTCGAGATCCTCGGGATCAAACACGCGGGGGAGTGATATGCGTCGCCGTCTCCTGCGGCAGACGTTACCTTTTGAATACGGGGGCCCTCAATGGGGGAAAAGATGAGAAGGAGTATAGCGATGACGACCATACAGGCAGGACTTACCTATTATAGGCAGATCAACGAGCAGGTTCGCGCGGCGGCGGACCGGGAGATACGGATCGAGCAAGTGACCGGACAGCGGTATCTCGGCTGCGGCTCCTCAGACCGGAATATCTCGATCTACGGCACGCCGGGCAACGGACTCGGGCAGTATCTGAACGGCTCGACCATTGAGGTGTTCGGCAACGCACAGGAGGCGGTCGGCGACACGATGAACGAGGGAGATATTATTGTCCACGGCAGTGTGGGCGACGCCTGCGGCTACGGGATGCGCGGCGGGCGCATCTTTATCGAGGGGGACTGCGGTTACCGCGGCGGTATCCATATGAAGGCGTATGAGGCGCACCGTCCGGTCATTGTGATCGGCGGCAGGGCGGGCTCTTTCCTCGGCGAGTATCAGGCGGGAGGGCTGATTCTTGTGCTCGGGCTCGGGCAGGGGGGCGCGTATCCCGTGAACAACTTCTGCGGCACCGGGATGCACGGCGGCAAGATTGTGCTTAGGTGTGACAATGCGCCGGTGGGTTTGCCGCGGCAGGTACTGGTAAGCGAGGCGGCGGAGGCCGACCTTGAGGAGATCGCGCCGTATATCGACAGCTTCTGCCGGTATTTCGGCGGGGACGCCGAGACGCTCAAAGCGGAGCGCTACTATGTGCTCACTCCCAATCCGGCGGCCGGATATAAGCAGCTTTACACCTATGAAGTTTGAGTGCGGAAAGGAGATACAGTGCTTATGAATCCCACAGTGGACGAAGTTTTGCAATTTGTGGCGGAGAACGATGTGAAATTTATCCGGCTCGCCTTCTGCGATCTGTTCGGCGTGCAGAAGAACATCTCGATTATGCCGGACCAGCTGCGGCGCGCCTTTGAGACCGGAATCTCTTTTGACGCGTCGGCCGTGCGCGGGTTTTTAAATGTGGAGGAGTCGGATCTCTTTCTGGTGCCGGACCCGGGAACGCTGGCTGTGCTGCCCTGGCGGCCGTCGACCGGACGGGTGGTGCGCCTCTTCTGTCATATCCGGCACCCGGACGGGCGGCCCTTCGCTGCGGACGGGCGGAAGATTCTCTCGGAGGCGGCCGGCGAGGCGGCCCGGCTGGGCTATCAGTGCCATATTGGGGCGGAGTGCGAATTTTATCTCTTTCAGCTGGACGAGTACGGAAATCCCACCGACATTCCGCACGACAACGCCTCCTACTGTGACATCGCCCCGCTTGACAGGGGGGAGAACGTCCGGCGGGAGATCTGCCTGACGCTCGAGGAGATGGGAATTGTGCCCGAGAGCTCTCACCATGAACAGGGTCCCGGACAGAACGAGATTGTGTTCCGCCATGCGGACGCCTTTGAGGCGGCGGATCATCTCGTCACCTTCCGCTCGGTGGTGGAGACGGTCGCCGCGCGCAACGGGCTTTTCGCCTCATTTCACCCGAAGCCTCTCGCGAACCGGAGCGGAAATGGACTGCATGTGAATCTCTCGCTCTTTCGAAATGGTGAGAACATCTTCCGCACCGATGGGACCCATTCGCCCGAGGCTGAGAGCTTCGTGCAGGGGGTGCTCCGGAGAGTGCGGGAGATTACGGCCTTTTTAAATCCGTTGCCCGCGTCCTACCAGCGGTTCGGCGAGTTTGAGGCGCCGCGCTATGTCACCTGGTCGCGGCAGAACCGCTCCCAGCTGGTGCGGATTCCGGCGGCGGTGGGAGAGCAGGCGCGGATGGAACTCCGCTCGCCCGACCCGATGTGTAATCCCTATTACGCCTTTGCGCTGCTGCTCCGAGCCGGGCTGGAGGGAGTGCGGGAGAAGTTGGAGCTGACCCCGCCCGCCGATCGAAATCTCTATCTCGAGCCGCCGGAGGGCGGGGAGCAGCTTCCGGTTTCACTTGCGGAGGCGGTAGAGCTCGCAAAGAGGAGCGAATTTATTGCGCGCGCACTGCCGGCCGAGGTGGCGGGCTGTTATTTGGATGCGAAGCGGCGGGAGGCGTAACCCCGGCGGAGCGTCAGGAAAGGAGGGCTGTCCTTGGACTATGGGGAGAGGGTCTTGATCGTCTCTTCGGGAGAGAAGGGGCGGGGCGCGCTTCTGCGCCTCCTGAGGGACGGCGGGTTTCAGAGGGTGCTGACAAGCAGTTCGGGCGGAGACGCGCGGCGGACTCTGCTGGAGAGCGACTTTGATCTCGTCCTGCTCAACGCGCCGCTCTCCGACGAATTTGGGGATGATCTGGCGGAGGATTGCGCCGAGCGGGGGTGCGGTGTGCTGATGATCGTGAGGGCGGAACTTGCTGAGGAGTGCGCGGCCAAAGTGGAGGACTGCGGTGTGCTGGTGATTGAAAAACCGGTAAACCGGGGACTGCTGTTTCAGGCGCTGAAACTGGCGCTCGCCGCGCGGCGGCGGGCGCTGGGACTCAAGAGGGAGACGGTGCGTCTCCAGGATAAGATCGAGGAGATCCGTCTTGTGAGCCGGGCGAAGTGCGTGCTCATCGAGGTGCTGGGAATGACTGAACCGCAGGCGCACCGCTACCTCGAGAAACAGGCGATGGATCTGCGCTGTACCCGCCGCGAGGTTGCGCAGGGGGTGCTCAGCACCTATGAGAGATGAGAGGGGAAGAGGAGATGGAGGAGAAGCTTCGGGAGGAGTGCGGCGTGTTCGGCGCGGTGCTCGGGACAGAGGAGAGCGCCGGCGTCACCTATAACGCGCTGCTCGCCCTACAGCACCGCGGACAGGAGGGGGCGGGCATCGCCGTTTTGAAGGGCGGCGATATTCTCTACCACAAGGACGTGGGGCTTGTGAGCGAGGTGTTCTCGGGGCGGGTGCTCGACCGGCTGCCGGAGGCGCGCATGGCGATCGGCCATGTCCGTTACTCCACCACTGGCGCAAACTGTGCGGCGAATACCCAGCCGATTGTGACGGAGTATCTGCGCGGACGGCTCGCCACCGCGCACAACGGAAACATCATCAACGCAAGCGAGCTCAAGCGGGAGCTCCGGGCCGCGGGCTGCGGTTTTGCCGCGACGAGCGACAGCGAGGTGATCTCCTCGCTGATCGCCTATGAGGCGCTCGCGGGCGGCCCGATCGAGGAGGCGGTTGTGGCCGCCGCGCGGCGGCTGCGGGGGGCCTACTCTCTGGTGGTGCTCAGCAGTCAAAAGAAGCTGATCGCCCTGCGGGACCCCTGGGGGTTCCGACCGCTCTGCATCGGTCAAAATGAACACGGCGTGGCGGTCGCCTCCGAGAGCTGTGCGCTGGAAGGGACGGGGTTCCGATTTGTGCGGGACATCGCGCCCGGTGAGCTGGTCGTTGTAGGGGAGGATGGGACGGTCTCCTCCCGCGCAGCGCTTGAAAGCGAGCGGAGGGGGCTGTGCATCTTTGAATATGTCTATTTCGCGCGGGCGGACTCAGCGCTCGACGGGCTCCCGGTCTATGAGGCGCGGATGGAGATGGGCAGGGAGCTCGCCCGGGAGTGCCCGGCGGAGGCGGACATCGTCTGCGGTGTGCCGGACAGCGGCCTTGCGGCTGCGGCGGGCTATGCGCAGCAGAGCGGCCTGCCCTATGTGACGGGCTTTGTCAAAAACCACTACATCGGACGGAGTTTTATCTTTCCCTCCCAGGCGCAGCGGGACGTCGCCGTCCGGCTGAAACTAAATCCGCTCTCCACCGTCGAGGGAAAGCGGGTTGCGCTGATTGACGACTCGATCGTGCGAGGGACGACCGCGGCGCGGATCATCGGCAGCCTGCGGGCTGCGGGAGCAAAAGAGGTGCACTTCCGGGTGAGCTCTCCGCCCTTCCGGCACGCCTGCTACTTCGGCACCGACATCGACAGCGAGGATCATCTGGTCGCAAACCGTCACTCCACCGGGGAGATCGCGGCGCAGATCGGGGCGGACAGTCTCGGCTACCTCAGCATCCAAGGGGTTAAAAACGCCTGTAAAGGGAGTGCGCTTTCCCTCTGCACCGGCTGTTTTTCAGGGGAGTATCCGCTGGAAGTGGGCCGTCCTGAGGGGAAAAATCAATTTGAACATGAAAAATAGGGAGAAGAGCGATGTGTACAGTGTTTGGCTACACCGGGAGCGAACTCGCCCCGGGAGAACTTCAAAAGATTTTGGAGCGCACCCGCAGCAGGGGACCGGACGCGCAGCGGGTCAGTCCGCTGCCGGGCGGCGGGGCGCTCTGCTTTCAGCGGCTCGCGATCATGGGGCTCTCGGAGAGCGGGATGCAGCCGTTTGTCCGCGGGGAGGACCAGCTTGTCTGCAACGGTGAGATCTACGGCTTCCGGTCGCTGCGCCGGGAGCTCGAGGCGAAGGGCTACCGGTTTTCCTCCGAGTCGGACTGCGAGGTACTCCTGCCGCTCTACCGGGAATACGGCGTGCAGATGTTCCGCCGGCTGGATGCGGAGTTTGCCTGCATTCTCTATGACGGCGCGCGCGGTACGCTGATTGCCGCCAGAGACCCGATCGGCATCCGTCCGCTCTTTTACGGCTACCGGGAGGGGGGAGGGATCGTGTTTGCCAGCGAGGCAAAGAGTCTTGTGGGCCTTGTGGCGGAGATTCGTCCCTTCCCGCCGGGACACTACTATGAGGATGGGACCTTTCACTGTTACTGCGACATCGCGCGGGTGGAGCGGGTGATCGAGGCGCCGGAGGAGGAACTCTGCAACAAGATCCGAGAGAAGCTGACAGCCGCTGTGCGCAAGCGGCTGGATGCGGACGCCCCGCTCGGCTTCCTGCTCTCGGGAGGGCTTGACAGCTCGCTTGTCTGCGCGATTGCCGCTCGGGAGCTCAAACAGCCGATTCGCACCTTTGCCGTCGGGATGGAGAAGGACGCGATCGACCTGAAATACGCCCGGCAGGTGGCGGATTACCTGGGCGCGGAGCACACCGAGATTTTCATCACACCGGAGCAGGTGACCGGCTCGCTTGAGACGGTGATCGCGGCGCTCGGCAGCTGGGACATCACCACCGTGCGCGCGAGTATGGGGATGTATCTGCTCTGCCGGGCGATCCGTGAGCGGACCGACGTGCGGGTGCTGCTCACGGGAGAAGTCTCGGACGAGCTCTTCGGCTACAAGTACACCGATTTTGCCCCCTCGGCCGAGGCGTTCCAGCGGGAGAGCGAGAAGCGGGTGCGGGAGCTCTATGCCTACGACGTACTGCGGGCGGACCGCTGTATCGCCGACAACAGCATCGAGGCCAGAGTCCCCTTTGGAGATCTTGACTTTGTGCGCTATGTGATGGCGATCGACCCGGAGCGTAAACGCAATCACACCGGCAAAGGAAAATATCTGCTGCGCCGCGCCTTTGCCGAGGGCGGCTGGCTGCCGGAGAACATCCTCTGGCGGGAGAAGGCGGCGTTCAGCGACGCGGTGGGGCACAGCTTGGTGGACGACCTGAAAGCGTATGCGAAGCGGACCTTCGCGGGACGGCCGTGGGCGGCGCTCTGCGCGCAGTACGGGCGACGTGGGAGGCCTTTCACCGAGGAGTCGCTGCTCTACCGCCAGCTCTTTGAGCGGCACTACCCCGGTCAGAGCGGAATGATCCCGGATTTCTGGATGCCGAACCCCGAGTGGGAGGGCTGTAAAGTGGATGACCCTTCGGCAAGAGTGCTCTCAAACTACGGGGAGAGCGGCGTCTGAGCGGCGCGAGGAAAGAATGGAGTCCGGCCTTCTCCTGTGAGAGGGCCGGGCTTCTGCGCCTGTGGAGTTGTACAGATTGCGCATTGATTTCTCCGCCTATTTGGAGTAAACTTGATAGGCAATAGAAAAGAGTAAGGGTTTGAAGAGATGAGCAAAAAAGTGGCGGTGATCAATGATCTGTCGGGGTTTGGCAGGTGTTCGCTGACGGCGGCGATTCCCGTATTTTCGGTGATGGGCGTGCAGCCCTGCCCGCTGCCGACGGCGGTGCTCACCAACCAGACCGGCTATCCGCAGTTTTTCTGCGACGACTACACCGACAGGATGGATCATTTTACCGATTACTGGGGGCGACTGGGGGCGGCCTTTGACGGAATCTGCACCGGCTATTTTGCAAACGGGCGGCAGATCGAGAAGGTGCTGCGCTTCCTGGAGCGGTTCCGCGGGCCGGAGACGCTGCTCGTGGTGGACCCGGTGATGGCGGACGACGGCCGGATTTACGATACCTATGACGAGGCGCTCTGCCGGGAGGTCGCGCTGCTCGCGCGGCGGGCGGATGTGATCACGCCGAACCTGACCGAGCTCTGTCTGCTGACAGGGGGCGGATATGAGGCGATCGCCGCGCTGCCGGAGACGGAACTGCTCGCAGACGTGGAGCGCCGGGCGGAGATGTTGCGGACCGGGGGAATCGGCACGGTGATTGTGACCGGCGTGCACGCGGAGGAGACGATCTGCAACTGCGTCTTCTCGGAGGGGGTACGGCTGGTGGAGCGGGCCCGGCGCTTTGCGGGGAGCTACTCCGGCACGGGCGACCTCTTCTCGGCGGCCGTCTGCGCGGCGCTCGTGCGGGGTGACCCGGTGGGGCGAGCGGTGAAGCTTGCGACCCGTTTCCTGGAGCGGGCGATTGCAGACACGGTGGGTACTGGGAGCGACCGGAACGACGGGGTGAACTTTGAGCGGCATCTGCCGCTGCTGATCGAGGGGGGAGAACGGTGAAAAGAGAAGGGCTGCGGCTGCTTGTGACCGCGGCGCTGTTTGCGGCGATCACGGCGGTATTTACCGCGTTTGTCAAGGTGCCGATTGGGACGAACGGGGGCTATCTCCACTTTGGGGACTCGATGATCTACCTCGCGGCCTGTCTGCTGCCGTTTCCCTACGGACTCGGCGCGGCGGCGGTGGGCGGGGCGCTCGCAGACGTGATGGCGGGCGCGGCCGCCTGGGCGCTGCCGACGGCGCTCATCAAGGCGTGTAACACGCTGCCGTTTCTGCTCGCAGCGCGCCGCGGGGAGCGGAAAATTTTGACCAGGCGCACGGTCCTGCTGCCGGTGCTCTCCGGAATCATTACTGTCGGGGGTTACTGGGTGGCGGAGACGCTGCTCTACGGGATGGCGGCGGCGACCGCTTCGATCCCCTTTAGCGTGATTCAGGCGGTGGGGAGCGCGGCGCTTTTCTACTGTGCGGCCCTGATGCTCGACCGGGTTTCATTTCAGCGTTTTATGAAGGGATAGAGGAACTATGAGCGATATTGTGTATCTGTACGAGAATCAAGTCTATTTAAATATTACCAACGCCTGCCCCTGCAACTGCAAATTCTGCATCCGTACCCACGGCGAGGGGCTGGGGAGCGCGGAGCGCCTCTGGCTGGAGCACGCCCCCTCGCTTGAGGAGATCAAGGCGGCGATCGACGCGTTTGACTTCGGCGGAAGAGAGGCCGTGGTATTCTGCGGATACGGCGAACCGACCTGCGCACTTACAAATCTGGTGGAGACAAGCCGCTACATCAAGGAGAAGTACGGCTACAAAATCCGGGTGAATACAAACGGGCTCTCCGACCTGATCAACGGCCGGCCGACGGCGGAGGAGTTCTGCCGGTATACCGACATCGCTTCGATCAGCCTCAACTCCTGCACGGCAGAGAAGTATAATGAGCTGGTTCGGCCGAGCTTCGGCGAGCGCTCCTTTGAGGCGATGCTCCAATTTGCGAGGGAGTGCAAGGCGCTCGGGACAGAGGTCAAATTCTCGGTGGTGGATGTGATTCCGCCCGAGGACATCGCGGCCTGTCAAAAGATCGCGGACGAGATGGGAATTCCGCTGCGAGTCCGCGCCTACTCCGAATAGAAGTACGCCGGGAAAAGGCGCAGTGAGATAAGAAATGTTTTTGAGGGACGGTGCTCACCGTCCCTCTACGTTTTCTAGAAACAACACGCCAAATCCCGGCGGACTTTTTTAGAAAAAGCGGGTATACGCTCCAAATTGGCCGACTTTGGTCGTATTAGAAGGTGAAAGGGGGAGGCGAGATGACGGAGGAGAGCGTAAGTCGCGCGCTGCGGAAGCGGGAGCGGCGCGTCTATGAGACGTTGATCGAGGAGCACTTTCGCCTGCTGTGGACGGTGGCGTCCGGTATTCTGTGTCCGGTGGGGACGAGAGAGGATGTCGAGGAGGTGATAGGCGACGTGTTTGTCGCGCTCTGGGAGCACCCGGAGCGGTTTGATCCGGCGCGCGGAAGCCTGAAAAACTACCTCTGTCTGCTCGCCCGCTCCCGGGCGCTCGACCGGCTGCGCGCGTTGCGCCGGAGCTGGAGTGAGGAGCTTGCTGAGACGGAGAGCGGCGAGGATCTGGAGACGCAGTTTTTAGAACAAGAGGAGGCAAAGGCGCTCCTGCGCGCGCTGGCGGAGTTGGCGGAGCCGGAGCGGGATATTTTGCAGCTGCGCTTTTTCTACGGGCTGCGTCCGGCGGAGATCGCCTGCCGGATGGAGCTGCCGGTAAACGAGGTCTATGAGCGGCTGCGCAGGGGAAAGCGGCTGCTCGCCGATAAGATGAGGGAGGGAGACAGATGAGCGAGAAGATGAGAATTTCGGAGCTGCCGGACGAGGAGCTCGAGAGGCTTGAGCGGCGGGAGCTGCTGCCGGGTGCGCAGTCGCTTGAACGGGTGCGGGCGCGGTTTGACAGACGGACCGGACGGAGACGGTATGCGTTGCGCCTCGTATGGGTCGCGGCGGCGCTCCTCCTGCTCTCGGCGGGAGTGGTGACGGCCTATCAGAGATGGGGATTGACGAAGCCCGAGGAGTATGAGGGCCCCGCCATCTATGTGGAGGAGGAGCAGCAGTATCCGCGCGAGGAGCTGCCGCAGAGCGAGGCGGAGTGGACCGCGCGGGCGGAGGAGATGCTGGCGCTGGTCGGAGTGACCGACTACGACGCGGGAACAATCACTGTGCGCGAGGTGGTCGACCAGCGGTATGACCGCCGGGAGCTCGAGGTGAGCTTCAAACGGGGAGAGAGCGAGATCGCCGGGGTTACCTTCGACGGGGAGAGCGGGGCGCTGCTCCACATATCGACGCTCGAGACGCGCGAGGGAGACGGAGCGTATGACAGCTATGAGGCGGCGTCGGCCCGGGCGCTCGAGTTCTACCAGAAGCTTCCAGTTCCCCAGGGATATGAGCTGCGCGGCGGCGAACGCTACGACGACTGGTACTGGAGCTTCGATTTCTGCAAAAAGGTACGGGAGGACATCTGGTCTTACCACGAGTGTGTGCGGATCGGCATCAACCCGATGACCGGCGACTTTGGATTGCTCAACGTGTTCAACACGCCGCTGCTCGACGATCACCGGGAGGGAGAGACCGAGCTCACCGAAGAGCGGGCGGACGAGCTCGCGCGTGCAGTGCTCACGGAGCAGGCGCCGGGGCGGAACTACCAGCTGGTAAAAGCGGAGCGCGGCGTTGTGAAACCGAACTATGAGAGCGTCTACGGTTTTGCCTGGGGGCCGGAGACCACAGGCGCAGGCAGCGAGACCCAGGAGGCGGAAGTACGCGGCTACCGTGACAGCGATGTGACGAGACTCGCGTATGAGATGTACTACGAGAACCCGGAGTCGGAATTCGCCGACAGCGTGATGATCGGCGTTGACCTCTATACCGGGGCGATTCTCTGCATCAGTATGACAAGATAGTGAGAAAACCCGGCGTGATGGTATCACGCCGGGTTTTTGCGCGCGGAGACGATCAGCATCATCGGACGGCGCAGTTCGTCCGCCATATCCGGTATCTCGCGCAGCATTCGCTCGGTCGGACGGGGTTCCGCCACGTGCAGAAGGGAGAACCCGGCTGTGAGCAGCCCGTTTAAATAGGTCTCAAGCGTCCGGTGATATTTCACGACGGGCTCCCCGAGAAAGATCGCATCCCGCCTTCCCTCGGAGAAGTAGTGGTCGACTGGAAAGTGCAGAATTTCACCCCGCTCACCGTAACACCAGTCCTGCGGGCCCTGGGAGGTGAAGACGGGGTGCTCCACCGTAAAAATCAGGGAACCGCCCGGACGCAGCCAGCGGCCTGTTTTTTGAAGAAAGTCCTCATAGGAGGGGAGATAGTGGAGCATGAGCGAGCAGAGCACGATGTCGAAGGATTCAGCGGGGAAGTCCGCCTCCTCAAAAGCGATGCGGCGGTATTCGATCTGCGGATGCGCGTTTTTCTCCCGGGCCGCGGCGAGCATTCGCTCCGAGATGTCGCACCCGACGACAGAGGCGCCGTGCTCCGCCGCGTAGCGGCAGTGCCAGCCGTAGCCGCAGCCGAGATCGAGCACCTTCTGCCCGGAGAAGTCGGGCAGAAGCGGGCGGAGACTCTCCCACTCACCTGCGCCTGAAAGCCCTTTCTGACTGCGCAGCATCCGGCTATATTTCTGGAAAAAAATCGGGTCGTCATACTTGTTTTCTCTCATTGGGAACCTCCTGCGCTTCATATTGTTCCATTGTAACAGAAAACAGCCCGCTCTGGAACTCCTGCCTTTTAAACTGTTGAAGTGAAAAGTGCACTGTGATATAATAATAAAAGAAAGAGGAGGCGTTTGTTTGCTGGAACTTTTGAAGAGAGAGGGGCGCGCGAGACGCGGCCGGTTTGAGACGGTACACGGTGTGGTTGAGACGCCGGTTTTTATGAATGTGGGGACTCAGGGCGCCATCAAAGGGGCGGTGGAGGCGAAGGAGCTGAGAGCGCTCGGCTGTCAGATCGAACTTTCCAACACCTACCATCTGCATCTGCGCCCGGGGGACAAGCTTGTGCACGAGCTCGGCGGACTGCGAAAGTTTATAGGCTGGGACGGACCGATGCTGACCGACAGCGGCGGGTTTCAGGTGTTCTCCCTCGCGGCGCTGCGGAAGATCACCGAGGAGGGGGTGAGTTTCTCCTCCCATATCGACGGGCGGAAAATCTTTATGGGGCCGGAGGAGAGCATGCGCATCCAGAGCCATCTCGCCTCGACCATCGCGATGGCGTTTGACGAGTGTATTGAGAATCCCTCGCCCTACGACTATGTGAAGGCGTCCTGCGAGCGGACGCTGCGATGGCTTGCGCGCTGTAAGGCGGAGCTGGAGCGGCTGAACCGCGCGCCGGAGACGATCAATAAACATCAGCTGCTCTTCGGTATCAACCAGGGGGGGACCTATGAGGACCTGCGGGTGTGGCACATGCGGGAGATTGTAAAGCTGGACTGCGACGGGTACGCCATCGGCGGGCTCGCGGTCGGGGAGACGGCGGAGGAGATGTACCGCGTGATCGACGCGGTGGAGCCCGAGATGCCGGTGGACAAGCCTCGCTATCTGATGGGCGTTGGCACGCCGGTCAATATTCTGGAGGCTGTCTGGCACGGGGTGGACTTTTTCGACTGTGTAATGCCGACCCGTAACGCCCGGCACGGGCACCTCTTCACAGGAGAGGGCATCCGCAATATTATGAATGCGAAGTATGAGCGGGACGAACGCCCGATTGACGAGCGTTGCGGCTGCCCGGTCTGCCGGAACCACTCGCGGGCCTATCTGCGGCACCTCTTCAAGGCCGGGGAGGCGCTCGGACAGCGGCTCGCGGTGATGCACAATCTCTATTTTTATAACAATTTGATGGCTGAAATCCGCGCAGCATTGGACGCCGGGGCATATGAGGCGTTTTACCGTGAGCGCCGAGGCGTGCTCGGGACAAGAATTTAGGAGGTCGCTATGAATTCCAAATTGACAGAGGAGAACATCGAGATGCTCTACAGGGCGATTGTGTCGCTTGAGACGGTGGAGGAGTGCCGCCGTTTCTTCGACGATATCTGTACCGTCGTCGAGGTGCGCGATATGGCTCAGCGGCTGCAGGTGGCCCAGATGCTGGAGCAGAAGATCATCTATGCGGATATCGTGAAGCTGACCGGCGCCTCCACCGCGACCATCAGCAGAATCAACCGCTGCCGGGAGTACGGCAGCGGCGGCTACCGGATGGTGTTGGAGCGGCTGAAAGATGGCGAGTGACTATGCGCTGATCGCCGAGGTCTACGACCGGATCAACGGCGATGTGGACTATGTGAAGCTCGCGCGGGAGTATGAGAAACTCTTCGCGCGGTATGGAAGCCGCCCGGAGATCCTGCTCGATCTCGCCTGCGGCACCGGCCGGCTTACGGGGGAGCTTGCCGCCCTCGGATTTGATATGATCGGCGTGGACGGCAGCCCGGAGATGCTCATGCGGGCGCAGGAGCGGCTCGCGGGGCGGGAGCGGGTGCTGCTGCTCTGCCAGCAGATGGAGGAGCTCGATCTCTACGGGACGGTGGACGGCGTGGTCTGCTGCCTTGACGGTCTGAATTCGCTGACCGAAGAGGGGGCGCTCGAGCGGGCGCTCTCGAAGGTGTCGCTCTTTTTGATACCGGGGGGGATTTTTATCTTCGATCTCAACACCCGCTACAAGTTCGAGCGGGTGCTCGCGCAGAACAGTTATATCTATGACTATGACGAGTTCTGCTGTATCTGGCAGAACCGGTATGACGCGGGCAGCGGAATCTGCGACTTTGAGATGACCTATTTTTTGCGGGAAGCGGACGGCCGCTACAGCCGGCAGGACGAGCTGCTCCGGGAGCGGATGTATCCCCGCGAGGAGATCGACCGGGCGCTTGAGCGGACCGGCTTTACGCTGCTCGGAACATATGGGGATCTCCGCCTCGCCCCCGCGAAGGAGAACGATGAGCGGATCTATTATATTGTACAGAAGAGGAAGGACTAAATGGGTAAGTATAGAAAAGCGATGACGACAGACGGTTTTGTGCGCGCGATGGCACTCGATTCGACCGATATTGTGGAGCGTGCGCGGGAGATCCATACGCTCTCTCCGGTCTGCAGCGCGGCGCTCGGGCGGACGCTCACAGCCGCCTCGATGATGGGTATTGAGCTCAAGGGGGAGGAGGCGTCGCTCACCCTCCAGTTCAGCGGGGACGGCCCGGCCGGGGGAATTGTCTGCGTGTCCGACAGCGAGGGAAATGTGCGCGGCTACATCGGAAATCCGCAGGTTGATCTGCCGCTCAACAGCGCCGGAAAGCTGGATGTCGCAAAAGTGGTGGGACGCGGGACGATGAGCGTGATCAAAGATCTGGGGCTGAAGGAGCCCTATATCGGCCGCGCTCCAATTGTCTCCGGCGAGATTGCGGAGGATGTGACCAATTATTTCGCGACCTCGGAACAGATTCCAACGGTCTGCGCCCTCGGCGTGCTGGTGGACCGGGACTACACAATCAAGGCCGCGGGGGGATATCTCATCCAATTGATGCCGGGCTTTGACGAGAGCGTCATCGACCGGGTGGAGGGCGGCGTTTTTACCGCCCGGAGCATCTCGGAGATGATCTCGCTCGGTTTTACCCCGGAGGAGGTGCTGCGCGAAGTGCTGCCCGGTTTTGAGCTCGAATTTCTGGAGGAGGGGGAGCGGGAGTACCGCTGCACCTGTTCGGAGGAGCGAATCACAAAGGCGCTTATCTCGCTCGGCAGGGAGGAGCTCAAAAAGCTGGCCGAGGGAGAGGAGAAGATTGAGGTCGGCTGCCAGTTCTGCGAGAAGAAGTATGTGTTTACAGCGGACGAGATTCTGCGTCTCGTGGAGAAAAGCTGAGCTGTCTGTCACCCGAGGGAGGCCTGCCGCATAGGTTGAGAGTAACTGAGAAAGATTTTTCAAAAAAAACGAAAAAATTCCCAAAAACCTATTGACAGAAGCGCCGGGATGCTGTAGAATAAATCTCGTCGCTGCGGCAGGCAAGAGCTGAACGCGGCAAACACATCAGCCGGAAGTTTAGCTCAGCTGGGAGAGCATCTGCCTTACAAGCAGAGGGTCAGCGGTTCGATCCCGTTAACTTCCACCAAATGTGGCCCAGTAGTTCAGCTGGTTAGAACGCTAGCCTGTCACGCTAGAGGTCGACGGTTCGAGCCCGTTCTGGGTCGCCATATTTGCCTCTGTAGCTCAGTTGGTAGAGCAGGGGACTGAAAATCCCCGTGTCGGTGGTTCGAGTCCGCCCGGAGGCACCAACTATGCGGATGTAGCTCATCTGGTAGAGCGCCACCTTGCCAAGGTGGAGGTAGCGAGTTCGAGCCTCGTCATCCGCTCCAGGAAAGACAGGAGAGGTAAAAGAGAATTCTTCTCCTGTCGAACTTTTTTCGGCGCCATAGCCAAGTGGTAAGGCAGGGGCCTGCAAAGCCCTCACCCCCAGTTCAAATCTGGGTGGCGCCTCCAGGAAAAGCACCAGTCAAGAGACTGGTGCTTTTTTATTTTTGCTGACTAGACGTCCTTCGGATTTTTCGCGTTTGGCGGAAGTAATTTTTGCCTGTGCCAGGGAGCCTCACTATTAGAAAAAGCTTATATGTATACCGTGGGCCTTGCTGAAAAACTGGGGAATGCATCTGAAAATATCAAAAAGTACCGGCCGAAAAGACTGGGAGTTCCATGGTTGCGGCCATCTTATGAAAACCGCTTTGCAAAACAAAGCAGCTCAATACCGATTACGAATTTTTAGCCCGATTTGCTGAGCTGTATTTTTAACGAGATCTGAACCGGTGCGCGGCGGGGTGGTCTCCCGGACCTTTGGGAAAAGAGGGAGGCACCTTTTGAGTTTTGACGACGCCCATATTATGGAGCCAGTCCTTCTGCTTGGAGCACGATCCATAGCCGTCTTTGGCGTTCGGCTTTTATCAATTCATATATTCTATGATAAAAAGCTGAATATTCCTGATAGATTTTGTGGAATTGCGGTGTTACAATGAACTCGACAATAAATCGGAGGGGAAATATGAATTTTTTTACAGAGAGATTGCAGTTGCGTCCATTGTGCTTAGATGATCTTCCTACTGTACATGAATATGCGGGTGACGTTGAGAACATAAAGTATATGATTTTTCTCCCGAATGCGACAGAGCAAGAGAGTGAAGCTTTTTTGCGTAAGGTGGAGGAGGAATGGGCGAAGCAGGTCCCTGGCTTTTATGAATTCGCAATTGTTTTGGATGACTTACAGGTTGGCGCCATATCTATTAGTCTTGACGAGTCCAGAACACAGGGGGAAATCGGCTGGATATTAAATAAAAAATATTGGAATCAGGGATACGCGACGGAAGCGGCAAGAGCAATTCTTGAGTTTGCCAAAGACGAATTGAAGTTACAGGAGGTGATCGCGTGCTGCGACTGGCGCAATCTCGCATCCGCAAAAGTTATGGAGAAAATAGGAATGACCCTTATTGATGATAAAGGGCAGCGCACCTATATGAAGCGGGAGGAGACCGCAAGGGAATTAACCTACAGGATCGTATTAAACTGATCACTTTTGATATTCCAGAGGGGCCGTAAAGATCGGACAGGTCGGCAGACAGTATGATAAAGGAAGTGTCAACGACTGCTTCCTATTTTCCCGGCGGACGGAAAGGGGATGAAAAGCGCTTTCTGTCTCGCCCTATTTAAAAGAAAAGTCGCTAAATGCACGGGCTTGACGGCTTGTAGATTTGAGACGCTTTACCCGGCGGTTCAGCGCTGATGAAGGACCGGATTCCAATATATTCGGTTTGCCGGCGGGATCCGCTCCGTGTCTGTAAATTTATCTGTACAGCCGCAGCCTTGCTTTTTGTGCTGTTTGGAAGAAAAGCTTTTTAGATTTTTGACCCAAGGTGTTATGAGTATCCTCGCCGGAGTGACAACGCTTTTTGAATGTCATGAAACGTTTTCTTCGGTGCGCGCATGGGGTCGCGCGCGAGACTTGAATTTTATAAGGAAAGGCCTGAATGGATCTATTGCTATTCAGGCCTGTTTGTTTTGTAGACGAGGAGGGGGCCGAGCAACAGAGGACGTATCTTGTTGAAAAAGTGGTTTGATATGATCGCTTTTTTGCGTCGCATTATCTCAAGAGCGATTGTCCTCCGAATAAATTTTTTGTGAAGAATAGGATGAATTTTGTAACAATTTGACAAGTTTGTATTTTTTTTCATGGGACGATATGATAAAATAAAATGCATATCTGACCCTTCGGGGCTGGAATAGGGGGAAAAGTATGGCTCAGACACTCATTTTAATTGCAATTGTGGCCTATCTGCTCTTTATGTTGTGGATTGGGTTCCGCTGTGCAAAGAAGAATTCGTCAGTGGACGACTTCTATCTCGGCGGAAGAAAACTGGGACCGCTCGTGACGGCGATGAGCGCGGAGGCGTCCGATATGTCGTCCTGGCTCCTGATGGGACTGCCGGGAGTGGCGTACCTGTCGGGACTTGCTGAGGCGAGCTGGACCGCGATGGGACTCGCGATCGGCACCTATCTCAACTGGCTGATTGTTGCAAAGAGGCTCCGCCGCTACTCGCACAGAATCGGTGCGATTACCGTGCCGCAGTTTTTCTCAAAGCGGTGGGGAGATAAGCGAAATCTGCTCTCTGCAATCGCGGCGGTTGTGATTGTGATCTTCTTTATCCCGTATACGGCGTCCGGCTTTTCGGCCTGTGGGAAACTGTTCTCCAGTCTGTTCGGAGTGGACTATGTGGCCGCGATGCTGATCAGCGCGGCGGTGATTGTTATTTACACGGTGCTGGGAGGCTTTCTCGCAGCTTCGACAACCGACCTGATCCAGTCGATTATTATGACGGTGGCGCTGGTAATTGTGCTGGGCTTCGGCGTGAGCGCGGCGGGAGGAATGGACGCCGTGCTGCAAAATGCGCAATCGATGGCGGGATATCTCTCCCTTTCGAGCATTCACGATCCGGCGACCGGCGGTGCGAGCCCGTATAGCGCGCTGACGATTTTTTCGCTGTTGGCGTGGGGACTTGGCTACTTTGGCATGCCGCACATTCTGCTGCGCTTTATGGCGATTGAGGATGAGAACAAACTCAAGCTGTCCCGACGGATCGCCTCCTCATGGGTTGTGATTTCGATGGTGGTTGCGGTATTCATCGGCGTGGTAGGCAGCGGCATGACCCGTGCGGGCGCGATGGAGAAGCTCACCGATCCGGAGACGATCATCGTACAGATTGCAAGCCTGATCAGCGACCACGGAGTGGTGGCTGCGCTGGTTGCGGGAGTAATTCTCGCGGGAATTCTGGCGGCGACGATGTCCACGGCGGACTCTCAGCTGCTTGCAGCCTCCTCGAGCATTTCGCACGATCTGGGGCACGACTTTTTAAAGCTGAAGCTCGAGGGAAAGAAGGGGATGCTGGTGGCG
>CAJFTX010000070.1 GCA_904420075.1 uncultured Clostridia bacterium | reverse complement strand
TCCCCAGCCATTCGGCTGGGGATTTTTCATACCGCGCTGTCGTTTCCCTCTTCGCCAAAGGTCACGCTTGCTTCAGCGGTTCGCCTGTAAACGGGCTTACGACGTCTCTGCGGCGCCCACCGACGGTAGGGGGACTCCGACAGCTGAAACATTAAAAAGATCTTTATTTTACTTTTGTTTCCGTCGGCCGCCCTGTGGCTTTCAGCATTTTAATGCGCCGGGGCGCAATTCTCCACCGCTGGCACAGTTGTGAATTTGCGGCGTAAAAGCACCGCCGGTCTGAGGGCTGACCGTGTACTTCTCAGACCGATCCGCAAGCAGTTTGGGGAGTTGGACTGCGGTATCTAGCCGTCGGAAACACCGACTGAAATCCGAACGCCTGAAGTTTGGACGCCAATAGGTATTTTGCGATAGAGCGTATTACTTTTTGCGGCTTTCTGGCGATTTTTTACTTTTAATTGAACACGAGAATCAAAAAACTGAAAATCAGGAAACGATTTTGCTCTCTGTGAACTGCTGAAATAACGGAGCCGGCTTTTCTCCTGTAATTAAGAGTCCGGGTCCATATCTCCAGACTGCGAAACTGCTTGTTTTATCACCTGTGCATACGAAGAAAGCGGACCTGTCTCTGACAAGTCCGCTTTTGCTTTGGGACTCGTTTCGATTTGCCGCTCCGCTTTTGAATAGTGGAGGAGACGCTCCTTCTCTCCGCGCTCAAAGCCGCCCTGTGTCGATCCCTTTTAGGATATCGTCGGTGGTGTCGTGCGGCCTCTCCGCCGCTGATGCTGTTCCGAGTTTGACAGCGCAAAAGCGTCGTCCGCCGGGAGGCTGGTCGGACGCTCCTGCGGAAATCTGAAACAAATTAAAAGACTTTTGTTGCACAATAAAACAATGTTCTGAAAAGAACGATTGTTTTTTCGACGGGTCTGTTCTATGATACTGTCATAGAGTAAAATGGATGGGAGGGGCGCGGATGAAGTGTCCATATTGTCACACGGAAGTTCCTGCTTACAGAGAAATCTGCCCGAATACGAGCTGCTATCGGCCGATAAAGCCGCTTCCCATACCCGCCGGAGGAAAAATCCGGTTTGGGAGATATGACTGGTATGTGTTAGAGAAACAAAAGGACAGAATGCTCCTGTTAACCGAAAATGTAATTGAAAACAGGGCGTATCACAGGGGAAAAGGTGAAATCACATGGGAAACCTGTGATATGCGAAACTATTTGAATGGAGAATTTTACAATTCGTTTCATTCGTCAGAGCGCTCACGGATTATCGAGGTGGAAAATAAAAACAGTGATAATCCCTGGTATGGAACAAGAGGGGGGAACCCCACGAGGGATAAAATTTTTTTGTTGAGCATCGATGAGGTAATCGAATACTTTGGCGATAGCGGACAGTTAAAAGAGCGATATATGTATCCGAACTGTGATTGGTGCAAAGATGAATATTTACCGTGGATCGACGATCAATATAACAGAAACCGCCGCGCAGTAAATGGCGATGGAATGGTGATCAGCTGGAGGTTGCGTTCGCCCGGGGCAAATGGACGACTGGTGGCTTTTGTAATGGGAAACTGCGACGATGAATTTGAGCACGGCGGGCTCAATGTGAGCGGCGGCGGCAGCGACTTGTCACACACGGGCCATTTTATTTTTAACAGCTCGGATACAGTGACGGTGATGGACGGCGGCTCCAATCTGAATGGGGTTCGGCCTGCACTGTGGTTGCGCACGGAATAAGAGCAGTTGAAAATAAACAAATTCTGCTTTGCAAAGACGCTTTTTGGCCTGTGTCAGACACATGTCGCGCGTCGAAAAATGGACGTGCGCGGAGCTCGAAGCTTTATGGGAGAGCCGGGCCCTTTGACGCAGACTTTCCGTGTCGGGGTGTGCGCCCGTCGGCGGTTTGAGAAGAACCTGCAAAGCGGCGCGTTCCCAAAAAAGAGACCTGAACTGAGACAGTGGAGATAAGAAAAAGTCAGCAGGGGAGGCAATCAGCCGCCCCTGTCTCGCTTCTGAAAGTACTGCTCTCAAAACAGGTCTCTTTTATTTTTCAAGGCGGCCTCCGTGAAAGTTTGCGGAGGACGGAGAGAGCCGCTCGAATACGGCGTGAAAAAAGGTTCGCCCTGCCGAGACAGGGCGAACCTTTTCCTATTGAAGGGTGAGCGATACGAACCGGCGGAGCATGGTCGCGACTTCCGCACGGGTCGCATTCCCACGCGGGTCGAGCAGGTTGTGATCTTTTCCGCCGATGATACCGTTTGCAACGGCAAACTGCATCGCCTCGCGCGCCCAGTCGGAGACTCGGTCTGCGTCGGCGAAGCCGTCGAGTGTGCCGCTCTCGCCCGAGAGGGAGAGATAGGCGGCGTACCGCTGCAGCATCGTTGCGAGCTGTTCGCGCGTGATCCTGTCGTCAGGAGCAAATTTACCGTCTCCGACGCCGTTTACAACGCCGGATTCACTTGCCCAGGCGACCGCCTTTGCAAACCAGCTGTCCGCCGGAACATCGCTGAAAGCGGCGCTGCCGGCGCTGGGTTCGCCCTCCAGACGGTAGAGCACCGTCACGAGCATCCCGCGGGTCATCGCGCCCTCCGGTGCGAATTCGGTTTCGCTCCGCAGTTGCTCCTCCGCCAGGCGGAACGGACAGGGGAGCCAGAGCTCCCCTGTCCGTTCCAGTTTGAGGGCGATCCCTTTTTCCCGGCAGGTAACCTGCCAGAGCCGCTCGAGCGAAAAACGTCTTGTTTCGCGCCGGACGGAGAGCTCCAGAACGCGGACCGGACGTGAGACACGTTTGAAGAAACGGCGCAGAAGTTCGTCGAGCTTCTGGCGGGTGACAGGTTTTACGAGGTAGTGCAGCGCCTCAAGACCGATCGCCTCCAGTGCGAAATCTGGGCTGGTGGTGAGAAAGGCGAGCTGGGCCTCCGGGTCGAGCAGGCGCAGCGTGCGAGCGGCGTCCACGCCGCTCATTTCCGCCATATAGATGTCGAGCAGGATGAGCTCAAAGCGCTCGCCCGACTGATAGGCGGCGATCAGCGCCTCTCCGGAGGGAAAACGCTCGATTTGAAGCCCCTCAGGAAAGCGGTCGCGCTGCTCGGCGAGCAGTCCCTCAAGCGCCTCGGCATCCTGCCGGTTGTCCTCACAGATTGCAATTCGCACGTCAATCCCTCTTTCGTTGTTCATCGCTGAGATGCGGTACTAAGATTATCCCTTAAATTGTATATTTTTAATATAAAGTACAAAATGTAATTAAGATGTTCAAACATTATACACATTTTCATTATAGCTTTCGGAGAGTCTATCACGCAAGACCGCCCGGAAGGGATTTTGACCGCTTGGAAAGATTTTGACCGGCCGCCGGAATTCGACCGTATGTTACCGGAACCACTACATACAATACTCTTATCACATGAGAAATGAGGTGCAATTGGAATGAATTTAGAAAAAGTTCGGGTAGTGCAGTACGGCTGCGGCAAGATGAGCAAATATACCCTGCGGTATCTCTATGAGAAAGGGGCGGAGATCGTCGGGGCGATTGACGTCAACCCCGAGGTGGTCGGTATGGATGTCGGAGAATATGCGGGACTCGGATGTAAGCTCGGGGTTGTTATCCGGGATGACGCCGACGCGGTGCTCGACGGGTGCGACGCGGACATCGCGATTCTCACTCTCTTCAGTTTTATGGATGATGTGTATCCCCACTTTGAACGCTGTGCAAAGCGGGGAATCAATGTGATCACCACCTGTGAGGAGGCGATCTATCCCTGGACTACCTCCGCGGAACTCACAAACAGGCTTGACCGTCTGGCGAAGGAGACGGGGTGCACCATCGTTGGATCGGGGATGCAGGACATTTTCTGGATCAATCTGGTCGCCTGTGTGGCGGGCGGAGTGCACCGGCTTGACCGGATCGAGGGCGCGGTGAGCTACAATGTGGAGGATTACGGCCTCGCACTCGCGGAGGCACACGGCGCGGGGTTCACCCCGGAGGAGTTCGAGGAGAAGATTGCACATCCGACCACACTGGAGCCCGCCTACGTCTGGAACAGCAACGAGGCGCTCTGTAATAAACTCGGACTCACCATCAAGTCGCAGAGTCAGAAGTGCGTGCCCTACTTCGGCGAGAGGGAGGTTTACTCCGAGACGCTGGGACGCAGCATTCCTAAGGGACAGTGCCTCGGAATGAGCGCGGTGGTCACAACCGAAACCTTCCAGGGACCGGTGATCGAGACCCAGTGCATCGGAAAGGTGTACGGACCGGATGACGGCGACATGTGCGACTGGAGGATCAAAGGCGAGCCGGACACCACTTTCTTTGTGCAGAAGCCCGCGACGGTAGAGCACACCTGCGCCACGGTTGTCAATCGGATTCCGACCGTGCTGCGCGCGCCGGTCGGGTATATCACGGCGGAGAAGCTCGAGGAGCTCTCCTATCTCGCGTATCCGATGCACCTCTATCTGTAAAAAGGGCCTTACGGCGAGGCGGCGGCGGCCGGTGTAGGCGGATTCTCCGGAGCAAAAAATAAGGTACCACGGGATTTTCCTGTGGTACCTTTATTTTGGCAAATTTTAAAAAGCGATCTGAATAGCTCCGGTATCAACAGTGGTGTTCCAGGTCTCGGAGTCAAAAATGTGGAAGGATAATTCTACATCTGTAATGGCGGTAATTCCGTTTTTCTCAAGGTCGGATTCCAGGAAGGTAATGGCGTCTACGGCCCGTTTGCCTGCGGCGATCTCGCAGGAGAACGTTGCATTTACCATAAATCCGTTGATGGAGACATCTCTGGTTTGAACTGTAAGATTCTGGCCGCTGGTGTTTTCGATATAGACTACAATGCTGGGGCCGAGGATGGAGCTCTCTTCGGACAGCCCCTTGACCACGATTTTTACGCCGTTTTCCTCGTAGGCCAGATTGCCGCTGTCATCATAACGATACGGGTAGGTATCGGCAATGGAGGTTTTGACCTGAATTGCACTGGTGTCCAGGTAAGTCTTCCAATTGGATGTGTCGAAGATGTGGAATGCAATCTCCATATCGGCGATTGCGTCGATCTTGCAGGCCTCCAAGTCGGCTTCCATAAAGGTCAGACTGTCGTTGGCTTTCTTGCCGCTTGCGACGTTAACAGACATCACAGTCCCGACCATATATCCATTGATCGAAGCGTTGCGGCATTGGAAGGTCAGGTCCTTACCGGAGTTGTTTTCGATAAGCAATTTGAGTTCAGAGCCGAAAATGGCATCGCTTTCAAGACCTGTTGCGGTGATCTTAATGCCGGCTTCGTCTACAAGGACGGTTTCGTGAATCGTAACTTCTGCCTGACTGGGTTCTTTGGTCTGCTCGTTTTGCTGTGCGCCGTCTTCGTTGTCGCTTGTGGTAATGTGGGAGGGTTGCTTTATTTCCGGGTTAGAGGGGAGACCACAGGCTGATAACGATATGACTAAAATGAGAGTGAGTATAATCGCCGGAAGTCTTTTCATTTTTTCGTCCCCTTTGTGATAATTTAGTATAGGACAACCCTGCTTTAATGGCTCTATTTTATCATAACAGTTTTCTCAAAATATGACAAGGTAAACAGGGGCTGCACAAAATCCGCTTCAGCTATTATTTCGAGCGCTTTGAGGGATTCATTTAGCGATACAGAGCGCCTGGCAGGAGCGCGGGGGAGATCAAAAACGGCGCCCGGGAGATACTGGGAGCCGTTTTTTGCGCTGTGGACACGGGTGGACTTCCGCTCGACCGTCTGGTAAAATAGGGGAAATAGCAGGAGGTGCGGCGGCGTGACGGTGGAGATCAAAATGCTGGAGGAGAAGTGGCTTGCAGCGGCGGTTGAGGTGTGGAACGAAGTAGTGGAGGACGGGGAGGCATTTCCGCAGACGGAGCTGCTGACGGCGGAGACGGGCAGGGATTTTTTTGCGCAGCAGTCCTACACGGGCGTGGCCTGGGATGCGCGCGCAGATGAGATTGTCGGAGTGTATATTTTACATCCGAATAACGTGGGCAGATGCGGACATCTCTGCAACGCGAGCTACGCGGTGAGAAGGGACAGACGCGGCCGCCAGATCGGGGAGACGCTCGTGCGCGACTGTATGCGCAGAGGGCGGGAGCTGGGCTTCCGTATTTTACAGTTTAACGCGGTGGTGCGGAGCAATACGGCAGCGCTTATGCTCTATCGGAAACTGGGGTTTACACAGCTCGGTGTGATTCCGGAGGGGTTTCAGCGGGATGACGGGAGCTATGAGGACATCATCCCCCATTATATCCGCCTGTAGGCGGCGCGGGGCTCCCGCAGGAAGACGGGGGCATCGGCTGTCGAGCGCTCGGGGCAGAGCCGGTAACCCAGCCGGTCGAAGGCGAGCAGTTCGGAGGGGGTCTCCGCGCCGCGCTCCGCGAGAAAGCGGACCATCTCGCCGCGGGCCATCTTGACATGAACGCCTTTTGAGACGACCCGCTCGCCTGAGAGCTCGCCAAAGACCGGAGTGATACACCGCACATCCGGAGGGAGATATGGGAGCACAGCTTTCGCATACTCCGCGGAGGCGAGGTTGAGGAGCACCTCGCCCGGGCGGGCGATGATACGCGCGAGCTTGTCTCCCCAGTAGTCGTAGAGCGTTTTGCAGAAATCGGCGCGGAGCTTTGTCTGCATCTCCAGCCGGTGCGGGACGACCGCATCCAGCGGGCGGAGCACGCCGTACAGCCCGGAGAGGATGAAGAGACGCCGCTCGATGTACGCAAGCGCGGACTCGGAGAAGAGGTCGGGGGCCATATAGCAGTACTGGATACCCTGGTAGGCGAGGATCGCGGGGGTGACGGCCTCGCGCGGGCGGAATGGGTGATAGAAGGCGTAACTCTGCCGGGCGAGCGGAGCGCTTACCCGGAGCAGTGTCTGGAGCTCAGAGAGAGAAAGCGCGCGCAGATAGTCCGCGAGCTGCTCCGCCTCGGGGAGCAGCTGTGGGAGCTGACGGGGGGCGAGCCAGTCGCCGTCGCAGACCATCTGTTTTGCAGGGGAGATGAACAGTCTCATGGAGCGCCTCCGAAAAGTTTATAAAAAAAGTCTGTGTTTGGGGCACCTTCCGTAAGGAAGGTGCCCCAGAGATTTCTATCTGTATTTTTTGGGGGTGCGGTGTCACAATCCGATGCTCGCTAATAAGCGCGCGCTAAAGTACAATTCAAATGGTGGTCCTGATAAACAAGACTATAATTTAACGCTCAGATTTTAGCAGTGCATAATAGCAGGCGTCACATAAGCCCTGATTATTTCGATCAGAACTCCGTAAAGTTCCCTCATACTGCATGCCGCATTTTTTCATGACTTTACCTGAATTAGGGTTTCGCGGATCATGCCGGCTCTCTATACGGTTGACATCTACAATATCAAAAAGAAAATCCATAACTGCTTTTAAGGCCTCTGATGTGATACCACTATGCCACCAAGTTTTTCCGATACAATAGCCGACATGTGCCATAGAAACATCTTCGTTCATATATACTACGGATATACTTCCGATGGGCTCTCCTTTTTCCTTTAATACAATGGCCCATTGATAATAGCTTTGGCTATCATATGCTTTTACCCAATCTTCTACAACTTTCTGACTTACTTCCTGATTTGGATGGGGAGGCCACGTTAAGTATTTTGTAACTTCCTCGTCTGCTGCCCAATTTTTATACATTGCTACAGCGTCTTCATTCACAAATCTTCTTAAAACCAATCTCTCGGTTTCTAGTCTTTGTGTCCCGCTATGCTTCACCGGGGTCCCTCCTTTTGCCGGTTGTAGTTTTCAGCAAGTTATCCTATATAGTAACAGGCTGAAGAAAGCTGAAAAGGGCATTTCCTTACGAAGAGTTCCCCTTTGGCGGACCTCTTTTTCTCAGTCGGGCTGACCGGGGGAAAACTCCTCCTCGGGTCCCGCCCCGATGGGAACCGGCTCAAAGAATTCGGAAGGAGCAGTGTCCGGCAGCTCCTCCGCTTTCAGCCGAGGAATGAACCGGCGGGCAAATTTTCCCTTACCGCGTCCCTTGATGTAGAAAAAGCCGATAATCGAGAAGGCGATTGCGCCGACAAAATTGACAAACAGATCCTCCATCGTATCGTAGAGACCGATATCGATATAGCCGCCGTAATCCCAGCGCTCCCCGTTGACAACGACGCTCTCGATCGGTACAGTCACCGCGTGGTTACGCCCCTCCGGGTCGAAGAGCACTGAAGTAACGCTCTCCACCACTGTATCTTTCTGCATATCGGTGTGCACCAGATTGTCCGCACCGAACTCGAAAAATTCCCAGAGTACACCGACCGTCATCGAGAAGCAGAAAGCGACCACCGCCACGAAGATGGGGGAGAGCCGGAGCCGGACCCGGTTGCTCCGGTTGAGCACATCCACAAGAGAGAATCCGATCGCAGCCATAAGAAAGCCGTTGGTGGTGTGCAGAATGGTGTCCCAGTACGGGAAGATGAGATAGTACTCCTGAATCTCGCCCAGAATTTCGGCGGCGAAGATAAAGAAGAGAATAATGACCTCGAGCGTGTTCGGCAGATCGATATGCAGCCGACGCTCCACAAAAGAGGGGATCAGAAAGAGCACGAGTGTCAAAAGACAGATGAGCACCGACTCATAATTTTTATTAAAAAGTTGGATGATAAGCACCGCGAAGACGCAGATGCGCAGGATGAGATAGACTGAAAAAAGCACGGGATGCTCCCGAATTTCAGCGCGTGTCTGCCGCTTGCGGACGGCTTTTTCCTCCTTGGTACGAGACATGGTACCCTCCTCCTTTCTGAGTAGTATATCATCTCTACCCGGTTTGGACAAGGCGTAGAAAACAGAAGGCTTTTTTGGTATAATTACAGAGGCTGCATCCCCTGTGAGAGAATATGCGGGGCGGGGGCGCGGCATGCGCGGAGGAAGAGGACATGGGAAAAAAGATGGAGCTGCTCAGGCAGATATTTGGATATCAGAGTTTTCGGGAGGGGCAGGAGCGCCTGGTGGACGCGGCGCTCGCGGGTAGAGATGCGCTCGGCATTATGCCGACCGGCGCGGGAAAGTCGATCTGCTATCAGCTCCCGGCGCTGCTGCTCCCGGGGATCACACTTGTGGTGTCTCCGCTGATCTCGCTGATGCGCGACCAGGTGAGAGCGCTGGTACAAAACGGGGTGCGGGCGGCCTATCTCAACAGCTCTCTGAACGCACGGCAGTACCAGAGGGCGCTCCAAAATGCCAGACAGGGGATGTACAAGCTCATCTATGTCGCGCCGGAGCGGCTGCTTACCGAACAGTTTCTGTCCTTTGCCAGAGAGGCGGAGATCTCGATGCTGACGGTGGACGAGGCGCATTGCGTCTCCCAGTGGGGACAGGATTTTCGTCCGAGCTATCTCGAGATTACCCGGTTTGTGGAGCTGCTGCCGCGCAGACCGGTGCTCACTGCATTTACCGCGACGGCGACGCCAAAGGTCAGAGAAGATATTCTGGAGCTGCTCCGCCTGCAGGACCCGGAGGTGGTACTGACCGGATTTGACCGGAAGAACCTCTTCTTTGAGGTGCAGCGGCCGAAGGGTAAACTTGCGGCGGTATTGCGTCTGCTCGGAGAGCTCGAGGGGAAGAGCGGAATTGTTTACTGCTCCACCCGAAAGACAGTGGAGCAGCTGTGCGACGAACTGCAAAAGCGCGGGTTCGAGGCGACCCGCTATCACGCGGGGCTCTCGGACGAGGAGCGCAAGGAGAACCAGGAGGCGTTTCTTTTCGACCGCTGCCGGGTGATGGTGGCGACCAACGCCTTTGGGATGGGGATCGATAAGTCGAATGTGGGCTTTGTAATCCACTATAATATGCCGAAGGACCTCGAGAGCTACTACCAGGAGGCGGGGCGCGCCGGGCGGGACGGGAGCCCCGCGCGCTGTGTGCTGCTCTACAGCGGGCGGGATGTGGTTACAAACCAGTTTTTGATCGACCACGCGGAGGAGCAGAGTGCGCTCACCCCGGAGCAGCGGGAGCTCGTCCAAAAGGAGAGCCGGCGGCGGCTGAAAGAGATGACCTTCTATGCGACGACCCAGGACTGCCTGCGCAGCTATATCCTGCGCTATTTTGGGGAGAAGGCCGAGCGCTTCTGCGGGGACTGCGGCAACTGTACGGCGAATGTCGAGTGGGCGGAGGCGGGCGATGCGGCCCGCGCACTGCTCGCCGCAGTTGCGGAGCAGGAGGGGCGTTACGGGGTCCGGCGGACACTGCGCACCCTGCTCGGTGCGGAGGGAGGCCTTGCGGAGAGTTCCCACTGGGGAGCGCTGCGCGGCGAGAGCGAGACGCAGCTGCGCCTCGTGTGCGAGGAACTTCTGCGGCGGGGGGCGCTGGTCCAGAGCGATGGGGAATATCCCGTGCTTTCGACGGGTGACGCCGCCGTGTGCGGACAGATTTTGCGGGAGGGGCTCAGACTCCGGATGCTGAAGCGGACGGCGCCCAGCCCTGCGCGGCAGGAGCAGCCGGAGGATCAGGCGCTTTTCGAACGGCTGCGCGCGCTGCGGGCGGAGATCGCCCGGGTACAGGGCGTGCCTGCATTTGTCGTTTTTACCGACGCGACGCTGCGGGACCTCTGCGCAAAGCGACCGCGCCGCCGGGAGGAACTTTTGGCGGTGCAGGGAATCAGTGTGAAAAAAGCGGAGCGCTATGGGGAGCAGTTCCTCGCGGCGCTTGAGACCTATGGAAGGGAGAGATCGAGATGAAAAACGGAAAAAGAGCGATTGCGACGGCTGCTGCTATGGCGCTGCTGTTCACAGGCGGCGCACTGCCCATGCGGGCGTCGGCGGTCGAGGTCGGGGTGGATCGCGTGGAACACCGGGCCTATCTCGAAGGCGCTGGAGGGACATTTTTGCCCGAGAAAACGCTCACCCGGGCGGAAGCGGCGGTCATTCTCGCCCGGCTGATGGTGGATGGGGCGGGAGAGCCGATTTACTCCGAGGGACTCGAATACCCTTCCCCTTTTTCGGATGTACCGGAGGGGGCCTGGTATGAGTCGGCGGTGGGACTGGTTTGGTCCTACGGAATCATCGGAGGTTATGATGACAATACCTTCCGTCCCGATCAGCCGATCAGCCGGGCGGAGTTTGTGAAGATGATCTCCAAATTTGATCCGTTGAAAGGCGGCGCGCTGACATTTTCCGATCTGCCGGACACCCACTGGGCGGCCGCCTATGTGGTGAGTGCCTGCGCCTACGGCTATATCAGCGGCTATCCGGACGGAACCTTCCGCCCGGAACAGGGGATCAGCCGGGCGGAGACGGCGAAGGTGGTCAATAGGTTGCTCCACCGGGAGCCCGACCTTGAAGCGATCTCCGCCGGGGGATATGCGGAGCAGTACAGCGACCTCGGAGCGGACCATTGGGCGTTTGCCGAGGTGATTGAGGCGTCTGTCTCACACGACTATGAACGGGCGGATGGGGCGGAGCACTGGGTGCTCGCGCCGGAAGAGCCGGAACCGGAGCCCGATCCGGAGCCGGAGGAGCCGTCTGATCCCAGCAGACCGGGAAACGGCCCGGACTTTGTGTCGGACAGCTTCCGATTTGTATTTCCGGAGCTGCGAATCACCTCTCCGCTGAAGGATCTCGACCTCGAGAAGGTGGACAGCATCGCGCTGCACCACATGGCCCACCCCACTGCGACCTTTGAGGATGTGGAGCACTGGCATGTGGACGACAACGGCTGGAGCGCGATCGGATACAATTTCTGGATCGATTTTGAGGGGAATGTGTATGTCGGTCGGGGGTGGCATGTCGGTGCGGGCGTCGGCGGACAGAACAGCCATATTATCAGCATTGGCTTTCAGGGGGACTATGACGGCGTGAATAAAGAGATGCCCGAGGCGCAGCTGCAGGCGGGCGCGGCGCTGGTGGCCTGGATTCAGGAACGGGTACCGACAGCACGGACGGTCGGCGGACACGGCGACTTTAGCGCGACGGACTGTCCCGGGAGATATTTCCCCCTGGAGGAGATCATTGCGCTGGCGGAACAGAAGCGGTAAGAGCGGCAGCTCCGGGCGGGATGTTTGAGGCCGCTTTTTGGAGCGATGTTCAAAAAATCAAAATGCACCCAAACCTCTGAGGGGTCATATATTGGTAGTACAGTAACTTACCAAGGAGGTTTTTGCATTGAGAGACTTTCGTCAGATGAATTTTGACTACGGTCAAGGTCGCTGCGGCTCAGGCTGCTGTCCGACCGGGTGCTGTCCAACTGGCTGCTGTCCAACTGGCTGCTGCCCGACCGGGTGTATGATGGGCCCCACCGGACCACAGGGGCCGGTGGGGCCGAGAGGACCGCAGGGAATCGCGGGTGCGGTCGGTCCGATGGGTCCGATGGGACCGCAGGGACCTGAGGGCGCTCAGGGCCCGGCCGGTATCCCGGGGGCGACAGGGGCAACCGGTCCCGCTGGCGCGACAGGCGCTCAGGGCCCGATGGGCCCGCAGGGCATTGCGGGCCCGGTGGGCGCGACCGGCGCCACGGGCGCAACCGGCGCTGCGGGCGCCGCGGGTGCTGCCGGACCTACCGGCCCCGCCGGAGCTACGGGTGCTGCCGGCGCAGAGGGCCCGACTGGCCCGACTGGCCCGACCGGTCCGACCGGCCCGACTGGCCCTGCGGGGACTGCGGGCACTGCCGGGACTGCCGCCACCATTCAGGTGGGCGCTGTGACGACGGGCGCTCCGGGCTCTGCGGCAACGGTAACAAATTCGGGGACTCCGAGCGCCGCGGTGTTTGACATCGCGATCCCAGCCGGCCCGACCGGTCCGGCAGGCCCCGCCGGAGCTGCGGGTGCCGCCGGCGCCGAGGGGCCAACCGGCCCGACCGGCCCTGCAGGCCCCACTGGAGCTGCTGGCGCCGCCGGCGCAGAGGGCCCGACCGGTCCGACTGGTCCGGCAGGCGCCGCCGGAGCTGCTGGCGCCGCCGGCGCAGAGGGCCCGACCGGTCCGACCGGCCCGGCAGGCCCGGCAGGCCCCGCCGGAACGGTGACTCCTGCGGCTGCCGTGACGGACGCAACCAGCACCACGGATATCGTCACCCAGTTTAACACACTGCTGGCGAATATGCGTGCCGCCGGATTGCTTGCAACCTGATCCCCACTTGAGGAAGGCACGGAAGGGAGGACGGCGCCTCGGCGCCGCCCTCCCGCTCACTTGGGCAGGAAGGAGAAGCGCTGTGAAAGTTGTAGTCTATGCGATGTGTAAAAATGAGGAGCAGTTTGCCGACCGCTGGATGGACTCGATGGGAGAGGCGGACCGGGTGGTGGTGCTCGATACCGGCTCTACAGACAACACGGTGGAGCGGCTGCGCGCCCGAGGGGCCGATGTGACAGTGGAGACGATTTCGCCCTGGCGGTTTGATACTGCGCGCAACCGTTCGCTGGCGCTCGTACCGCAGGATGCGGATATCTGTGTCTGCACCGATTTGGACGAGGTGTTTCACCCCGGATGGCGGGCGCAGCTCGAGCGGGCCTGGAAAGAGGGGGCGAGTCAGGCTACATATCGGTATACCTGGAGTTTTAATCCGGACGGCTCCGAGGGGGTGGTGTTCTGGATTGAGAAGATTCACGCCCGTCACGGGTATCGCTGGGTACATCCGGTGCACGAGGTGCTCGAATGGGTCGGAGAGGGAGCGCCCGGGCGCAAAGTCGTGGCCGAGGGGGTGCAGCTGGACCACCATCCGGACAGAAACAAGTCGAGAGGGCAGTATCTGCCGCTTCTGGAGCTGTCGGTAAGAGAGGCGCCGGAGGATGACCGCAATGTGCACTATCTCGGAAGAGAGTATATGTATAAGGGGCGCTGGGACGACTGCATCCGCACGCTCACAAGGCATCTCGCGATGCCCTCGGCCACATGGCGGGATGAGAGGGCGGCCTCTATGCGGTATATTGCGCGCTCCTATGCGATGAAGGGGGAGCGGAGACTCGCTCGCGACTGGTATCTGCGGGCGATCGCCGAGGCGCCTCATCTGCGGGAGCCCTATATGGACCTCGCGCGGCTGCTCTACGAGGACGGGGAGTGGGATGGGGTGCTCTATTTTACCGGGTGCGCGCTGAACATTACCGTCCGTCCGCGGACCTATATCTGCGAGGCCGCTCCATGGGGCAGCCTGCCGTACGACCTGCGGGCGATTGCGTTTTATCGAACCGGACGGTATGAGGAGGCGCTCTCCTCGGCGCGCCACGCCCTTGAGCTGGAGCCCGAAAACGAACGGCTTGCGGGGAATGTGATACAAATTCAAAAGAAGGTGGAGGAAGAGAAAGGAAAATACAAATAATGGTAATTTATCCGCCGGACCTGGGGGAAATTACCCTTGCATGGGTGAAAAGCGGTGTGGTAAAATCTAAGAAAAAAAGAAATGGAGCTTCCGGATTTTGAAGATTCAGATATTTGGGAAAAAGAAATGCTTCGATACCAAAAAGGCAGAGCGCTATTTTAAGGAGAGAAGAATCCCCTTCCAGTCGGTTGATCTGCTGCGCTACGGAATGAGCAGAGGGGAATATGAGAGCGTTAAGCGGGCGGTCGGCGGGATGGAACCGCTGATTGACACCCATTCAAAAGCATATGAGGAACTCTATATTGCGCATCTCGCGTACCGGAGCGATGTAGAGGAGAAGCTGCTCGAGAATCCCGCGCTGTTTCGGACGCCGGTGGTCCGCAATGGGAGAGAGGCCACGGTCGGATTCTGTCCAGAGGTGTGGGAAACATGGAGCTGAGCAACGCGGAGCTCTTTGGCCGGAAGGCGCAAAACTACTGGCGCTCGCGGCCGCGCTATGCGGAGGCGTTTTTCGATTTCCTCGAGCTGACGGCGGAGAGCAGAATCGCCGAGATGGGGGCGGGGACCGGGATTTTGACCCGGGAGCTGCTCCGGCGCGGGGCATGGGTGTACGCTGTGGAGCCGAACAGTGGGATGCGCTCAATTTTGGAGCGGGACACGCGGGGGAACGGGCGCTGCGTGATCACCGACGGATTTGCGGAGCGGTCCGGACTCCCGGACGGCTCGGTCAATCTGGTGATCGCCGCCCAGGCCTTTCACTGGTTTGAGCCGGAGAAATTCAAGGCGGAGTGCCGGAGAATTTTAGGCGGTGGAGGACGGGTGGTTCTCGTCTGGAACACCTATCGGGCAGGGGTGCCGTTGATTGAGGAGCTGGATGAGATTTTAAAGCGATTCTGCCCGAAATTCCGCGGATTTCATGGGGGACTGCGGCTGGACGAGTGCCGCCGCTTTTTTGATGGAGCCTGTGAGCGGCGAATTTTTCCAAACGATCTCAATTTTGAGGTGGAACGTTTTGTCAACCGCTGCCTCTCCTCCTCCTATGCGCTCGGAAAGGGAGACCCTCAATTCGACCGCTTTTTTGAGGCGCTGCTCGACTTTTTTTACCGGCATCAGACCGGGGAGCGTATTCTGTTGCCGAACGACACGGTGGCCTACAGCGGCGCCGTATAAAAAAGCACGACTTTTCAGTCGTGCTTTTTTTATTCAGGGAGAACGATCAGGCGCCCGTGGAGAGATTCGAGCCGGACCGGGACGCCGTATACCTGTTCGAGCAGAGCTGAGGTGAGACCGGC
>CAJFTX010000069.1 GCA_904420075.1 uncultured Clostridia bacterium | reverse complement strand
CAGACACAGGGCGAGCACAAGCAAAATCACTGTAATTACAATCAGCGCCGTCACTTCTCTCCCCCCTATTCGTTCTCACTGCGTTCGCCGTCCAACAGCGACTCCTGCCCCTCCAAGGTATCCGTGAGCCCCGGCAGCTCCTCGAGCGAAGAGATGCCAAAGCAGCGCAAAAAGGTACTTGTTGTCCCATAGAGCTTCGGATGACCGGGCATATCCAACCGCCCGCGCTCCTCAATTAGCTCCCGCTCCAGCAGCGTCGCCACTGTCGATGCGCTGTCCACTCCGCGCAGCTGCTCAATATAGCCGCGAGTGACCGGCTGATTATAGGCGACAATCGCAAGCACCTCGAGCGAAGCGCCCGAGAGCGTCGCCTCCCGCCGATTGTCAAGCGCCGTCTTGACATACTCCGCATACTCCGGTCTGGTACAGAGCTGATAGCAGCTCCCGAGCCGCAGAATCTTCACTCCGCGGCGGTCAAAGCTGAATTCGTCGATCATTTTCGCAAGAATCGTCTCACAGGTCTTTTCGTCCAGCGCGAGCGCCTGTGCAATCCGCGCAAGCTCAATCGGGTCGCCCGCAGCGAACAAAATCGCTTCGATCGCTCCCTCAGTCTGTTTCATGTCCATCTTCCAAAACCCCTATTTCCGCCTGAGAAGTACCACAGGCTCGCCCTCCGTCTCCTCCACCCAAATCCGGTTCACCTTGGAGAGCTCGAGCACCGCCAGAAAGGTTGCCACAATTTCAGAGCGCGAACGCGCCGTCACAAACAGACTGCTCCAACAGGTCTGCCCCTGTCGGAGCAGCAGCTTCAGCACGCCGTACACCCGCGATCCCACCGAGACCACCTTACTCGCCACATAGGCCGTGAAGGTGGACGCCGGAGGCGGCATCTTCCCTTTTACCCTGCGGGAGAGCCGCTGGTAAGCTCTACTCAGCTCCTCCGGCTTGTGCTTACCCGTATAGGTCGCCGGAAAGCGAAGCTCCTCCGGCTCCCGCACATACTGCCCCGCAGAGGACTGCGCGCTGCTCTGCAGCTCTTTCGCCGCAAGCTTGTACTTCTTGTACTCGGTCAGCAGATCGACCAGCTCCTCCCGCGGGTCCTCCTCCTCTTCCTCGTGTTTCGGCAGGAGAATACGCGATTTAATGAGCAGTAACGTCGAAGCCATATTGATAAAATCGCTGATGGTATCCAGATTTCGACTCTTGTACTCCTCCACATACTCAAGATACTGGGAGAGCAGCATATTGATCGGAATATCCCGGATGTCGATCTTGTTCTTCTCGATCAGGTGGAGCAGCAGATCGAGCGGTCCTTCAAACACCTCGAGCTTATAGGATATTTTTTCCACCATTTCCCCCTTTTAACCAATCAACCGATAAATCGGTATCAAATAGGCCCCGATCACATCGAGAAAGCCGTTCATGATCCACTGATATCCTGTGGTGAGAACCGGGGTCAAAATATCAAAAAACATCAGAACAATCAGCAGCAGCATCCCGTAAGACTCATAGCGCAGCAGTGTGTAATAGGCCCGCTGCGGCAGTACCGCATAGAGTATTTTCGAGCCGTCGAGCGGCGGAATCGGAATCAGATTGAAAAGTCCCAGGCTGATGTTATAGCTCGCCAAAATCGCAAAAAACTCGCAGAGGACTGTCTGCAGCGCGGCGGGCATACCGGCGCCGAACAGATTAAGTACAAGATAGAGATTCAGCGAAAAAAAGCCGAGCAGGAAATTGGCAAGCGGTCCCGCGAGCGAGGTGAGCACAATTCCGAGCTTCGGCCGTTTAAAATAAGCCGAGTTGATCGGCACCGGACGCGCCCATCCGAAGTGGAACACGATCATCATCACAAGGCCAATGGGATCAAAGTGTTTGATCGGATTTAGCGTGAGTCTGCCCGCATTTTTCGCGGTGGGGTCGCCCATTGCATACGCCACCGCCCCGTGCATAAACTCGTGAAAGGAGAGGGCGATTACAATCGCCGGAAGCGCATAGAGCAGCGTCTCAAGCGTCTCTCTCAGGTTGCTAAAGTTGAACATGATCTGTTATTCGTCCCCTTCTACCTCTTTGGAAAACGCCGTATGAGCTCCCCGATCAATCTGGTAAAGGCGACGTCATAGAGGAAAAACGCCACCAGAAAGATCGGATATACAAGTACGACATGTTCGGTCACAAACGCCGGGAGCGGCAGCACCGCCCTCAGTGCAAATAGCATAATCGATAGCGCCGCCACAACATACAGTACCTTGAACAGCCACTCGACGCCCCTGCTCCGGCAGCCCTCAAATATATGTTTCAAAATCGGGTAGATTCCAAATAGAAGCGCAAACCAGACGGCCGGAATCTTCGAGGGCAGCAGCAGAAACGCCAAAATGCAGGTCACCGCATACACGCCAAACGAGAAAACCCGTCCATACCGCACAATATCAAACACCAGCAGCACACCCGCAATCGCCGTCAATGCGATGGTCATCGTCGGCACCACCGAGGCCAGATAGAGCGCCACGACTGCCGCTGCGGCTGTCAGTCCGCCGGTCGTCAATTTTTTTGCCCGCTGTCCCATATCAGCAGCAGGGGATCAGATCGCCGCCCATGCACTCGCAGCAGCAATCGGCACAGATCAGATTGGTGCAGCAGTCGCAGCCGCTCATTCCTCCTGTGCGGTAGGCCCCGCCCTGCGGATAGCCCCGGTATCCGCCATAGGCGTTCATATTGTTGATCTGGTTGAACGCGGCCGCGTACTCCGCGTTGGAGGGGTCCTTCGCACAGGCGTTCTGAAAGTTCATCCGCGCGTCGTTGACCCAGCCCTTTTTCACACAGGTACAGCCCTTGCAGAAATACCACTCCGCTGTTCGGCTCCCCACCGGGATCGCATCCAGTTTTGCGTCCGCCTCATGGAGCGCTCCGCGATTGATCATCTGACGGATCTCGTTATAGAACGGATCGCTGCTGGTGCCAGCCCCCTGAAAGCCGCTGTATCCGCCTGTGCGTCCGCCGTTCTCCCGCTCCTTTAAAATCGCGTCGTAGGCCTCATTGACCTCCTTCATCCGCTCGCTCGCAAGGTCCGCAAGCGGATTGTTCACATAGTTGTCCGGGTGATACTTCCGCGCGAGCTCGCGGTAGGCCTTCTTGATCTCCTCCTCACTCGCATTGCGGGATACACCGAGTACCTCATACGGATCTCTTGACATTTATTTTGTTCTCCATTTCTTCTTTAATCAGAGACGGGTTTCCTCTCCTCTAAGAGGCCCCCGCTCCATTTTTTCAAAACAGTGCGCTGCCGCTCCGGCATGCCCAGATAGGCGATATTCTCTACAATCCCTCTCGCTGAGCGGATCGGCAGCAGTTCGAATGCGCGCCAGAGCATCGCGAGCGTATCCTCAAGATATCGCTTGACTACTGGCTCCACTCGGGCGGCATACATCTCCAGCGTCTCAGTCTCCTCTTTGGGATATGCTGTTATTATAGCATTAAATCTCCCTTTTAAAAAGTCCTCTTTTAAGTCGTCCGCCGCGTCCATCAGATAAATCCATTTTCCGGTAAAATATCCGACTTCCCGCAGCACTCGGCGTGTCTTCTCCTCCGCCTCAATTCCCTCGAAGACATCGGCGAGCATCTGTGCGGAGAAGTCGCAGTAGTGGTCAAGAGATAGCCCTTGTCCCCGCTCTGCCAAACCGAGCTGTTCACAGCCTTTCGCAATCTTTTCTTCCAGGACGGGTAATCTCTCCCCGGCCCGCCTCTTTACCGGGCGGAACAGGAACCCGAGCACCCGCGCCTTCAGCCTGTCCCACCCCTTCTCATCCGCGCGGTCGTCCTTCAACTTATAGGCAGTGAGCAGCGCGCCCGCAAGCGCGCTGTATTCAAGCGCCGGCTCCTCACAGACCATCCGCCGCTTTTTCATGGGATTGAGCATACAGCGCCCTACACGTGAGTGGCACTCCTCCTGTAGCGAGAGCGCGAGAAGCGCCATAAAAGTGACGTCATAGCTCAGAAACATCCGGGAAAACGGCCCGCAGCTCTTCTTCAGCTGCTTACAGAGCCCGCAGTAGACCGCCTTATATGCCTCATGTTCCCGCACTTTCAGTTCTCCCACCTGCGCGGTAATATAGCCAAACATTTCACACCTCCCCACCTACTTGAGACGAAGTATACTCAATATATATTTCTAAAATATGAACACAGGCTTGCCGCATTATAAATATCCGGATGTAATAGGAAGAGCGCCGGTGAGTTTTCCCGACGCTCTTTTTCTATTCGCGCTCCTCTTCCCTGCTCAAATATTTTTTGAGATACATCCCCGTATAGGACGCCGCGTTCTCCGCGACCTGCTCCGGCGTGCCGGTGGCCACAACTTCACCTCCGCGGTTTCCGCCCTCCGGGCCGAGATCGATCAGATAGTCCGCCGTCTTGATCATATCGAGATTGTGCTCGATTACAACCACCGTGTTCCCCGCGTCCACAAACTTCTGGAGCACCTCCACCAGCCGGTGCACATCCGCGGTGTGCAGGCCGGTCGTCGGCTCGTCGAGAATGTAGATCGTTTTTCCTGTCGACCGCCGGGCGAGCTCTGTCGCGAGTTTTACCCGCTGCGCCTCGCCGCCTGAGAGCGTTGTTGAGGGCTGTCCGATCTTAATATAACCGAGCCCGACGTCGAACAGCGTCTGGAGCTTGCGCTTGATCTTCGGCACATTCTCAAAGAAGGCGAGCCCCTCCTCCACCGTCATATCAAGCACGTCGCTGATCGTCTTGCCCTTGTAGTGGACCTCCAGTGTCTCCCGGTTGTAGCGGCTGCCCTTACACACCTCGCAGGGGACATAGATATCCGGTAAAAAGTGCATCTCGATCTTCAGGATGCCGTCTCCCTGGCAGGACTCGCAGCGTCCCCCTTTCACATTAAAGGAGAAGCGTCCCGGCCCGTAGCCGCGCATCTTCGCCTCATTGGTAGAGGCGAAAAGGCTTCGGATATCTCCGAACACGCCGGTGTAGGTCGCGGGATTGGAGCGCGGGGTGCGCCCGATCGGCGACTGATCAATATCGATCACCTTATCGAGGTGCTCCAATCCCTTGATCGACTTGAACTTTCCCGGCCGCGCCTTTGCGCCGTTGAGCTCGGCCGCGAGATGCTTTTTGAGAATCTCATTGACAAGCGAGCTCTTGCCCGAGCCCGACACTCCGGTCACGCAGGTGAAGGTACCGAGCGGGATCTCCACGGTGAGGTTCTTTAGATTGTTCTCTGCGGCGCCTGTGATTTTGAGCTTCTTTCCGTTTCCGGGCCGCCGTTTTTTCGGCACCGGAATAAACTTTTTACGGCTGAGATACTGCCCGGTGATCGAGTTCTCACTGCGCATGATCTCCTCGGCCGTCCCCTCCGCCACAACCTCGCCGCCGTGGACGCCCGCGCCGGGACCAATATCGACGATATAGTCCGCCTCCAGCATGGTGTCCTCGTCGTGCTCCACAACGATCAGCGTGTTTCCGACATCCCGTAGCCGCTTGAGCGTATCGAGCAGCTTATCGTTATCCCGCTGGTGCAGGCCGATCGACGGTTCGTCCAGCACATAGAGTACTCCCATCAGCGCCGAGCCGATCTGGGTCGCGAGCCGGATGCGCTGACTCTCCCCGCCCGAGAGGGTACCCGCCGCCCGGGAGAGGGTCAGATATTCGAGGCCGACATTTTTGAGAAAGTCCAGCCGCGCAAAAATCTCCTTTAAAATCGGTTTTGCAATCCGTGCGTTCCGGTCGGAGAGTTCGAGCCTCTCAAAAAACTCGATCTCCTCCGTGACTGAAAGATCGGTCAGCTCGATGATCGAGAGCCCCCCCACTGTGACCGCCCGGCTGATCGCGTTGAGGCGTTTCCCTTTACAGTCCGGGCAGAGCTCAAGTCGCATAAACTGCTCGTATTCCTCTCTTGCGTAGGGGCTGGTCGTCTCCTCATACCGGCGCTGGAGATTGTTCACAATCCCCTCCCAGTCGGTCATATAGCTCCCTTTTCCGTACTCGCTCTTCCGGGTCATCTTGATCTTCTCGCCGCCGGTGCCGTAGAGAATCACCTGCTGTATCTTCTGCGGCAGCTCTCCGAACGGGGTGTCGAGCGAAAAACCGTAGTGCTCCGCCAGTCCCTCAAAGTACATCTGCGCGATGGTGCCTCCCTCAAAGTAGCGCCAGCCCATTACATGAATTGCCCCGCCCTTGATCGATTTGCTCTTATCCGGTACCACAAGATCCGGGTCGATCTTGAGCAGCGAGCCGAGTCCGGTACAGGTCGGACATGCCCCATAGGGATTGTTGAAGGAGAAGGCGCGCGGCGAGAGCTCCTCGATGCTGACGCCGTGCTCCTCACAGGCATAGTTCTGAGAAAAGGTCAGCTCCTCCCCGTCGATTACGTCAATCAGTACCAGTCCGTCTGAGAGAGCTGTCGCCGTCTCGATCGAGCCGGTGAGCCGGCTGCGCACATCCGGCTTCATCACCAGCCGGTCCACGACGATCTCAATGTTGTGCTTCTTGTTCTTCTCGAGTTTGATCTCCTCCGAGAGATCGTAGAGATTTCCATCGGCGCGGACGCGAACAAAACCGCTCCTTCTCGCGTCATGAAATATTTTGGCGTGTTCACCCTTCCTGCCGCGCACAACCGGCGCGAGCACCTGAAATTTTGTCCCCTCAGGCAGCCGTTCGATCTGTTCAACGATCTGGTCGATCGTCTGCTGCTCAATCACCTTGCCGCAGACTGGACAGTGCGGCACGCCACAGCGCGCATAGAGCAGCCGGTAATAGTCATAAATCTCGGTGACAGTCCCCACTGTGGAGCGCGGATTTTTGGAGGTCGTCTTCTGGTCGATTGAGATCGCGGGCGAAAGTCCCTCAATGACGTCCACGTCCGGCTTCTCCATCTGCCCCAAAAACTGACGCGCATAGGAGGACAGCGACTCCACATAGCGCCGCTGTCCCTCCGCATAGATGGTGTCAAATGCGAGCGAGCTCTTGCCCGAGCCCGAGAGTCCGGTCAGCACCACCAGCTTGTCCCGCGGAATCTCCAGGCTGATATTCTTCAGGTTGTGCTCTCTCGCCCCTCTGATAATCAATTTGTCGTTTTTCACGTTACTCTCCCCTACTTCTCCTTGCGCAGCTCCGCAATCTTATCACGCAGATAGGCCGCGTGTTCAAATTCAAGCAGCTTCGCCGCCTCGCGCATCTCCTTCTCCAGTTTCTGAATCAGCGCGAGCCGCTCCTTTTTGTTCAGCTTGCGCTTCTCCCCTTCCAGCTCCTCTTTTGAGGAGATCTCGATAATATCTCGAATGTCCTTTCGAACGGTCTTCGGCGTAATCCCATGCGCCTCATTATAGGCATTCTGGATCTTCCGGCGCCGGGCGGTCTCCGAGAGCGCATACTGCATCGAGTCGGTGATGCGGTCGGCGTACATAATCACCCGCCCCTCCGCATTTCTCGCGGCGCGGCCGATCGTCTGTACAAGCGACGTCCCGGAGCGGAGAAAGCCCTCCTTGTCCGCGTCCAGAATCGCGACCAGCGAGACCTCCGGCAGATCGAGTCCCTCCCGCAGCAGATTGATTCCCACCAGCACATCGAATTTCCCGAGCCGCAGATCCCGGATGATCTCCATCCGCTCCACCGTCTCGACGTCGTGGTGCATATATCGGACTTTGACCCCCACATCTTCCAGATATTTGGTCAGGTCCTCCGCCATCTTCTTGGTGAGCGTAGTCACAAGCACCCGCTCCTCGCGCTCGATTCGCGCGTGAATCTCGCCGAGCAGATCGTCGATCTGGCCCTCGGTCTTTCGTACTTCGACCTCCGGGTCCAAGAGGCCGGTCGGCCGGATCACCTGTTCGACCACCTGCGAAGCCCGTTCCAGCTCGTATTTGCCAGGCGTCGCACTGACGTAGACTACCTGGTGCACCCGCTGCTCAAACTCCTCAAAATTGAGCGGCCGGTTGTCAAACGCAGAGGGCAGACGGAACCCATAGTTGATCAGATTCTCCTTGCGTGAGCGGTCTCCCCCGTACATTCCGCGCACCTGCGGCAGAGTGACATGCGACTCGTCGATAAACATCAGCGAGTCCTTCGGCATATAGTCGAGCAGCGTATATGGCGTCGAGCCCGGCGCACGGCGCGCGAGCACCCTGGAATAGTTCTCCACTCCGCTGCAGAAGCCGATCTCCCGCAGCATCTCCATGTCATACCGGGTGCGCTCCTCAATTCGCTGCGCCTCGATCAGTTTTCCCCGCTCTTTAAAGTAGGCAATCCGCTCGGCGAGCTCCTGTTCGAGCTCTGCAAGCGCCTCATCGAGCTTATCCTTGGCCACCACATAGTGGGTCGCCGGAAAGATCGGCGCATACCGCACCACGTCCAGCACCTCTCCTGTGAGACTGTCGATCTCCGAAACCCGATCGATCTCGTCCCCAAAGAACTCCACCCGCACAATTTTATTGTTGGAGTTTGCCGGAAAGATGTCGAGCACGTCCCCCCGGATGCGGAACTTGTTTCTCACCAGATTGATATCGTTGCGCTCATACTGGATGTCGATCAACTGACGGACAATCTCGTCCCGCCCCTTCTTAAGTCCCGGTTTCAGGCTCACCACCTGCTTATTGTACTCCGCAGGATCTCCGAGCGAGTAGATGCAGGAGACGCTGGAGACGATAATGACATCCCGCCGTTCAAACAGCGAGGTTGTCGCGCAGTGACGCAGCTTGTCGATCTCGTCGTTGATCGAGGAGTCCTTCTCAATATACGTGTCAGTGGACGGAATATAGCTCTCCGGCTGATAGTAGTCATAATAGGAGACAAAATACTCCACCGCCGAATTCGGGAAGAACTCCCGGAACTCGGAGCAGAGCTGAGCCGCGAGTGTCTTATTGTGCGCGAGCACCAGTGTCGGCTTCTTTACCTGGGCGATGATATTCGCCATGGTAAAGGTCTTACCCGACCCGGTGACGCCGAGCAGCACCTGCTCCCGCTCCTCCTTTTTGATTCCTTCGACCAACTTTGCGATCGCCTCCGGCTGATCTCCGGTCGGTTTATAGGGAGATACCAGCTGAAACAGCTCCTGGTCGTCCATTCTCTCTCCTCCTGACTACATGGCTAGAACAAATGTTTACAAAGCGTATTCTACTCTTTTTTCGCGGACCTGTCAACGGCTCAGATTGAATGGATAAATCCGCTATCCGCCAGGCTGACGCAGTCCCCGTCGGCATAGATAATATGGTCAAGCAGTTCCACCCCGATCACCTCGAGCGCGTTCTCGATCTTCCCTGTGGTGACCAGGTCCTCCTGGGACGGAAGCGCCAGTCCGCCCGGATGATTATGAGCCAGAATGACGCCTGTCGCATTATGTCTCAGGCAGAGCTCCACAATCCTCCGCACGCTGATCTGCGCCGAATTGACGCTTCCGGAAAAAACATGCTCACACGCAATCAAGGTGCGCTTGCTATCGAGGCAGAGCAGCAGTACCTCCTCCGTATCATACCCAATCAGCTGGGAAGAGATGTATTTTACAGCGCGCCCCGAGCTGTTCAATTGCTCCCGCTTACAGTTCAAATCCGTCTGGTAATAGCGGCAGAGCGCCGGCATAAGCTTGATCAGCGTCGCCGAGTTCTCGCTCACCCCGTCCACCTGAACAAGCTCCGCAAACGGGGCGGAAAACACATTGGAGAGGCTGCCAAAGCGGTCGATCAGCAGATGTCCGGTCGGATTGGTATCCCTGCGGGGAATGGAGTAAAACAGCAGCAGCTCCAGCACCTCATGCGGCTGGAACCCGTCAAGCCCGTCCTTTAAAAATCGCTCTTTCAGCCGCTGTCTGTGCCCTTCATGCATAATCTGTAAAATCCTTTCTTCCTCTCCTACGACGCACGTGTGCAGGAGATGGACCCCGGTATTCGTAACACTATTTTGTGAGGTTATTATATCAGAATTCGACATAAAAACAAATGTTTTTATTTTTGTAAATCTCCGTATTTTGTGATATGATATTTTTATCTATTCTGGGAAAAGGAGGAGACGTGATTGCGTGAATTGATCGTCGGGAGCAACGATGCCGGACAGCGGCTGGACAAGTTTTTGACGAAAGCCGTTCCGGCGCTCCCCCAGACACTGCTCTATAAGTATATTCGTCTCAAAAGAATCAAGGTCAACGGGAAGCGCTCCGAGATCCGTTACAAACTGGCTCTCGGCGACAAGCTCTCGCTCTATATCAACGACGAATTTTTCGAGCGTCCCAAGGCGCCTGTGCTGAGCGGGGGCGAGCTCTCTGTGGTCTATGAGGACGAAAATCTGCTCGTCGCCGACAAACCCGCAGGGCTCCTCTGTCACGAGGGACGTGAGGCCGGAGAGGACACGCTGATCGCTCGCATCCAGGCCTACCTCGTCCGCACCGGCGCATACCGGCCGGAGGCGGAGCACTCGTTTGCTCCCGCTCTCTGTCATCGGATTGACCGCGGCACCTCAGGTCTTGTGATCGCCGCAAAAACCGCAGAGGCGTTGCGCGTTCTCTGTGAAAAAATTAAGCTGCATGAGATTCAAAAAACCTATCTCTGCATCGCCGTGGGGAAATTTCAGAAAAAATCCGGCCGGATTCAAAATTATCTCTACAAAAATGAGGCGCAAAACCGCGTCTATGCGCACGACCGAATGATCCCGGGGGCACGTACCGCCGAGACGCGGTATGAGGTATTGGATTTTCAAGACGGCCTCTCACTGGTCAAAGTCGCCCTGATCACCGGTCGAACCCATCAGATACGGGTCCACATGGCAGGGCTTGGACATCCGCTGCTCGGCGACAGCAAGTACGGCATCGAAAAAATCAACCGGCAGTACCGGGCGCGCAGTCAGATGCTTCAGGCCTACCGGCTGCAGTTCCGTTTCTCGGGAGAGTCTCCGCTCGACTACTTGAACGGCCGGGAGATCACCTCTCCCACCCCGCTCAGCTTTCAACAGTTACACTGTCCGAAGTAAAAAGGAGAATTTATGCTAGCAGACATTGGAATGCTCCAAAACAAAAACGACGTGAAGCTGCTCGTCCTCTATGTCCTGCGGGCGATTGATCGCCCTGTGAGCGAAGAGCAGCTCGGCGATTGTATCATGGGTACCGGCAGCGCAAACTATTTTGACTACACCGAGGCCTTCGACGAGCTGTTGCGGTTCGGTCAGGTTGCAGAGTCGGACGGACTCTACAGCTTAACCCCGCTCGGACTTGAAACAATCGACCTGCTCGAGCGGCAGCTCCCGCTCTCCGTACGGAAGAGCGCCACCAACAACGCGGCTCTCATCCTCTTCGAGATGAAAAAAGCGGATGAGACCATGTGCGAAATCAAAAAAGATGGTTCAGAATACATCTTCCACTGTCTGGCACACGACCACGGCGCAGTGCAGTTTGATATCTCGGCACGCTGTTACACCGAATTCCAGGCCGAGCTCATGCGCGCCAAGTTTAAGGAGGACCCGTTCGCCGTATTTCGCAGTGTCATCGACGGGCTCGCGGGAGGCCGGGTGGACGAATGAAACGGAGACCAAGAAACAGGAGTCAGTCGTATTTGCGCCGCCTCGCATCCGGGACGCTCTGCGCGCTTTTTCTTCTGGGCAGCTTCCTGTTTGGAGGCTGTGCCCAGAGCTCTGTCACGATTCCGCTGCTCTTAAGCGACGGCAAAGACAGTGTCTTCCTCGCGCTCTGGAATGTGGAAAAGGGAACGCTCTCTCAGCCTGAGGAACTCTATCAGCCAGCCGGGGATCGCTTTCCGCTCTATTGGGACGGGGGCAGCAAATACATTTTTCAGGCCCTGCCTGTTCAAAAGCCGGGACAGGTGATGTCGGTGACCGCCGCGAAATATTTTGAACCCGGGACGCTGCTGGTAGGGGATCTGCGGCTCACCGATACCGGGGAAAACTATTTTTATGTCAACAGCGCCGGTGACGAGCGCACCTATCCCTATCCCCCCTTCGCCGCGGAGTATCCCCTTCTCTCACTCGCCTCTCTGGAGGATTATCCGGTTTTTCTCTACGCCCCAACCGACGGTATTCTGCGGTACGCCTCCTACGAACCTGAGCTTCTCGACTACACCTACCACGAGGTTCCGCTTCCGGCCAAAGCCGAAACACTCCGGTTGGACCGCCCCTACAGAGTCGGCAATCTGCTCTATCTCTCCTGTGGAGACGCTCTTCTCCGCTGCGATCTGACAGATGAATCCTTCTTTGTTGAATCACTCGAACCATACGGCATCAGCGGAGACGCTGTACTTGCCGGCGGATATGGGGATATTCTCATCGTGGAGAGCAATTCCTCCTATTTTGCAATTCAAAATGGAGCGCTGCTCGGCACCCTCTCTGTCTCCGCTCAAGTCACCTGCGAAAGCGGTATCAGCTATCCTTATTCCGAGCTCTGTTTTCCCTGGCAAAGCGTTCAATTTCATTAAAAAGCGCTGTATGGGTCTCCATACAGCGCTTTTATCTCGCCTTGAAACAGGTCCGACTTTTCTCATACGCATTATAAGGGGATGGAAGCGGCCGCTCCCATCCCCGTCTTTTTTCCCAGCTCTCAAAGCTCAGTTTCCGCATCTGCAGGCGTGAGGTTTACAAGTTGGTTCCCCTCCGGCCTCTTTCTGCGGTAGAGCGCCATGCCGGCATACAGCAGCACTCCGATCACACAGTAAATCACAAGCGAGATCAACGCATTGCCGTCCATCTGCATACACGAGCCGACCAAAACCCACGCGGAAATCAGCATTCCCAATACAAACAGAGCAGTTCCGCACGGCACTTTATAGGGCCGCGCCCACTCCGGATGCTTCTTGCGCAAAATCAGTGCGTCCAAGCAGCACATGAAATAGACAAAACCGGCGGCCACATTCGACATGGTATATACATAGGTTACCCAGCCGTCTCCGCTCTCCCCTGTAAAAATACAGAAGAATACAGTAAACAGAAACACAACTGTATTCGCCAGAACAGGCTGGCCAAACCGGTTCAATTTCGTAAACACCCGCGGCAGCTGACGCATCTCGCCTGCACCGTACAGCACGCGCGCGGCCGATGTCCAAAATCCCATCAGCGTAGTGAACGCATGCAGGACTCCGGAAATCACAGCCAGATACGCCAACACCGGCATCAGCTTGTACATCGCAATGAGTTCCGGCTCGGGCATATTCATCTGAGCAATCTGATCCCACGGCGCCATGCCGCCGATCGCCAGCACCACAATGAGATACAGCAGAGCGGGCACAAACAGCGCGGACAAAATCACCTTCCACATCTTGGAGCGCGGGAAGTTTGTCTCCTCGATCATCGTCGGGGTCATCTCAAACCCGATAAATTTGAGAGAAAATGCCGCCAGCGCCAAAAAGATCCCATAAAATCCATTGGGAAAAAGGCCCGTATTGTTCGCGGGGTTCTGGCTGGCCGTCAGATTTTCAACGCTCCAGTGGCCGCTTGTAAACAGTGAAACACTGACAATCAGCGACATAACAATCATCGTAAAGAAGAAGATATTCGCCAGCTTGCCTGTGAGCTCCACGTTAAAGTTGGAGAGAATATACCACAGAAGCGCTGTGCCGATCGCAATCCAGACATTCATCGAATCCGGAATCAGACCGGGCACAAAGAAATCAGCCGCTGTGATGAAGATAAACGCCATCATCGGCGGTTCGACCACCTGCACAAGGAACATCATCCACTGAGTGGTAAATCCGACCTTATGTCCAAACGCATTTGTTGTCCAGACATCCACAGATGCGGCAAACGGAAGCATGCCGGTAAGTTCAGCAAAGGTCAAACCGACAGGAACAAGCAGCAGCGCCAACACAGGAAAAATAAAAGCTGCTCCGGCTCCGGTCAGCCCAAACCAGGTAGGCGCTTCCGCCAACCATCCCCCGATCACAGCGCCGGAGGCAATTGCAATCATGGAAATAAACGATAAATTTCGCTTCAATTTCGGCTCTGACATCTCAATCCCTCCTATGCTTCCAGCGCCTGAAGCAGCTCTTCGGTGTTAATGACATGGCAGTAAATATTGTTCAGTATTTCCAGTTCATTATCCTGAATTCTCTGGGTAGAGGCCATGCACGCATCCTCAATAAGCCAAACTTTGAAGCTCTCGTCAGCGAGACTGCGAACCGTACCAGAGACACACTGATCGGTCAGCACTCCGGTGCACACCACAGTGTCAATCCCCATATTGTGGAGCCACAGGCGCAGCGGCGTCCCTGTCAGCGCACTGTCTGTCGTCTTTGTCACAACAATCTCATCCTCCCGCGGAGTCAGCTGTGGGACAATTTCAGCCGACGGCGTCCCCGGCGGCAGCAGAAGCTCGTTGTATCCGGTCGCTTTCTGGTCGAGCGAGCGGTCCGCCCCATTCTTCTTCTGACACTGAATCTTGGCGAAGGCCACTTCCATTCCCTTCTCACGGAACGTTTCAAGAATTTTTTGGTTGTTTGGGATAACAACATCGTCAATCGTCCGATAGAACGGCTCCCAGCGCTCCATTTCCCGCTTCTCCGCCTCGGTCGGATTCTCTCCATAGTCGGGCCGTGTGATAAACACATGCTGCATGTCAATCACCAAAAGTGCTGTCTTTTTAGGCTCGATTACGATCTCTCCCATGTCCATATCGTTCTCGTAGTAAAACGATACATGTCTGTTGTTCACGCGCATATAAATACCCCCTACAGCAGAAAAGAGCTGGAACCCCAGTGATTCATGAACGCCACACTTTTGTGCATGGATCACATTTTTCTAGAAGAGCAAGCGCTCCCGTCTCCCAGCTCACTTTCAAATTTTTACTTTTTTACCAATTATGTGATAAAAAGCAAATTTATTATACTATATTACATTTTGAAAAACAATGGATCTGCCATACCTTTTACGCCTTTTCCGTTACCAAAAACAGTCTTTAGGAGATTCTGTTGCGAAAGAGCCGGGAAGCCCGCCGCACACTTACTCTATATACCGCAAACCCGCATCGAATCCAATCAAAAAGGCCCCTCACCGCGATTTGGTGAGAGACCTTGTAGTTTATTAGATAGGAATTAATAGAGTTTTGCGCCTGCGGGAATATGGTCATCCACCATGAGCAGGTGGAGTTTCTCCTCCCCCTCTTCCGTATGGATCGCACTCAGCAGCATGCCGCATGACTCCATCCCCATCATCGCCCTCGGCGGCAGGTTGGTTATGGCGATCAACGTCCTTCCCACCAGTTCCTCCGGCTCATAGTAGGCGTGAATGCCGCTCAGGATGGTGCGGTCAGTCCCAGTCCCATCGTCCAGTGTAAAGCACAGAAGCTTCTTGCTCTTCGGCACAGCTTCGCACGCCTTTACCTTTACCGCTCGGAAATCCGATCTGCTGAACGTATCAAAATCCACCTCGTCCTGGAACAGCGGCTCAATCTCCACTTTCGAGAAATCAATCCTCTCCTCTGCGGCTGTTTTCGCCGTGTTTGTGGATTTTGCCGCTTTCTGAGCCGGGTCGGAGCCGCCAAGCGGCTTCATTGTGGGGAACAAAAGCACGTCCCGGATCGAAGCCTGGTCGGTCAGCAACATGACCAGCCGGTCAATTCCGATTCCGAGCCCACCGGTCGGAGGCATTCCGTATTCAAGGGCTGTAATATAGTCCTCGTCCATCATCCCGGCCTCCTCGTCGCCTGCCTCCCGCAGCGCAACCTGACGCTGGAAACGCGCCTTCTGGTCGATTGGATCATTGAGCTCAGAGAACGCGTTTCCGATCTCCCGTCCGGTGATAAAAATTTCGAACCGCTCGGTGAGCTCAGGCCGGTCCTTCTTCCGCTTTGCAAGCGGCGAAACCTCCACCGGATAGTCATAGATAAAGGTCGGCTGGACCAAGTTCTCCTCCACCCGCTCCTCAAACAGCAGCGAAAGCAGGTCGCCGCGCGAAGGAGTTCCCTCCACTTCGACACCGCATCCTATAACCGCCGCCTTCGCCTCCGCATCGGTCGTAATCGTATCAAAATCCACCCCGGTAAATTTCTTCACCGCCTCGGTCATTGTCAGGCGGCTCCAGGGCGGGGTGAGATCAATCTCCACTCCTCCGTAAGTGACCTTAGTCGTTCCGAGCACCTTTTTTGCAATGTAGGAGATCATCTCCTCGGTGATATCCATCATGTCGTGGTAATCGGCAAACGCCTGATAGAGCTCAATTGTAGTAAACTCCGGATTGTGTTTGACCGACATACCCTCGTTACGGAAAATACGCCCAATCTCATATACCCGCTCCATACCGCCGACAATCAGCCGCTTCAGATGCAGCTCAGTCGCGATTCTCATATACATATCGATATCAAGCGTGTTGTGATGGGTGATAAACGGGCGTGCGTTCGCCCCGCCCGGAATGGTATTCAGTACCGGCGTCTCCACCTCGATAAAGCCGCGCCCGTCTAAAAACTCGCGCATCGCCGAGATGATCCTGCTGCGTTTGATAAAGGTGTCTCTCACCTCGGGGTTCATGATGAGATCGACATATCTCTGCCGGTAGCGCAGATCCGTATCTTTCAGGCCATGGAATTTCTCAGGCAGAGGGAGCAGGGATTTTGCCAGAAGTTCGATTTTTGTCACATGGACAGTGACCTCCTGCGTGCGGGACTTGAAAATATCGCCCTCCACACCGACGATATCACCAATGTCAAAT
>CAJFTX010000068.1 GCA_904420075.1 uncultured Clostridia bacterium | reverse complement strand
CCAGACGCTCCGCCGCGTCACGCAGCTGCGCCGGAAGTTCGGTCTTACCGCCGATAAAGCTCAGACTCCCGCCAGTGAGCCGCTCTCCTCTCCAGACGGCCGATAGTCCGTTTCCGGGAAGGGCCTCAAAGTCGGAAACCTCCTCTGTCGGGAGTCCGAGCTCCTCGCCTTTCTTCAGAATCGCTTTTGCAAGCGGGTGCTCGCTTCTCGCCTCAAGCGCCGTCGCCAGCTCCAAAAGCTCTCGCTCCGAGACGCCGGGCGCAGGAATCAGATCGGTCACCCGCGGCTCCCCCCGGGTGATCGTGCCGGTCTTATCGAGCGCGACAATCTGAACTTTTCCGGTCTCCTCGAGGGAGACTGCGGTTTTAAACAGAATCCCGTTTTTTGCTCCCAGACCGTTTCCAACCATAATCGCCACCGGCGTCGCCAATCCGAGCGCACAGGGGCAGCTGATCACAAGCACCGAAATGCCCCGCGCCAGCGCAAAGGCGAACTCCTGTCCCACCAACAGCCATACGATCAGCGTGACCGCCGCAATGCCGATTACCGCCGGGACAAATACGCCGGACACCCGGTCGGCGATCTTGGCAATCGGCGCCTTTGTCGCCGCCGCGTCGCTGACCATCTTGATGATCTGCGAGAGAGTGGTGTCCTCTCCCACACGGGCGGCCTCACAGCGGAGAAAGCCGGACTGGTTGAGCGTCGCAGCGGAGACCTGATCGCCCGGCGCCTTGTCCACCGGGATGCTCTCACCGGTCAGCGCGGCCTCATTGACCGCGCTGCTGCCCTCGAGTACCACCCCGTCCACCGGGATGTTCTCGCCGGGTCTCACAACAAAGATATCCCCCTTTTTCACCTGCTCGATCGGAACAGTCGCCTCCGCGCCGTCTCTGACCAGCGTCGCCGTCTTGGGCGCCAGACGCATCAGCCCTTTCAGGGCGTCCGTCGTCCGCCCTTTTGACTTCGCCTCCAGCATCTTGCCGACGGTAATGAGCGTCAGAATCATAGCCGCGGATTCAAAATAAAACTCGTGCATATAGGCCATCACAGCATTCATATCCCCGCGCAGCTGCGCGCCGGTCATCAGAAAGAGCGCGACGACGCTCCAGCCGAAGGACGCCGTAGCGCCCAAAGCCACCAGCGTATCCATATTGGGCGCGCGATGCCACAGGCTCTGAAACCCGCTGATAAAAAATTTCTGGTTGATCACCAGCACCGCGGCTGACAGCAGCAGCTGAAGCAGCCCCATCGCCACATGGTTCTCCGCAAGCTGCTCCGGCACCGGCCAACCCCACATCATATGTCCCATTGAGAAATACATCAGCACAAGCAAAAAACCGATCGATGCGATCAGCCGACGCCGGAGCGCGGGCGTCTCCCGGTCCTTAAGCGCATCCTCAGCGCTCGTCCGGGAAGCGGTCTGCCCCCCCTTGAGCGACGCGCCGTAGCCCGCCGCTTCCACCGCCGCGATGACGCTTTCGGCACTCGCCGTGCCCTCCACGCCCATCGAATTTGTGAGCAGGCTGACCGAGCAGGAGGTCACCCCCTCCACTTTGGAGACCGCTTTTTCCACCCGGGCGCTACAGGCCGCACAGCTCATCCCTGTCACCTGAAATTGTTCCATTGTTCTCACCTCACGCTATCTCATCAGCTTCTGTAAGGTCGCCACAAGCTCGTCGATCACTTCGTCCTTGCCCTCCCGGATATCCCGGGCAACGCAGGAGCGGATATGACTTGCCAGCAGCTCCCGATTGAACGCGTTCATCGCTGCATTCACCGCCGCGGACTGGATCAGAACGTCGTTACAGTACGCATTCTGTTCAATTAGATTCTGAATTCCCCGCACCTGTCCCTCGATCCGCTTCAGACGGTTCAGCAGCTTCTTTTTCTGCTCCTCGGAACGCATCGTCGTTCTCTTGCAGCAGCTCTCTCTCTCCTTATTCATCTCGGCGCCTCCTATACCCCTTGTGGGTATTTTTATAATATACCCGCAAGGGGTATTTTGTCAATAGGGTTCTCTCTTTTTTCTCCGCCCTCACACGGTTTGCAGAGCAACTCTATTCTCTCCGAAACGGACACAAAATACACCGCTGTCTCTTTTTTATCGCAATCAGAGACACCTGCCGGTGCGCTTTTATCCTTTCAAGCACAGAGATATGGACTTGCCGATGGTCCTACCATGGAACTCTGAAACAGCAAGACCGCTCGGCAGCGTTTCCTCTCTGCGCCACGTCCTCTGCCGCCAGTCAAAAAATAAGTCCTTTTCGTCAGGTGCAGAGGGTTTGTACTCTCTCGTTCTGCAGAGGACGTATCCAAATCGCGCCGGCTCCGCGGCGGACTTCTCCTCAAAACCGGAGCACGAAGGCCGCCGCACCCTCCGATGCGAAACACTGCGCAAAATTCGGAGCTCGAAAAGAGGCGGGAGACGCACCGTCTCCCGCCTTCTCACATCCTATGTTCATGCTCTTTCAGCAGCAATTCGTTCGGCGTAACACCGAATCCGGCACAGAGCTTCTCCAGCGTTTTCAGTGAAGGGACCGACGTTCCTCTCACCAAGTTTCCAAAATGCCGCGCACTGATTCCACACCGTTCCGCCGCTTTCTCATAACTCCACTTTCTCTGATCACACAGTCTCAGAAGTGCCGCCAGCAAATTTTTCGAAAACATCCCAGCCTCCTTATTCCCATAAGATGTTTTCAGCCTAGGAGTAATACAAACGTATTTCAAGGAAGTATTGTTCCTATTTTTGGAAAAATACAGGAGGAATATCCCGGCAAGACATGGGGCGGGAAAACAGAGCCCGGCCCCCGGGGCAGGGGGAGAGCGCTCCCGCTCTTTTCAGAGCTTGAGCGAGACGGACAGTTTCTAGAGCGGGCGAAATTGTTAAAGCGGTTCAGACAGAGCTCGGCCTGTTTCGGTTCAAAAAGCAGTTTTTGTATCTTGCGGACAGCTTTTTTTCTTTTTCTATAGTTATTTTTGCGGCTTTATGGTAGAATTTAGGTAACAAATAGATGGGGCATGTGTTCTGTCTCCCTGAACTCCTCAGCGGCTCTATCAAAAATGCGCTTTTCAACCGTTTGAGCGGCGTCGTTCTTTCTACAGGAAACTGATTCCACCCTTCTGTCGGTATCTATCTTCACATTACTACAAGTGTGCGGCCTCTCTTCACAAAAGAAAAAGCCCACAAATCCTATCAAACATAGGATTTATGGGCCTTACACTGGTGATCCATCGGAGATTCGAACTCCGGACACCTTGATTAAAAGTCAAGTGCTCTGCCAACTGAGCTAATGGATCAAAGCTGCTTAAAAATAATAGCACAATTGGAGGTGTTCTGTCAATATGAAACTGTTCTTTTCCAAAAATATTCCCGATATTTCTCCTCTCGCAGTTACTTGAATATTCTTTTGTGCTAATTTTTTTTCGCCATGGTTAACCATATATAGTTGATTTTAAAAATACATTTGTATTTTTATAGTATTTATTGTATAATACATATATTACTACAAAGGATGTTTGCTCTATGTCACTACTCACCAGAGTCTGTAAACTATGTGGCACCACCTTTGAAGGTGGGCCGAATGCATTTTACTGCCCCGACTGCCGTGTAATCCACAAGCGAGAGTTGCGCCAGGCGCTGCGCCGCCAGGAGAGCGGAAAACAGATCGGCTCGCTCGCCCCCTGCAGCCGCTGCGGAGAGCTGTATCTCGTAAAATCCGGCAGCCACAAATATTGCGCAAAGTGCGCCAAAGAAAACATTCGAGAAAAGCGGGTCAAAGCCACCCCTGTCTCCCGTCCCCCTGTCGTCCGTCCCACACGTCCGCCAAAGGAGCCGAAGATCTCCACCTGTGTCGTCTGTGGGAAACAGTTTAAAGCCAACGGACACATCGCCTGTTCTCCCACCTGTCGGCTGCTCCGTTTGCAGCAGAAGTCCTATGTGAGCTATGAGGACATCCAAAAATTAAAGAAGTAGAGAGAGCCCGGTAAGCTGCCGGGCTCTCTCTACTTCTTCACTCCAAAGTCGCGCTGAAAGAGGTCACTCTCCTCCAAAAAGGACTCCACATCTTGAAACCCGAGCCGCTCTAAAAGTTCCGGCACAAAGGGATTTTCAAGCGGTGTTTTTGTCTCGGCCGCATCCCCGTAAGCATCCACACGGGCGCGTCCCTCCGCGCACGTAAGAATCGCCTTAGGCCCGCCGACACAGCCTCCCCTGCAACCCATCCCCTCAAAAAAGTTTGCATCCCCTCTCCCTGCACGGATCTCTTCCACCATCGCGCGGCATGCGGGCACGCCGTCCGCCTGCCTGGGACGCACCTGGAGCGCTCTGCCCGGGCGCATCTGCGCGACCGTCTTTGAGACCGCCTCACTCACGCCGCCGGTCCGCGCGTAAATCCGGCCCGCACGCGAGGAGTGCTCCCTCTTTCGATCCGGCAGAAGTGCCGGATCGATCTCCGCCGCCTGAAAGACGTCCCGTACCTCCTCAAAGGTGAGCACATAGTCTATCGCATCCGCGATATCCGGCTCGCGCGCCTCGCTCTTTTTGGCGACACAGGGTCCGATAAAGACGGTTACTGCATCGGGGTGCAGCTTTTTTACTACCCGGCCGCAGGCGATCATCGGTGAGACCGCCGCCGGCATATGAGGCATCAATTCGCTATAAATCTTTCGGATCATCGCAATCCAGACTGGGCAGCAGCAGCTGGTGAGCTGATAGTCCTCCACGCGATTTACATTGCGGTCGAACTCAATCGCCTCTTTAAAGGTGAGAATATCCGCAAAGAGCGCCACCTCCACCATGCCGTCGAACCCGAGCGCGGCGAATGCGCTGCGCAGCTTTCCGGGCGTCACTTTGTCTGAGAACTGTCCCAGAAAAGCGGGGGCGATCAGCGCATAGGCCGGACCTTTTTTCTCCCGAACTGCGCGCAGCGCCGGAAGGATATCCCGGCTCGCAGTCAGCTTTCCCAGTTTACACGACTCGACGCAGACGGAACAGCCCACACATCTGGCCGGATCGATTTTGATCTCGCCCTGTTCTTCTACAATCGCATCGAAAATACAGCTCTTCTCGCAGGCCCGATCATACTCGCACGTCTCACAGCTCTCAGTTTTGATCACCGGCGCATACCGTTCCGGGTGGAGCAGGCAGGCCAGCTGCTCCGGATTCGCCTCCGGCGGGATGTCACCCTTTCCGAAATTCTGCCTCAGCATCGACGTATAGAGCTCCTCAAATGTCATCCTTCACTTCTCCTCTCCGCTTTCAATCCCTCTGTTCGCTGTCCCCCTGAGGCCAAGAAAAGGGCGTAATCCCGCTCTTTCAGATAGGTTTTCGCCTGCGCCTCCGGTACAATTACTGGCATCCGGTGATGGTACTTCGCCACCACGCCCTCCGCCTCCCGCGTCAGAATCACAAAGCGGCGTCCGCGCTCGGTCTCCCGCTCGATTCCCGCGAGGTAGAGCGGTCCCCCACTCTGAAAAAAGGCGTACTTCACCCCCTGGTTCCACTCATAAAATTCCGCGGCCGGTACCAGACAGCGCCCGCGCTGGAACGCGCCGCGAAAGGTCGGCTTCTCCGTCACCGTCTCCCCTCTCGCGTTGATAAGGAGGCCTGATTTCATCGGGATTCCCCAGGTGAGCTCCTTCTTTTGCAGTCCGTCGCGCGCAACAAAGACCGGAGCACGGCTGCCCGGAAAAATTTCTCTCTCTTCAATTAAATATCTTCCACACATGGATTTAGTTTTCCTCCTCGCTCCATCTTCTATACAACGCGCCACCAATTGACAAGAAAACTTGGCAAAAAGTGTTGACAAGTACACTTGGCATGGTATACTTTAATTGCAAAGAAAACTTGGCAAAAGGAGAAAACTATATGACCAGAGAGGAAATTTTGGCACGGAGCCGCAGCGAGCACCGCGATGAGGGAATGGAGTGCGCGGAAAACCGCGGACGGAAGATCGGCTTCTCCGCTTTCTGCTGCGTCTTTCTCATTCTCATCCTGTTTCAGTTCTTCACCGGCGGTGAAGTGGAAGGCTTTCTCGCGCTCTTTTGGGCGTTTCTGGCCGCGGAGGCTCTTCCCAACTATCAGTTTACAAGAAAAAAGAGCTATCTGATCACCGCCATCTGCGGCGCGCTCGCCTCGCTTTTCTTCCTCGTGGGCTTTATGCTGGATACACTGAGATAGATATATGAATGAGGAACTGATTTTAAAAAACAGGCTGCGCGAGGCGCGCTGCGCGCGCGGGCTCTCTCAGGCGCAGCTGGCGGAGCTTGTCGGCGTCTCGCGCAACACCATCAGCTCGATTGAGACAGGGCAATTTAACCCCACAGCGAAACTCGCACTCATCCTCTGCACCGCACTGAACCTCCCTTTCGAACAGCTCTTCTATTTTTAAAAAGGCCGTCTTCTAATCGAAGACGGCTTTTTGACGCGAACAATTCTCCTGATCTCTTTTGAACATATGAAAGATGGAGTAAAAAAAGGCAAACAGAATCAGTGCGCGGAGATCCTTTGTCGGAACAAGCCACACAGTAAAATAACGCCCGATCACCACAGCCCCCATCACCGCCGCAGCACAGCAGTAATAGGCGCTGAATCTCAGCCGTCCCTTTGAGAAAAGTCCCCTCAGATGGTTCCACGACAGAGCCAGGGCAAACGCCAGAGGGCAGAGCAAACTTACGGCAAAAGAAGGCAGCAGCTCCGCCTCCACCACCGCAATCCGCTCCGCTTTCAATGAAATCCGAATCAGTAGAAACAGAAAAAACGCCAGCAGAATCGCAAATAAAAGGATTTTTAACGTCTTTTTCATCTATTTTCCCCCCTCTTCTTGAAACAAAGTATATACGAAGAGTGGACAAAAGTAAACACCTCCCTGTGTTTTTTTCGCACTCCGGCCAGCTCATAAGCAGGCGCAGCGATCGCCCCGGCGGCGCTCATTTCAACCGGCTCCATCTGCCAAAAAGAAAAGCCCGGTCCGAAGACCGGGCTTATTTCTTTTAGTCCAGATTGAACTTCTTCTTAAATCTGTCAACTCTTCCGCCGGTATCAACCAGTTTCTGCTTGCCGGTGTAGAAGGGATGGCACTTCGAGCAAATTTCAACGCGAATATCTTTCTTTGTGGAGCCGGTCTCAACCGTGGCGCCACAAGCACATCGAATCGTCGTTTTCTCGTAGTTCGGATGGATTCCTTCCTTCACAATTTTCACCTCTTTCCGCTCTCGAAACACTTATGAAGATAGGATACCACAATTACCTCTTTTATGCAAGAAAAATTTTTATCTTTTCTCCGCTCTATTCTAGCACAATCTCCCGGCCGCTGTGAAAGGAGTAGAGCAGGCACTCCCCGCAGGGAATTCCCGTCATCAGCTCGACCGCACGGGCGTAGAGCCGCAGCTGCGGACGGTACCGCTCTGCGAGCGCCTCGGGGTCCTTCGCATCGGTCTTAAAGTCGAGCACGGTAAAACGCCCGCGCTCCAAAAATGCGCAGTCGATGACGCCCTGGAGCAAAATACTGTCCTTCGCGTCCATGCCGGCGAAGCAGTCGCCGAAGCCGGCGGCCGCAAAGTCCTCCTTTGAGAAGAGCAGGTCGAACCGGCGCTCCCGCAGCACCCGCTCCGCCGCGCGAATCCGGGCGCAGAGGGGGGAATCGAGAAAGTCCACCACCCGCCTGCGGTCAATGAGGTCCGCCGCCCGCTCGGTGAGATACTCCTCTTCGGTCAGCCGCTCGATCTCCCGCTCGACCGCGTCCATCCCCCGCAGGGACAGAATATCCGCAAACTGCATGAAGCGGTGGAGCGCCGTCCCCCGCTCGGCGCCGGTCGCCCCCCTCTTTACAGCGGCAAAGTCCGGCCGTTCGATGTGCGGACGGCTCTCCCCCGCGAGAAGAGCCGCCGCCTCCCCGACCGAGAGCTTGTCCGGTAGTCCGGACTCTCCGGCATAGGGATAGCGGAAGGTGAGCCGCCGCTCCACCTCCGCGGGGTCAAACTGCACCGGCGCGCGCGCGCGCCGCTCCTCCTGCGGACGGTGTTTTACCCTGTACTGCTCCGGCTCATGGAGATAGAGATTGATCTCCGGCCCCGGCAGCACCTCTACCGCCCCCCCGAGCTCCGCGCGCAGCTCCCCGCCGCAGGGGTGGTGCTGAAGCGCCGCCAGAAGATAGCCCGTGTAGCTCTTCACGCGGAGCAGCTGCTCGGGCTGCAGCCGCCCATTTACAAGCGGCGTCTCGGCAAGGCCGAGCATCCCTCCGCGGCCGATATCCACCGTCCCGACAAGAATCAGGTGCTCGCGTGCCCTTGTGAGCGCCACATAGAAGTTGCGCAGCTCCTCCGAGAGTCCCTCGCGGCGCATCCGCTCCGCGACCGCCGCGCGCGGGACGGTGTTGTAGTCCGCATGACGCGCCGCGTCCCGCAGCCGGAAGCCGAAGCCGAGCTCCTTGTGCGCGAGGAACTTCCCGAAGGAGTCGCTCATGTTGAACCGGTGGGAACAGTCGCAGAGCAGCACCACCGGAAATTCAAGCCCCTTCGACTTGTGGATGGTCATAATCTGCACCGCGTCGGTCCCCTGCGCGTGCTCCCCCGCGGCGGAGAGACCGCGCCCGCTCTCCCGCATCCGGTCGACAAAAGAGAGAAATCCGTAGAGCCCCGGCATTCCGTTCTTGCGGTAGGCGCAGGCGTACTCGAAGAGCAGCCGCAGATTTTTTCGGCGGAGCGTCCCGTCCGGCGCGGCGGAGGTGACATCCGGCAACCCCAGGTCCCGCAGGATGTGCAGCAGCAGGGCGGGCAGATCGAGGTTCTCAGAGAGCAGCCGGTAGCGCTCGAGCCGACGGAGGAAGTCCTGCGCCCGCTCATCCCCCGCCTGTACCGCCTCCAAAAAGCTCCCCTCCGGGTGCTCCGCCCGAAGTTTCGCCAAGTCCTCGCTCGAAAAGCCGAAGAGCTCGGAGCGCATCGCCCCGATCAGCTGGACATCGTCCGAAGGGTCGTCCACCGCGTGCAGCAGCGAGAGCAGCGAGAGCACCTCCTCCCGCTCAAAGAAGGAGCTGTCCCCCTCGCTGTAGACCGGGATGCCCGCCTCCCGGAGCGTCCGCTCAAAAACGGGGGCCACCCGCGACATGCTCCGCAGCAGAATCACGATGTCCCCGTAGCGGATGGGGCGCTGTTCCCCTGTCTCCCGGTCGGTCACCGTCCGCCTCCCCTCAACCAGATTCAAAATGCGCGCCGCGGCAAACCGCGCCTCCCGCTCGGCGCGGGAGGGGCCGTTTTCATTCTCACCGCGGTAATTTTTGAGGAGATTGACCTCGCAGGGGCGGCTCTCTCCCTCGAAGCTCGCACCCGGTCGGAGCTTCTCTCCCTCGTCGTAGTCGAGCTCTCCGAGCCCCTCCCGGCTCATCAGCAGCGAGAAGAGGTAGTTGGTAAACTCCAGCACCGGCGCGCGGGAGCGGAAGTTGTGCGAAAGATCGATGCGCACCCGCCGCTCCCCGTCCGAGGAGTCGCGCTTGTCGATGAAGATCTGCGGCTCCGACTGGCGGAAGCGGTAGATACTCTGCTTGACGTCCCCCACCATAAAGAGGTTCTCCTCCCCACGTGAGATGGCGCGGAAGATACGGTCCTGCAACTCGTTGATATCCTGATACTCGTCGATATAAATCTCGTCAAACCGGGCGGAGAGCTCCCGCGCGAGCGGGGTACAGAGCAGCTTGCCGTCCTCCTCCCCCTCGACGAGCAGGGAGAGCGCGAGATGTTCCACATCCGAGAAATAGAGCGCGCCGCGCGAGCGCTTCCGCTCGAAGAGCTCCCGCCGGAAGTCGCAGAGAAAATCGCAGAGCGTCTCGAGCGGACGGGAGAGCGCCGCAAAGTCGCGCCGCACCTCCTCCGCCGTGCTCAAAAAGAGGCCGAGAAGCTCCGATACGGCGGACTTCGCCTCCTCCCTGCACCGCTTGACCGACTCGACAAGCGCCCGATTCTCAAATCCCCGCGGGGAGGAAAAGCGCGCGGGCCGGATCGCCTGCGCCGCCTCCCGGATGCCGTCGTATCCCCCGCGCTCCACAGCCGCAGCGAGCTCCCGCAGCTGCACAAGGTCACCCTCCAGCACCGGCAGCGTCTTTTCGCAGAGGCGCTCCTCCGGCTCACAGAGTGAAATCGCCTTCTCCACCCGCCCGCAGGCATAGGCTGTAAGCGCCCGTGCCCGGGTAAAAAGCTCCTTTCCGTAGGGAGTATCAAGCGGGTCGCAGCCGCTCCCCGCCCGGTAGGTCTCCCGCTGCTTCCGGAGGAAGCCCTCCGGGTCGGGCAGCGCCTCCAAAAAGGTGTCGAGCGAGAGGACAAGCTCCACAAGTTCCCGGTCGTCTCTCCCAGCGCAGAAGAAATCGGACATCGCCCGAAACTCCTCCGCGCGCGCGCCCTCGTGCCACCGGTCGAGCAGCTCCTCAAGTGCCTCCTGCCGCAGCAGCTCGTGCTCGGTCTCGTCGAGCAGCCGGAAGTCGGGCGAGATACCCAGCTTGTGAAACTGCTGCCGCACCAGCCGCAGACAGAAGGCGGAGATGGTGTCGATCTGGGCGCCGGGCAGCAGGGTGAGCTGCCGCGCCAGATGGCGGGAACCCGGCTGCTCCGCCAGCTTCCCATAGATCGCGGCGACAATCTTGTCCCGCACGCCGGAAGCCGCCGCATTGGTAAAGGTCACCACCAGAAAGCGGTCGATATCGGCCGCGATCTCGGGGTCGGTGATCCGGCGGCAGATCCGCTCGACCAGCACCGCCGTCTTGCCGCTCCCCGCCGCCGCCGAGACGAGAATCCGGCAGGGCTCCCTCTCAATCGCCTCGCTCTGCGCGGGCGTCCAGTTCGTCGCCATCCTCGTCCCCTCCAATCCGCTCAAAAAATTCCTCTCTTGTCAGCCGGTGCAGAAACCGGCCGCCCCCCTTCTTCCCCTTGCTGCGGCAGATGTCGCTCATCTCGCAGAACTGGCAGGAGAGCTCGCTCCCCTCATAGGGGTTGATCGAGATGTCCCCCGCCTCCAGCGTCTCCGCCGCGCGCAGCAGTACCCGCTCCACATGGCGGCGGATGAGCGCGAGCTCCGGCAGCGTCGCGGTGTCGCTCCGCTCGAGGTCGATCTCCCCGCCTCTTGTGAGCTTGACCGGCAGATTCTGAAAGCTGCCGCTCTCGTCCATCGCGGCGAGGATGTCCGCATCGCGGATCAGTAGCCCCGAACCCCGCATCAGCTTCCTGCGCTCCCGCTCGATCTCCTCCGGCGGACAGTCCCGCTCCTCCACCGCGACGACCGGCGCGTGCACTCTGCTGTAGAGCACGCCGGCGGGCCGCACCTGTTCCCCGCCCGCCTCCAGCGCGCAGAAGAGATAGAGCAGGATCTGAAGCGAGAGCCCCTCATAAATTTCTGTAAAGTCAAATTCCTTTCCACCTGTTTTATAGTCCACCACCCGCAGATAGCGTACCCCGTCCCGCTCATAGACGTCCAGCCGGTCGATTACGCCGCGCAGAACGATGTTCTCCCCTTCGCGGCGGATGATCAGCGGGGCAATCCCACCCCCGCCGATCTCGAGCTCCAGCCCCTCCGGGGTAAATCGGCTGTGGCTCAGCTCCTCCGAAAGCTGTAATGCAAATTCCTTTACAGTATCTTTCAGCCGTCGGAAGAGATACTGAAACCTTCCACCGCTCTCCTCGAAGTCGGGGAAGTGTTCTTTCCGGTAATCCTCCACCACCTGGTCGATCAGCTCCCCCGCATTCTCGAGCGCACGAAAGCCGCCCCTGCGCCGCACAAGCTCAGCAAAACACTGGAGCACCGAGTGGATAAAGGTCCCGGCCGTGAGCGCGTCGAGCTCATTCTTCCGCCGCTCCTGCACCCGCAGGCCGTACCGGCAGAAGTAGGAAAACCGGCACTTGATGAACCGCTCAAGTCCGGTCGGGCTCTGCGCTCTGTTTCCGTAGAGCCTGCCCGCAAGCCCCGGCTCCGAGAGGCGCAGCCGTCCCTCCCGCTCCTGCTCCGCCCGGCGTACGCGCGAGAAGTCGAGCGGGCGGCCGGTCCGCTCAAAGTAACCGGCGAGGTACTGCGCAAGCTCATCCTCCTCCCCGCTGTGCAGGAAGCAGTATTCCGCCGCGCGCGCCTCTCCCTCGAGGTCGAGCGGGCCGTGCAGCCGGGTGCGGGAGAGCCCGAGCCTTGTGATGAGGATGGTGAAGAGATAGGAGATCCGCCGTTCCCCGCCGCGGCTGTCGGCCGCGGGCGCGGAGAGATACAGCCGCTCCGAGGGGGCGGTGAGCGCGGTATAGAGGAAAAACTGCTCCTCCGCTGCGCGCCGCTCAGCCGACGGCGAGAGCGCAAAGGAGAGCTCCGCAAGCTCCCGCCGCTCCGCGTCGCTCAGCAGTCCGCTCTCCGACACCGCCGCCGGAAATACCCCCTCACAGAAGCCGATCACAAAGACGCATTTCGGCTGCGAAGTGCGCACCAGGTTTGCGCTGCCCAGCGTGACGCTGTCGAGCAGGGTCGGGATGGTCTCCACTCCGAGCGAGCCCATTGCAAGCAGAAAGAGCTCGGCAAATCGGGAAGCCCCCGTCTCCTCGCCGCAGAAGCGGGCGAGCTGGGAGAGCGCCTCGACCGTCTTCCCACCGATCCGGCGGCACTCCTCGGCGAGCTTGTGATAACCGCCCGCGGCGAGCAGTTCCGCCCGCTCCAGCAGCCGCTCGAACACCCCCTCCTCCTCCATCAGATCATAGAGGGCGGCCGCGAGCTCCGAGGGCCCCTCCTCCGCCCGTGCCGCGAGCCGGAGAAGCGGGGAAACCGCCCGCTCCCGCAGCTCCTCGAGCGCCGCGAGCCTGGCGCTGCTCTCCTCGTCAAAGAGGGCGAGCAGCCCGTCCGGATGCTTGGTAAAGGGCTTTGTGAGCGCGCTCCCCGTCAGATTCCACCCCGCGCAGTAGCTCTGCAGCTCGCAGACCTCGGCGGGCTCCAGCGGGGTGAGTCCGCTCTTCAGATACTCAAAGAAGTCCTCCCGCCGGAATCCGCGGGTGACACAGTCGAGCGCGCGCATCAGATATTTGACCAGCGGCTTGGAAAGCGCGCTCTCCTCGCTGTCCGCAAAGAAGGGAATACCGTACTTCGGAAAGACCGCCTCCAGCACGTCCCGGTAGTCGCCCGCGTCCCGCGCGATCAGCACGAAGTCGCGGAAGCGGTAGCCCTCCTCCCGCACCAGGCGCAGAATCTCGGTCGCGATCTGATCGACCTCGTCGAAGGGATCGTCCGCCGCGAACGCGCGGGCCGCCGGACAAGGCTCCGCCGCTCCCGCCCCCGTGAGCTCCCGCAGCGCCCGCTCCACCGGGGCGAGCGGCCCATCGTGCACCTCAAACTGCCGCGTCTCCGCCTCCACCGAGGCCGCCTGCGCGCTGCGCAGCAGGCGGCGCGCCGTCCCGCGTGAGCTCTCAAAGAGAGGGCTCTCCCCCGAAAGCCCGTCGCAGCAGAGCGCCAAAGTCAGATCGCACCGCCGGAGCAACAGCTCGCACAGCTCGTACTGCGCCGGAGTGAAGTCCTTAAATCCGTCGAGATACACCTTCGCCCCCGCGAGCGCTCCGCTCCCCGCGAGCTTGTCCGCGCAGAGGGCCATCAGATCGGGAGGGCTCTGGCTCTCGCCTATGTAGAGCGCGTCGTACGCCTCAAAAATGAGAGTGAGATCCGCGATCTTCCCGCCGAGTTCCCCCTCTCCCGCCGTCCGCTCCCGCAGCAGGGCGCGCGAAATCCGGTAGTTCTGGAACTCGTCGTAGAGACTGAGCAACTTCTCCAAAAATTCCGGCCGCTCCGCCGCCCGTCGGTAGACCGAGAGCTCTCCCTTCACCGCGGCGAGCGCCCGCGCCATCAGCAGCATCCGGCCGCTGTCGTCGATCGGCTGCTCCGCGCCGCCGCCCGTCTCGCGAAAGACAACGTCGCAGAGCCGCCGGAAGTTCAGCACCTCCACCGCGCTCCCCCTGCGGTTGCCGAGCAGCTCCAAAACCTCCCGCTCCTTCTGGACAGTATACTGCTCCGGCACGAGTACCAAGAGACGCGGCGGCGTCTCCCACCCCGCGAGCTCCAGAAGCTCCCGGCCGATCTCCGCCGACTTCCCGCTCCCAGCTGGTCCCAGATATAGCCGCAGCACAGACGCCGCCCCCTCTCTTTTTCAAATTCTTTTTTATTTTATCATAAACCCGGTGAAAACGGGAGAGAATCTTCTTCCAGCTAACAAAAGAAAAGGTCCGGCGGAGATCCCTCTCCCCCGGACAGCGCTCTATTTCTGAAACAGTGAGCCGAAGAATTCGAGCAGTTTGAAGCGCACCACCGTCTCCCCTGTGAGCAGATCGTACTCCGGCGCCTCAAGATTCTGCTGCAGAATCTCGAGGCTCTCGGCCTCAGCCGTCACCTCCTCGCCGTCGTAACAGAGCGGCGGGAACATCACGCACCACCAGTTCTTTCCCTCTCCGCTCCCCAGCCGGATCACGAGGGAGTCGTACTCCCCCGCCGGGAGAGAGACCGCGCCGTAGGTCCGGGTCGGAAAGTAGTGCGGCTCGTAGCTCACCCGGGCGGTGTAGGGGGCGCCGAGCTCCGCGAGCTTCTCGTTTGCCACCCGCTCGAAGAGCGGCAGATTCTCCTGCACAATCTCCCGGGCGCGCGCCGGGTCGGTCTCATCTCCAAATACCCCCTCCGTCTGGTCGATGATCGCATTTCGCACCTGAAGCTTGATGCGCTGCGCCTCGTCGTCGTCCGAGTCCGCCATGATGTGCAGCCGGACCACGCTCTCACGGATGGGCTCCGCCTCGCTGTAGACGCCGAGCACCGTCGCAAAGGTTGTAAACAAAAAGGCGATGAGTATCGCCGTAAGTATAAATTTTTTCTTCACTGAAAAACGCCCCTTCCGTCAAGTCGATGGTTCCATTCTTGACCGGAGGGGCGCATATTTATACCTCTTAGAAGAAAAATTTGGTCACATAGCCCTGTACGAAGACCGCGAGCAGAATCACCGGCAGCACATAGGTGACATACACCCGCATCCGCCGTGGGAAACATAGTCCTTTTCCGGCGTTTGCCTCCTCGATGAAGTTATCGTACCCCCAGCCGTACCGCCGGGTGCAGAACATGAGGTAGACGAGCGAGCCGAGCGGCAGCAGATTGTTCGAGACGATGAAGTCCTCGAGATCCTGGATGGTCGACCCCGCGCCAAACGGCTGCACAAACGAGAGCAGGTTAAATCCGAACACGCACGGCAGCGACAGCAGAAACACAAGCACAATATTGATGAGAATCGACTTCTTCCGCGACCAGTGAAAGAGTTCGATGCCGAAGTTGATGATATTCTCAAACACGGCGATCACCGTCGTCAGCGCGGCAAACGCCATAAAGAGGAAGAAGAGCGTCCCCCAGATCCTTCCGCCCGCCATCTCATTAAAGACCCGCGGCAGGGTGATAAAGATGAGATTCGGTCCGCTGTCCGGCGCGATGCCGAAGGAGAAGCAGGCCGGGAAGATGATAAGTCCCGCGATCACCGCCACCAGCGTATCCAGTATTGTGATATGAATCGCCTCACCCGCAAGCCGGCGCTCCTTTCCGATCAGGCTGCCGAAGATGGCGATCGAACCGATGCCGATGCTCAGCGTGAAAAAGGCCTGTCCCATCGCGGCAAAGATCGTTCCGGGCAGATCATCCATCACCCGGCTGAAATCGGGCAGCAGATAGAACGAGAGCCCCTCCGCGGCCCCCGGCAGGGTGACCGCTCGTACCGCGAGCACAATGAGCAGCCCGAAGAGCAGCACCATCATCACCTTGGTGAGCTTCTCCACCCCCTTCTGCAGCCCGATGGCACAGACGCCGAAGCCGATCAGTACCACAAGCGCCATAAAAAACAGCATCTCCCCCGGGGAGGCGAGCATCGAGGAGAAGGTCGCCTCAATCTGCTCCGTGTTCTGCTCTACAAACTGTCCGGTCGCCATTTTTATGATATAGGACAGAATCCAGCCCGCCACTGTGGTGTAGAACATCATCAGAAGATAGTTTCCCGCCACGGCAAAGCCGGAGAAGAGATGCCATTTCGTCCCCTTCGGCTCCAGCGCCCGGAAGGAGGCCGCCGCGCTCTTCCGGCTCGCCCGGCCGACCGACAGCTCCATCACCATAATCGGCAGCCCCAAAAGCAGCAAAAACAGCAGATAGAGCAGCACAAACGCGCCGCCTCCGTACTGCCCCGTCACAAACGGGAAACGCCACACGTTCCCGAGGCCGATCGCGCAGCCCGCCGAGATCAGCAGAAAGCCGAGCCTCGAGGACAGATTCTCTCTCTCAGACATTGTCTTTTCTCCTTCGCTCTTTTTTCAGCCCGCGCTTGTCAAAAGCGGAGCGATTCTTTATAATAGAGTTTAGTTTGCAAGTGAGGTGACTTCTGTGAAAAAAGTCGGTTTTGACTGTGAAAAATACGTAAAGCTCCAATCGGAGCAGATTCTCTCCCGGATTCAAAATGCGGGAAAGCTCTATCTCGAGTTCGGCGGGAAGCTCTTTGATGACTACCACGCCTCCCGGGTGCTGCCCGGATTCGAGCCGGACAGCAAGGTGAAAATGTTGATGACCCTCGCCGATCAGGCGGAGATCGTCATCGTCATCAACGCGGCGGACATCGAGAAGAACAAGGTGCGAGGTGATCTCGGCATCACCTATGACGTGGACACCCTCCGGCTGATTGACGCCTTCCGTGAGTGCGGACTGTATGTCGGGAGCGTCGTCATCTCACACTACACCCATCAGCCCGCGGTCGAGGCGTTCCGCAAGCGGCTGACCCGGCTCGGGATCAAGGTCTATCTCCACTACCCTATCGCCGGCTATCCGACCGATATCCCCCATATCGTCTCCGACGAGGGCTACGGCAAAAACGACTACATCGAGACCTCCCGGCCGCTCGTCGTGGTCACAGCGCCAGGTCCTGGCAGCGGTAAGATGGCCACCTGCCTCTCCCAGCTCTACCACGATCACAAGCACGGTATCGACGCCGGCTACGCCAAGTTCGAGACCTTCCCGGTCTGGAACCTGCCGCTCCAGCACCCGGTCAATCTCGCCTATGAGGCGGCCACCGCCGACTTAAACGACGTCAATATGATCGATCCGTTTCATCTCGAGGCCTATGGCAAAACCACAGTCAACTACAACCGCGACGTCGAGATCTTTCCAGTGCTCTCCGCCATCTTCGAGCGGATCTCCGGCGAGTGCCCCTACAAGTCCCCGACCGATATGGGGGTCAACATGGCGGGTTACTGCATCTTCGACAACGACGCCGTGGAGGAGGCGTCCCGCCAGGAGATTCTCCGGCGGTACTACCATCTGATGGTCGACCACCGCAAAGGGATGATCGGCTCGGACGCCGTCTACAAGGTCGAGCTGCTGATGAAAAAGGCGGGCATCACCGCGGAGGACCGCCCGGTCGTCGCCGCGGCTCTCCGCCGCGCGGAGGAGACCGGCCTCCCCGCCGCCGCACTCGAGCTGCCGGACGGGCAGATCGTCACCGGTAAGACCACCTCGCTGCTCGGCAGCTCGGCGGCTGTCCTTTTAAACGCACTCAAGGTGCTCGGCGGCATCCGGCACGAGATGCACCTCATCGCCCCGATTGTCATCGAGCCGATCCAGAAGCTCAAGACCTCGCATCTCGGCAACCACAACCCGCGGCTGCACACCGACGAGATCCTGATCGCCCTCTCGATCAGCGCGGCGACCAATCCCACCGCGGCGCTCGCCCTCCAGCAGCTGCCGAAGCTCAGAGGCTGCGAAGTACACACCTCGGTCATTCTCTCGCAGGTGGACGAAGTCATCTTCAAGAAGCTCGGCATCAACCTCACAAGCGAACCGCAGTATCAGACGAAAAAACTGTACCACAAATAGGCAAAAAGGGGAAGCTCTCATTTTTTCGGCGTCCGATAACCGGACGCCTTTATTCTGCCCAAAAACGCGAAAAAAAGAGGCGGTCCAGCGGGCCGCCTCTTCCCTTTTTCGAACAATTACTCTTCGCTGTCGTCCTCGTCGCAGCAGTCACAGTCGTCCTCGAGGTCGAATTCAATCTTCTCGCCACAGGCGGGGCACTCCACCTCACCCTCCTTGGCAAGCTCGGTGTCCATACAGATGAGTTCGCCGCAGTTCGGGCAGTCCAGCTCGTAGTAGTCCTCGTCGTCGATGTCGTCGTCGAACAGCTCCTCCTCGACCGCACCGAGATCCTCATCGATGATATCGACAAGCTCCTCCATCTCGGTCACGCTGCCCTCAAGCTCGGTCACGGTCAGCGCCATGTCGTCCAAAAGGTCGAACATCGCGGCAAAAATCTTGCCCTCCGGGGAATTCTCGTCGATGGAGAGACCCTCCATCAGGCCCTTCAGGTAGGAAACCTTCTCAGTGAGATTCATAGTAACACCCTCCTTTAATACGGTGGTCGCGGCGCCCGGAGGGCGCCTGTTCGAAAATTACGCTCTCTCGAGGTACTCGCCGGTTCTCGTGTCGATGCGGATCTTCTCGCCCTCGTTGACAAAGAGCGGCACCTTGACCTCAGCGCCGGTCTCCAGCTTCGCGGGCTTGTAGGAGTTGTTCACCGTGTCGCCCTTGATGCCCGGCTCGGTCTCGGTGATCTCGAGCTCGACAAAGAGGGGCGGCTCCACGCCGAAGACGTTGCCCTTATAGGAGCAGATCTTGCAGGTGACGTTCTCCTTGACGAACTTGAAGTTGTCGCTGAGCACGTCCTTACCCACCGGCAGCTGCTCGTAGGTCTCCGGGTCCATAAAGTAGTAGAGATCGCCCTCGTTGTAGAGATACTCCATATCCTTTCTCTCGATGTAGGCGACCGGGAACTTGTCGGTCGGATTGTAGGTGCGCTCAACCACGGCTCCCGTGATCGCATTTTTGATCTTGGTGCGCACAAACGCCGCGCCCTTACCCGGCTTCACATGCTGAAACTCGATTATCTGAAAAACATTTCCGTCCTGCTCAAAAGTCAGTCCGTTTCTGAAATCGCCAGCGGATAACATAAATTTTGATCCTCCGTTATTTTATTTATCTACGATATTTTATCCGATTTCCCTCAAATACGCAAGGCCTTTTCTACTCTTTTCCCAAAATCATGAGTTCTTTCGGGCTGGCGGTGAGATTGTTGCACCCGCCGTCCTCGCAGATGACGATGTCCTCGATGCGCACGCCGAACTTTCCCTCGAGATAGATGCCGGGCTCCACCGTGACCACCGCCCCGACCGGAATCTCCTCCTTGCAGGCGGGCGAGAAGTTCGGCGACTCGTGAATCTCAAGTCCCACCGAGTGCCCGAGCGCGTGGCCGAAGGTCCCCTCATAGCCGTCGGCATTGATCCGGTCGCGGGCGAGCGCGTCGATCTCGGCGCCGGTCATCCCCGCCTTCAAATTCTCGAGCGCATGCCGCTGCGCGCCGAGCACCGAGGCGTAGACCGCACGCATCTCCTCCGTGGCGCTCCCCACCGCAACAGTGCGGGTCATATCGCTCAGATAGTGATCCTTGGTCGCGCCGAAGTCCATGAGGACGAAGTCGCCCTCCTCCACCTTCTTTGTGTCCGGCTGGCCGTGCGGCATCGAGGTCTTGGCTCCGGAGAGCACGATGGTCGGAAAGGCGGGGCCGTCCGAACCGTACTGCTTCATCAGCCGCTCCAGCTCGTCGCGGATCTCGAGCTCGGTCCGCCCGGGCCGGATAAACGGCAGCAGGTGGACGAACGCCTCGTCCGCAATCCGCTGCGCCGCCATCATCGCCGTCTGCTCGCCGCCGTCCTTTACACCGCGCAGCCGCTCCACCGTGTCCCCGAGCGGCACAAAGGAGAGCCCCGGATAGGCGCTCTTCATCCGCTCAAACTCCGCCACCGTGACCCGCCGGTCCTCAAAGCCGAGCGCCTTCACCTTCTCGAGCTCCAGAATGTCCGCGAGAGTCACGCCGAGCTCATTTTTATCGCTCACCGCCAGAATGTGCGGCACCTTCTTTTTGACCAGTTCATAGTAGCGGAAGTCCGCAAAGTAGTAGGCGTTTGTGCCCGTGACGAGGATTCTCCCCGCCGAGGTCGAGAGCCCCGAAAAGTAGAGCCGCGCGATGTCGCTTGTGAGCAGCACCGCGTCGCACTTCCCCGCAAACGCCTCCCGCAGCCGTCCGATTCTCGCTTCCAACATACAGATCACCTCAAACTTTCAAAATACTGCTTCATCCACTGCGCGTCGACATCCTGCGTCCCCGCCGACTCGCAGATAATCGTGGGGGTGTACCCCCGGCGGTAGAGCTCCTCCGCCAGCGGCTCAAACATTGGACCATATAGCTCATCCGCAAAGGTGAGGTGCCGCTTCTCCCCGCTTTTTGTGTACTCGATCTTCGAGAAGTGGCTGTGAAACACCGCGGCCCGGTCCCGCCCGAGCGCATTTTCCATCTCATCCAGAATCTCGCGGTAGCTCGCCGCTCCCGTGATACCGCCCTGTGTCCGGGCGTTCAGATGCCCGAAGTCGATGCAGGGAATCAGGCTCTCATCGAGCTTGCAGAGCTCCAGCACCTCCGCAAGGGTGCCGAGCTGATTGACCTTCCCCATCGTCTCCGGACAGAGGGAGACTCCGGCAAGGCCATTTTCCTGCAGGTCACAGAGCGCCCGGCGCAGCGTGTCCTTCGCGAGCTCCAGCGCCGCCTCTCTCCCCATCTTCGCACAGGAGCCGCTGTGCACGATCACCCGGTCCGCCCCCATCGCGAGGGCGGCCGCCACGCTCTCGCGGATATAGCGCAGGCTGCCGAGCCGTTTCTCCTCCTCCGCGCCGGAGAGAGAGATGTAGTACGGCGCGTGAAGCGAGAGCATGATTCCCGCCGCGCGGGCCCGCTCCCCGAACTCCTGCGCCGCCTCCTCTTTGATTCTCACCCCGCGGCCGCACTGATATTCATACGCCGTGAGCCCGAGCGAGCGCACATAGTCCGGCGCCTCGAGCGTCTTTTTGTGCCCTGCGGCGGCAAAGCCCTCGCCGTTGCCTGCCGGGCCGAACCGAATCTCCCCTCTATCCATTTCGCACCCTCCGAAACCTCCGCTCAAACAGTCGCTTAACCTTCACAAACCAGAACTCATTTTCGTCAAACGGCTCGGTCAAAATCGTGAAACATCCGGCGCGATTTCCGCCGAGCACATCGGTGAAAATCTGGTCCCCCACGACGGCGATCCGCTCCGCCGGGAGCCCGAGCTCCCGTACCGCCCAGGAAAAGCCCTTCGAAAGCGGCTTTTTCGCCTTGGAGAAATAGGGGATCTCCTCCCCCGCGAGATAAGTTTGAACCCGCGCATGCGCCCCGTTTGAGAGCACCGCGAGCTTGATCCCCGCCCGCCGCATCCGGGCCAAAAATTCCACCGTGTGCGTCTCCGGCCGCTCGCACCCATAGGCGCTCAATGTATTGTCAATATCGAGTATCAGCCCCAAAATTTTCCGCTCACGCAGCCACTCCGGCGTGAGCTTATAGACGCTCGGCACTACCACGTCCGGATAGAGAGTGTTCAACGCTCCGCCCTCCTCGAATGAAGAAATGGCCCCTGAGCAAACTCAGGGGCCACAGCTTTCTTACTTATATTTGCGCTTTCTCGCCGCCTCGCTCTTCTTCTTTCTTCTTACGCTCGGCTTCTCATAGTGCTCTCTCTTGCGCAGCTCGGAAAGAACGCCCGACTTCGCGCAAGAGCGCTTGAATCTGCGCAGTGCGCTGTCCAAGGACTCGTTGTCCTTCACTCTGATTTCTGACATCTGTATTTCCCTCCCTCCGCACTTTGCAAGGGTTATTTGCAATAAGCATAGAATGATTATACCGAATTTTTATCCATCTGTCAACTGTGTTTTTCAGATTGGGAAAATATCTGGAAAAGTGCGCTGCACGCCCACCGGAACCACAGCGGCTCAGGCGCGCTCAGTCACGCCTACAATCCGCTAAGCGCCCAAAGGGCACAGGCGCCGACCGGCGGTCGGCCTCCGTAAGCTCCCTCCACCGCTTCGGCGCGCTTTCCTCAGTCACGCCTCACATCCTCCGCGACACAAAATAAGCCGCTGCACTCTGGATGACGCCCGCAGCGCCTCTCTGCGAGAGGCGCTGCGGACGCCCTCCGCCGCTCCACGTCTTATTTTGCTGCTCCCGGGTGTTCGGGCGCACTATTTCACCACAATATTCACCAGCTTGTCGGGCACCACGATCTCCTTGACGACCGTCTTGCCCGCGAGCTGCGCGGCGATCTCCGGCAGCGCCTTCACACTCGCCAGCACCGCGTCCTTTGCGGCTCCGGCCGGAACCTTTGCGCGGGCGCGCAGCTTGCCGTTTACCTGCACAGCGATCTCCACCTCGGCGTCCACCGTCTTCGCCTCGTCGTAGGCCGGGAAGCGCTGGGCCGAGAGCATCCCGCCGAAGTTGTTCTGCTCCCACATCTCCTCGGTGATGTGCGGCGCAAACGGGTTTAAGAGCAGCAGGAAGGTTTTGAGCTCTCCGCGGGTGATGCTCCCCTTGTCGGTGATCTCGTTGATGAGCGCCATCAGCGCCGCGATCGCGGTGTTGAACTTCAGATTCTCGATATCCTCGCCGACCTTTTTGACCGCCTTGTGGAAGGAGCTCTCGAGCTCCCTGCTGTACTCCTCGCCGTCCACGAGGATGTCCGACAACGCAAACACCCGCTCCAGGAAACGGCGGCAGCCCTTGATGCTCGAGGAGGACCAGGGCGCGGCCTTCTCAAAGTCGCCGATAAACATCTCGTAGAGCCGCATGGTGTCGGCGCCGTACTCGCGCACGATGTCGTCGGGGTTGACGACGTTGCCGCGGGACTTTGACATCTTCTCCCCGTTCTCGCCGAGGATCATCCCGTGCGAGGTGCGCTTCTTGTAGGGCTCCGGACTCGGCACGACGCCGATGTCGTAGAGGAACTTGTGCCAGAATCTCGAGTAGAGGAGATGGAGAGTGGTGTGCTCCATGCCGCCGTTGTACCAGTCGACCGGCATCCAGTAGTCGAGCGCCTCCTTCGAGGCGAGCGCCTTGTCGTTGTGCGGGTCGCAGTACCGCAGGAAGTACCAGGAGGAGCCCGCCCACTGGGGCATGGTGTCGGTCTCGCGCTTGGCGGGGCCGCCGCAGTGCGGGCAGGTGGTGTTCACCCAATCAGTGAGATTGGCGAGCGGGCTCTCGCCGTTCTCAGTCGGCTCGTAGCTCTCGACGTCCGGCAGGGTCACCGGCAGCTCGCTCTCCGGCACCGGCACCCAGCCGCACTTCTCGCAGTACACGAGCGGGATCGGCTCGCCCCAGTACCGCTGGCGGGAGAACACCCAGTCGCGCAGCTTGTAGTT
>CAJFTX010000067.1 GCA_904420075.1 uncultured Clostridia bacterium | reverse complement strand
GCCGGTGACCGCGTCGAGGGTGAAGTCGTACTCGCGGCCGCCGTGGCGGAGCTCGCCCTCGTAGACCAGCACCCCGTCCTCCATGTCGAGCCGGATGCGCAGCTCCGGCTCGGTCGCGCCGGGGACCCGGGCGAGCAGCAGCGCTTTCGCGTCGGCCTCGCTCACCTGTGCGGTGTCGCCCGAGGGGACGGCGGGGGTGAGAATCTCCATCTCAGAGGAGAGAATCTCGCCTGTCCCGGCCGCGATTTCGTACTCAAAGCGGTAAGTCTCACTGCGAAATTCGACGTCGAAGACGGGGACGCCGTCGTCGCGCTCCGGCCGCACCGAGAGGGAGGAGACGTCCGCCGCGGAGAGCCCCGCGTCGGAGAGCGCAATCTCCTGCGCCTGTTGCTCAGAGAGCTGTCCCTGGGCGCCGTTTGAGGCGGGCGTGTCGGGATGCTGCGTCTGTCCGGAGGAGCGCTCGGGCTCCTGGCGCGGGGCGTTCGAGGGCTGGGAGGCGCAGCCAAAGAGCGGCGCGCAGAGCAGCGCCGCCGCAAAGAGAGCGAGAATGGTTTTCTTCATCGGTTGTACTCCTTTCGGTTGATAGAACTAGTCTGCCCCTGCGGAGAGAATTTATGTCTGCGGGGCGGACGTTGCCGGGGCGTTCGCGCGCCGGAGGTCCCGTCTATTGACCCTATGCGGTGCGGGGAGCGGTACCGCCGCACCGCAGCCCGGAGGAGGCGCAGCTTGCAATCTGGGCGTCCGCCCTCCCGATCTGCTGCAAAAAGGGCCGGCGCAGAAGCTCTGCGCCGGCCCGGAAAGGGGAGGCCGATTAATACATGCCGCCGCCCATGCCGCCCATCTGAGCGGCCGCTGCGGCGTTCGCCGCGGCGTCGGCAGCCGGGTCCTTCTTGTCGGCGACCAGGCTCTCGGTGGTGAGGATCATGCCCGCGACGCTCGCCGCGTTCTCAAGCGCGGTGCGGGTGACCTTGGCCGGATCGACGATGCCGGACTTGATCATGTCGCAGTACTCCTCACGGGCGAAGTTGAAGCCGTAGTTGACGTCGTCCGACTCGAGGATCTTGTTGAGGATCACGCTGCCCTCGAGGCCCGCGTTGCTCGCGATCTGACGCACCGGCTCCTCAAGCGCACGGGCCACAATCGCGGCGCCGGTCTTGATGTCGCCCTCGCTCTTCGCGACGAAGGCGGACACAGCGGCAATCGCCCGGGCGAGCGCCACGCCGCCGCCGGCGACGAAGCCCTCCTCGACCGCGGCCTTGGTCGCGGCGAGCGCATCCTCGATGCGGAGCTTCTTCTCCTTCATCTCGGTCTCGGTCGCAGCGCCGACCTTGATCACCGCGACGCCGCCGGACAGCTTCGCCAGCCGCTCCTGCAGCTTCTCACGGTCGAAGTCGGAGGTGGTGTCCTCGATGGCGTGCTTGATCTGCGAGACGCGGCCCTGGATCGCCGCGCTCTCGCCTGCGCCGCCGACGATGATGGTGTCCTCCTTCGAGACCTTGACCTGCTTCGCGCGGCCGAGCATATCGACGGTGGTCTCCTTGAGCTCGAGGCCCAGATCGGAGGAGATCACCTGGCCGCCGGTCAGGATCGCGATATCCTGGAGCATCTCTTTTCTTCTGTCGCCGAAGCCCGGAGCCTTCACGCAGACGCAGGTGAAGGTGCCGCGCAGACGGTTGACAAGGATGGTCGCGAGCGCCTCGCCCTCGACGTCCTCGGCGATGATGACGAGCTTCTTGCCGGCCTGGACGATCTGCTCCAGCAGCGGCAGGATGTCCTGGATGGCGCTGATCTTCTTGTCGGTGATGAGGAGATAGGCGTCCTCGATCTCAGCGACCATCTTGTCGGTGTCGGTGCACATATAGGGGGAGATGTAGCCGCGGTCGAACTGCATACCCTCGACCACCTCGCAGGTGGTCTCCGCGGTCTTCGACTCCTCGACGGTGATGACGCCGTCGGAGGTGACCTTCTCCATCGCGTCGGCGATCAGACCGCCGACATACTCGTCGTCCGCCGAGATGGTGGCGACTCTCGCGATGTCGTTGTTGTCCTTGACCTGCTTTGCGTTCTTCTTGACCTCGCCGACCGCGACGGCGACCGCCTCTTTGATGCCCTTCTTGATCTCCATCGGGTTTGCGCCGGAGGTGACGTTCTTCATCCCCTCGCGCACAATCGCCTGCGCGAGCAGGGTCGCGGTGGTGGTGCCGTCGCCGGCGTTGTCGTTCGTTTTGGTCGCGACCTCCTTGACGAGCTGGGCGCCCATGTTCTCATACGCGTCCTCCAGCTCGACCTCCTTGGCGATGGTCACGCCGTCGTTTGCGATCAGCGGCGCGCCGAACTTCCGCTCGAGCACGACGTTTCTGCCCTTCGGGCCCATGGTGATTTTCACGGTGTCGGCCAGCTTGTCGACGCCTCTCTGCAGCGCCTTGCGGGCGTCCTCACCGAAGATGATCTGCTTTGCCATATCGATTACTCCTTCTACGCATTATTTGTACGATGCGGCTTCTGCCGCACAGGGACGGCAGGGGGATTACTCCACAATCGCGAGGATATCGCCCTGTCTCACAACGACATACTCCTCGTCCCCGAGCTTGACCTCGGTGCCCGAGTACTTGCTGGTGATGACCCGGTCGCCCGGCTTCACATTCATCACGACTTCCTTCCCGTCGACCATGCCGCCGGGACCCACCGAGATGACCTCGGCCACCGAGGGCTTCTCCTTCGCCGCAGAGGTGAGGATGATGCCGCTCTTGGTCGTCTCCTCGGTCTCCACCATCTTGAGTACGACTCTGTCCGCAAGAGGTTTCAGTGTCATTGTTCTATTCCTCCTTAAATTTATTACAAATCTCATGGTTAGCACTCCGTTTCCCTGAGTGCTAAAGCCATTGTAAACCAAGCTCTGCCAAAAATCAAGGGGGGAGTTCAGAAATTCATACTTTTGTAAAAAATGGCCCGCAGGCGGGGCGCCTGTGTAAAAAAACGGCGGATAGAGAAGTGTTGCCGCGCCGCGCGAAAAAAATTCAATTAATAAGAAAGAAAAACTTTTATCGATTCGGCGGCTGTGTTATGATAAGAAAAGAAGAAAATCTGGACGGGTGCAACTATGAACATTTTGACCAATTTTATATCCGACGCCAGAGACGTGCTCATGGTGCAGTTCTCCACCTTCGGGGTGATGGACGTGATCGACCTTCTGGTGGTGGCGTTCATCATGTATAAGGTGATCGGCTTCATCAGGGACACGCGCGCGGTGCAGCTGGTGCGGGGCATTCTGCTGCTGGTGCTGCTCTATCTGCTCTCGAGTCTGCTCGGGATGAACACGGTCAACTTCGTGCTCAACAATACCCTTCAGCTGGGACTGATCGCGGTGCTGATCATCTTTCAGCCGGAGCTGCGCCGCGCGCTCGAGCGGGTGGGACGGAGCAAATTCGGAATGAAGACCTTCGGCGTGGAGACCGAGGAGGGCCGCCGCCGGGCGGAGGAGATGATCGACGCCGTCTGCAGGGCCTGCGCCGAGATGGCGGAGAGCTGCACGGGGGCGCTGATCGTCTTTGAGCGGAAGGTGCGGCTCGGCGAGGTCGTGAAGAGCGGCACCGAGATCCGCTCGGAGATCACGCCGGAGCTGCTCGGCACCATCTTCTACTCGGGCACTCCGCTGCACGACGGGGCGGTGGTCATCCGCGATCTGCACGTGGAGGCGGCGGGCTGCTTTCTGCCGCTGACCGGTAAGGACGATCTCTCGAAGGAGCTCGGCACCCGGCACCGCGCGGCGATCGGCATCACCGAGATGAGCGACGCCTATGTGGTGGTCGTCTCGGAGGAGACGGGGACCATCTCCACCGTGGAGAACGGGGTAATCACCCGCAACTTCAAGGAGGAGACGCTGCGGGAGGACATCCGGCGCAACCTGCTCGGCGATGAGAAGCGTAAGCGCCGCCTGTTTCGGAGAGGCGGTGGGAAGAGATGAAGGAACTCTTTACAAGAAACATCGGCACCAAGCTTCTGGCGCTGCTGATGGCATTTGCGCTCTGGTTCTTTGTCGGGATGCAGAATCCGGAGCTCACGATGAACTATAAGGACATCCGGGTCAGCGCGTCGCAGGCGGGCTCGAGCACCAACGGGGAGGGGCTCTCGGTGATCGGGCTTCAGAACCAGCGGGTCGAGGTGGTCGCAAAGGGCAGGCGGAGCCTGCTCACCAGCTTCTCGGCAAACGAGATTCGCGCCTGGGTGGACACCTCGGGCATCTCGGAGCCGGGCAGCTACAATCTGCCGGTGCATGTGACGATGCCGGTCTCCGACCTGCTGATCGACCGGATTACCCCGGCGACGGTGAACGTCCGGCTGGACTACATTGAGCAGAAGGAGGTTCCCGTCTCGGTCTCGACCGAGACCGTGTTTGACGACGGGAGCCATGTGATCGAGGAGGTCAGCTTCTCGCCGAAGACGGTCACGGTGACCGGCCCCGCGACCGAGCTCTCCGAGGTGGCGGAGGCCAGAGTGCATCTCACGGTGGATGCGAACGGAATCGAGGGGGGGAGCGCGCCCTTCACCCTTGTGAACGCGGCGGGCGAGGCGGTGGACACCACCTATCTCACCACCGACGTGGAGGAGATCGGCGTGCATGTCCCGGTGCTCGCGCGCAAGGAGGTGTCGCTGACGGTGGCGCTTGTGAACAACACCGCCGGCTGGGACGAGGGGCTGCTCAGCTACACGGTGACCCCCTCGAAGATCACGCTGCTCGGGGAGCGGAGCGCGCTCGACGCGATCTCGGAGCTCCAGATCGGGCAAATTGACCTCGCGACCTTCACCGAGGGGCAGATCTACACCTTTGATATCACTCTGCCCGAGGGGGTGACGACCACCCTGCCGGAGCTGAAGGCGACGGTGTCGGTCACGGTGGGCGACCTCGTGACCGAGACGGTCACCGTCTCGAATTTCGAGGTGCAGAATCTGCCGGAGGGGGCGGAGGCGCTGGTGATGACGCCGAGCGTCGAGGTGCGGCTCCGCGGAAAGAGCGAGGAGCTCGCGGCGCTGCAGGCCGACCGGATCACCGGTGTTGTCGATTTCCAGAACAGCGAGGTGGCCTACGGCACCTATGAGATGCCGGTGACCTTTACGCTGCCGGGCGGGAGCGGAGGAATCCTGGTCAGCGGGGAATACACCGTCTCGGTCCGGCTGGTGCGCCGGCAGAACCAGTGAGCGGTGAGAGCTCGGCAGAGAAATGCCCCGCTATCCGTGCGGATAGCGGGGCATTTTTGGGACGGCTTTTTCGGCTGTGTGCGAGTGTGAAGCGCCCGTCCCGGAGCTCTTGGGCGGCGCGGAACGCAGGCCCGCCTGCCGGTGAAAACGCTGGGCGCCCGGCCGCTCTGCCGCAGGTCCGGGGCGCGGCGAATCGGGGAGGAGTCCGACCCCGGACGTACAGGCTTTTGGACGGCGGGCGGGGACCGCTCTGAGGAGGAGAAAAAACGACTGTTAGGGCCCGCGGGGCCTTTGGAAAAGAGGAGAAGATGGGAATTATCATTTCGGGAATCAGTCTGCCCGTCTCGGCGGGGGACGAGGCGGCGATCCGGTCTGCCCTTACGCTTGCGGGGGTGAAGCGGGCCGGGCGGGCGCAGATCGCCCGCCGCTCGGTCGACGCCAGACGCCGCGGCGGGATCAAGTTCTGCTACTCGGTCTATCTGGAGCTCCCGGACGGGGCGGAGGAGCGGGCGCTCCGGAGGCTCGGGCCGCGCGCCAGACGGCGGGAGCGGGCCTCGTTTGCGCCCGTACCGGGGGAGGAGAAGCTCGCGGCCCGGCCGGTGATCGCGGGTTTCGGTCCGGCCGGGATGTTTGCGGCGCTCGCGCTCGCGCGGGCGGGGTACCGCCCGCTGGTGCTCGAGCGGGGGGCGGAGGTCTCCCGCAGGGTGGAGGCGGTGGAGCGACTCTCCGGACAGGGGCGGCTCGACCCGCGGACCAACATCCAGTTCGGCGAGGGGGGCGCGGGCACCTTTTCGGACGGCAAGCTCACGACTCGGATCGGCGATCCGCTCTGCGAGCTGGTGCTGCGGGAATTTGTCCGCTTCGGCGCGCCGGAGCGCATCCTCTATGAGGCGAAGCCCCATGTGGGCACCGACGTGCTGCGGGAGGTGGTGTGCGCGCTGCGCCGCGAGGTGATCCGGCTCGGCGGCGAGGTGCGCTTTGAGGAGCAGCTCACCGGGCTGCGCATGGGGCCCTCCGGCCTGCGCGCGGTCGTGACCGAGCGGGAGGAGCTCCCGGCCGAGGTTGCGGTGCTCGCGCTCGGCCACAGCGCGCGCGACAGCTACGAGTATCTTGCGAAAAGCGGCTTTTCGATGGAGCCGAAGCCCTTCTCCTGCGGGGTGCGCATCGAGCACCTGCAGCGGGAGGTGGACCGCGCGCTCTACGGGCCGGAGGCGGGCAATCCGCTGCTTCCGCCCGGGGAGTACCAGCAGTCGCTGCGGCGCGGGGACCGCGCGGTGTACACTTTCTGCATGTGCCCGGGCGGAGTGGTGGTGCCCTCCGCCTCGGAGGAGGGGGGCGTGGTCACAAACGGGATGAGCTACGCCGCCAGAGACGGGGAGAACGCGAACGCGGCGCTTGTGGTCTCGGTCGGGCCGGAGGACTTCGGCGGCGATCTGCTCGCGGGGATGCGGTTCCAGCGGGAGCTGGAGCGGGCGGCCTTCGAGGCGGGCGGCGGCGGATATACCGCCCCGTGCGAGCGGGTCGGCTCCTTTCTGGGGGAGCCGGTGCGCGGGCCGCTCGTGTCGCCGAGCTATCTTCCCGGGGTGCGGGAGTGCGCGCTCTCCCCGCTCTTTCCGCCCGCGCTCTCCGAGATGCTGAGGACCGGCCTGCGGGCCTTCGGGGCGCGGCAGCGCGGCTTCGCGGCTCCGGGAGCGCTGCTCACCGGGGTGGAGACCCGCACCTCGGCGCCCCTGCGGATTCTGCGCGGGGCGGGGTTCGAGGCGGTCGGGAACCCCGGCGTCTACCCCTGCGGCGAGGGGGCGGGCTACGCCGGCGGCATCATGAGCGCGGCGGTGGACGGATTGCGGGTGGCGGAGGCGATCATCACGCGGTACCGCCCCATTGAGGGGGCGGAGGAGTCCGCCTGAGGGAGCGCGTCTCTCAGGGCCGGCTCCGCCGGGGCGGCGGAAGGGGCCGGACTGCGACTCCGCCCCGACGGACCGAGCCCCCCCTCCGCCGGGGGCGGGCGCCGCGCCAAAGCCTGAAGACGGCGGGAGATTCGAACAGCGCAGGGGGAGGGGCGCATCCGCCCCCTTCTGCGGGACGCCGCGGACCCGCCGGTGGGGGCTTCAAAGGGGGCTCCGGCGGACAGGGCCGCCGTCCCCCTCGCACAAGGACCTCCGCGGCGTGCGCCGCGGAGGTCCTCCTCTTTTTTATTCGGCTTCAAAGCGGACTGTGACGTCGCCCTCGCCCAGCGCCGCCGCGAGACCGGCGGGGTCGTCGATGCGGCCCAGCCGGGTGTAGCGGTAGGAGCTCTCGAAGTCCTCATAGAACAGCACGAGGCAGTCGGAGCCGTAGAGCATCAGATCTCCCGCGCGGATGGAGCCGGGCCGGACCGGGTCGGCCGGCAGTGCGTCCGGCAGATAGAAATACTTCTCGTTGCCGTTTAACTCCCGCATGTCCGCCGTCAGCGGCAGCCGGGCGAGAAGGGCCCGGACGGAGGGACTGTCCTCCAGGGCGGCGGTGAAGGTCTGATCCCCGACGGTGATGCGCAGTGTGAGCGCGGCAGATTCGTCCGGGCTCAGATAGCGCCGGAGAACGGCGGCGAGCTCGGCGCGGGTGCAGGACTCCCGGGGGGCGAAGCGGTTGCCCTCCCGGCCGGTGAGGACGCCGCTCCCGTAGGCCCAGGCTACGGCCTCCGCCGCGTAGTCTGAGAGCTCGTGCCGGTCGGCGAAATCGGGCGCGCCGGCGGCTCCGGGGGAGCCCGCATAGCGCCAGAGGACGACCGCCATCTGCTCCCGGGTGACCGGGTCGCCGGGGCCGAAGCGGCCGTCTCCATAGCCGCCCACAAGGCCGCGCTCCGCAGCCCAGCCGGCGGCATCCGCGTACCAGGCGCCCGCGGGGAGGTCGGTGAAATCACCGGGTTGCGCCTCGGGGGACCCGGCCGCCCGGTGGAGCGCGGTGACCAGTGTGGCCCGACTGGCGTCGCCGTCGGGGGCGAAGGCGCGCCCGGAGACGCCGCCCATCAGACCGCGGTCCCGGACATAGGCCACCGCGTCCGCATACCAGGCGTCCGCGGCCACGTCGACAAAGCCGGAGTCCCGCGCCGCCGCGCGGGAGGGGAGAAGCAGCGAGAGGGAGAGGCAGAGCAGCGCCGCGAGATTCTGCAGCAGCGACTTCATGCGCGCGCCCCCTCTCCCGCGCGCACAGACCGCCGCTCCTGCTCGGATCGCTCTATGGCCCTGATGACGCGGGCGGGCACGCCGCCCACCACCGTGTTTGCGGGGACGTCGCGGGTCACCACCGCTCCGGCGGCCACGATCGCCCCGTCCCCGATGGTGACGCCGGGGCAGACGGTGGCGTGCGCCCCGATCCAGACGTTTTCGCCGATGCGGATGGGGGCGGGGTGGAGATCGCCGCGGCGGGCGGGGTTCTCCTCGTGGTTGAGGGTGGCCAGCACCACGCAGTGGCCGATGAGGCTGCCCGCCCCGATGGTGATGCCGCCCTGATCCTGGAACCGGCAGCCGGAGTTGAGAAAGACGCCCTCGCCCACGGTGAGATGCTTGCCGCAGTCGGTGTAGAAGGGCGGGAAGAGCGAAAAGCTCTCGGGCACCGGTTTTCCGATCAGCTCTGAGAACAGCGCGCGGATCTCCTCCGGCGTGTGAAAGCCGCCGTTGAGCCGGGCGGTGACGGCCAGCGCCTCCTGGGAGAGGGCGGTCATGTGGCGGTGGAGCTCCGAGCCGCGGGGCACGGTGCGGCCCTCCTCCATCGCGCGCAGAAATGTGGGGGTATCCAAGCGATCACGCTCCTTTCGGACCCAGTATAGCCGCCCGGTTCAGACGAATCAAATACCTATATTTCATGCGTAGCCATACTTGACAGGCATCGAAACGGCGGGCTATACTGGGCGTAAGAGAGGGGGCGCTTCGGTGGAAATTCGTGTGTTGCGGTATTTTTTGGCGGTGGCCAGAGAGGAGAACGTCTCGCGCGCGGCGGAGTCGCTCCATCTGAGTCAGCCCACCCTATCCCGGCAGCTGATGGACCTGGAGACGGAGCTCGGCAAGCGGCTGTTCCTCCGGGGCAGCCGGAAGATCACACTGACCGAGGACGGTCTCCTGCTGCGCAGACGGGCCTCCGAGATTGTGGAACTTGTGGACAGGACGGAGTCGGAGCTCCGCGAAAGCGACGAGCTGCTCGCGGGGGAGGTCCATATCGGCGGCGGGGAGACGCGGGGGATGCGGCTGGTCGGGCGGGTGGCCCGGGAGCTCCGGGAGAGCTGCCCCCAGGTTCGCTACCACCTGTTCAGCGGGAATCTGGACGACCTTGCCGAGCGGCTGGAGCAGGGGCTGCTCGACTTCATGCTGATGCCGGAGCCGGGGGATTTGAAGAAGTACGACTGCATCAAGCTGCCCTACGCCGACAGCTGGGGGGTGCTCATGCGCCGGGACAATCCGCTCGCGCAGAGGGAGGCTGTTCAGGCGGAGGACCTCTGGGAACAGCCGCTCATCCTCTCGCGGCAGCGGATGGGGCGGGACCGGGTGGCCACCTGGCTGCGGCGGGACTTCGACCGGCTGAACATTGTGGCAACCTATAATTTGATCTATAACGCGTCGCTGCTGGTGGCCGAGGGGCTGGGCTGTGCGCTCTGCCTCGAAGGGCTGATTCCGGTCTCCGACACGAGCGAGCTCTGCTTCCGGCCCGTCCACCCGCGGCTGGACGCGGCGCTCTACCTGGTCTGGAAGCGGCGGGAGGCCTTTTCGAGGGCGGCGGAGCGGTTTTTGTCGATGCTTCGGGAGCAAATTGAGAGGGAGGAGCGCATATGACGACGACGGGCGAGGTGCGCGAGGCGGCCGGCGGGATGGCGAAGGTGCGCATCTACCGCAGCGGCGCCTGCGGGGAGAACTGCGCCTCCTGCAAGGGCTGCGCGGGGAGAAAGCCGATCGAGGTCTGGGCGAAGAACGAGGCCGGCGCCCGCCCCGGCGACCGGGTGACGGTGGAGAGCGCGAGCCCGCGGGTGCTGGGGCTCGCGGCGCTGGTCTACCTGCTGCCGCTTGTGACGGCGGTGCTGGGCTACTTTGTGGCGAGAGCCGCGGGCGGGAGCGACGATCTGGGCGCGCTTGCGGCTCTTTTGGGGCTGCTGCTCGGCCTTATTCCGGCCCTTCTCCGCGGCCGGCGGAAAATTTCGTACACAATCACCAACAAAAAGTCGAGAGAACCGCTTGTCAAATAGGGGAAAATCAAATACAATAAAGATGTATTTTTTTGTCGGAGGCGAGTCTATGGGTAAAAAGAGCATCTGTTCCCGGCCGAAGACAGCGGAAGTGTATCTTTTTTAAGGCGGCGCGCGTGCGGCGTCTTATTTTATTGGAGGAGGAAGCATGAAAAAAGTAGCGGTTATCATGGGCAGCGACAGCGACCTCAAAGTGATGAGCGGCTGCATCAAAAAGCTGCGCGAGTTCGGCGTGCCGTTTGAGGCGCATGTGATGAGCGCGCACCGGACGCCGGCGGAGGCGATGGCGTTTGCGGGCGCGGCGGCGGAGAGCGGCTTCGGGGTGCTCATCGCGGCGGCGGGCAAAGCGGCGCACCTCGCGGGGGTGCTCGCGGCGCACACGGTGCTGCCGGTGATCGGCGTGCCGATCAAGTCCTCGACGATGGACGGGCTGGACTCGCTTTTGTCGACGGTGCAGATGCCGTCGGGCGTGCCGGTCGCGACGGTGGCGATCGACGGGGCGGCGAACGCGGCGCTGCTGGCGGTGCAGATGCTGGCGCTCTCGGAGCCGGCGCTCGCGGACAAATTTGCGGCGTTTAAGGCAGAGATGGCAAAAGAGGTCATCGAGAAGGATAAAAATTTGGAGAAGGAGATCGAGAAACTATGAAGAAGTTAGAGCAGCTCTATGAGGGAAAGGCGAAGAAGGTATACGCGACCGACGATCCGAACCTCGTGATGGTCGACTACAAGGACGACGCGACCGCGTTCAACGGCCTGAAGAAGGGTACGATTGAGAACAAGGGCGTCGTCAACAACAAGGTCTCGAATTTCCTGATGCAGATGCTCGAGAAGCACGGCATCCCGACCCACTTTGTCGAGCAGGTCTCCGACCGGGAGACGATCGTCAAAAAGGTGGAGATCGTGAAGCTGGAGGTCATCGTGCGCAACATCGCGGCGGGCTCGCTCTCCAAGCGGCTGGGCATCCCGGAGGGCACGAAGCTTGCGTCCACCGTGCTCGAGTACAGCTACAAGGACGACGACCTCGGCGACCCGATGATCAACGACTACCACGCGCTCGCGATGGGCGTCTGCACCCGCGAGGAGCTCGACGAGATCGCGGCCTACGCCTTCAAGATCAACGAGATTCTGACCGAGTACTTAAAGCAGTTCAAGATTGAGCTCATCGACTTCAAGCTGGAGTTCGGCCGCGACTCGCAGGGCAAGATCATCCTCGCCGACGAGATCAGCCCCGACACCTGCCGCTTCTGGGACAGCGAGACGGGCGAGAAGCTCGACAAGGACCGCTTCAGAAGGGATATGGGCGGCGTGGAGGACGCGTACGCCGAGATTTTGAAGCGGCTGATGGGAGAATAAGTGCGTCTGAAACACCGGGAGCAGAGCAATAAGACCGGCGGAGCGAAAAAACAGGCTCCACCTGTGGGTGGAGCGGTATTTTTTGCGAGCAAGGGCTTATTGCTCGTCGCGGAGGTGTTGAGGCGTGACTGAGGTAGTGCGCCCGAGCGCCCGGGAGCAGCGAAAATAAGGCCTGGAGCGGAGGAGCGGGTGTGCGGAGCCGCTTTGAGAGCGGTTTTGCGCGCCCGATCCAGAGCGCATGGATTTATTTTCGCGTCCGCGGAGGGTGCGAGGCGTGACTGAATAAGTGCGCCCGAGCAGGACGACAGCACCGTAGGATCTCCGGAGAGGGAAGCGCGGCGGCCGCTGTAGGCGGCAGACCGCGATTTCGCGCAGGAGGTGCAGCGGGGCGGCCATCGCCCGTCGGGAGACGTGACTGAGATGGTGCGCCGAGTCCGTCCGCAGCGCGTTAGCGGAGGGCGTTTGAGGCGTGACCGGACGATGCGCCGGAGCTCCGGCGCGCGGCGCAATCAATGAGTGTGATGCGGAGCGCCCCTTTTGGGGCGCCCCTCAGTTTTGAGTAGGAGAGCAGATATGGGCGGATTTTTTGGCGTTGTTTCAAACAAGGACTGTGTGATGGACCTCTTTTTCGGCACCGACTACCACAGCCATCTCGGCACCAAGCGGGGCGGCATGGCGGTCTACGGACAAAACGGCTTCAAGCGCTCCATCCACAACATCGAGAACTCGCCGTTTCGGTCGAAATTTGAGGCGGACCTCGACGAGATGGAGGGGAAGATGGGGATCGGCTGTATCAGCGACACCGACCCGCAGCCGCTGATCGTCCGCTCGCTGCACGGGCGGTACGCGCTGACCACCGTCGGCCGGATCAACAACAAGCAGCAGTTGGTGGACGAAATTTTAGAGGGCAGCCACACCCAGTTTATGGAGCAGTCGGGCGGCGAGGTCAACAACACCGAGCTTGTGGCGGCGCTGATTGCGAAGGGGGAGGACCTGGTCTCGGGGATCAAACGGGCGCTCGAACTGGTGGACGGCTCGCTGACGCTGCTGCTGCTGACGCCGAACGGGCTGTACGCCGCCCGGGACAAGTACGGGCGGACCCCGGTCATCCTCGGCAAGAAGAAGGACGGGTACTGCGCCTCGTTTGAGTCGTTCGCATTTTTGAATCTCGGCTACAAGTTCATGCGGGAGCTGGGCCCGGGCGAGATCGTGAAGATCACCGAGCTCGGGGTGGAGACGCTGGTAAAACCGGGCGACAAGATGCGCATCTGCTCCTTCCTCTGGACCTACTACGGCTACACCACCTCGACCTACGAGGGGGTGAACGTGGAGGAGATGCGCTACCGCTGCGGCGCGCTTCTGGCGAAGAACGACCGCGAGGACAATATTGAAGTGGACTGCGTCGCGGGCGTGCCGGACTCGGGCACGGCGCACGCCATCGGCTACGCAAACGAGGCGGGCGTGCCCTTCTCAAGACCGCTGATCAAGTACACGCCGACCTGGCCGCGCAGCTTCATGCCGCAGAACCAGAAGGCGAGAAGGCTCATCGCGAAGATGAAGCTGGTGCCGGTGGACGCGCTGATCCGCGACAAGCGGCTGCTCATCATCGACGACTCGATCGTGCGCGGCACCCAGCTCTCTGAGACGGTGGACTATCTGCACGCGAGCGGGGCAAAAGAGGTGCATGTGCGCCCCGCCTGTCCGCCGATCATGTTCGCCTGCAAATATCTCAATTTCTCCCGGTCGACCTCGGAGTACGACCTCATCACCCGGCGGGTGATCAAGGAGCTGGAGGGCAGGGACCCGGACGAGGCGACTCTCATGGAGTACGCCGACAGTTCGACCGAGAAGCACAAGAAGATGGTGGACAAGATCTGCGAGGAGCTGCACTTCACCACCCTCAAGTACCACGAACTCGAGGAGATGAGCGAGGCGATCGGCATCCCCTCCGAGAATCTCTGCACCTACTGCTGGAACGGCGTGGAGTAAAACCGCGACGCCTGCGGGCGAAGGCGAATACAGACGCGAGGCCAGAGGGCCTGTGCCGTGGGTGGACGGCCGAGACCGTGAGCCGGGCGCAGGTGCAGCGCCGGGCCGGAACGGCCTTGTGCTGTAGGCGGATGGCCGGGGCTGCGGGATGGCGCATTTGCGGCGTCCGGCCGGAGCGGCCCGCCTCCGCGCTATAGAAAGCCCTCCGCCGCACCAGTGCGGCGGGCGGGAAGAAAAATTTCGTTACCGGATCAAATCGGGGCAGGGGTCCCCTTTGAAGAAAAGGAGAAGTTATGAAGAGTCACAGTGAGAGTTACAAGGCGGCGGGCGTCGACGTCGAGGCCGGTTACCGCGCGGTGGAGCTGATGAAGGAGCACGTGAAGCGCACGGTGACCCCGGGGGTGCTCTCGGGGATCGGCGGCTTCGGCGGGCTTTTTGAACTGGACCTCACGGGGATTACAAAGCCGGTGCTCGTCTCGGGAACCGACGGGGTCGGCACCAAGTTGAAGCTCGCGTTTCTGATGGACAAGCACGACACGGTCGGGATCGACTGCGTGGCGATGTGCGTCAACGACATCGTCTGCTGCGGGGCAAAGCCGCTCTGTTTTCTCGACTACATCGCCTGCGGCAAGAATGTGCCGGAGAAGATCGCCGAGATCGTGAAGGGCGTGGCGGACGGCTGCGTCGAGACCGGCTGCACCCTCTCGGGCGGGGAGACGGCGGAGATGCCGGGCTTCTACCCGGAGGACGAGTACGACCTCGCGGGCTTCGCGTTCGGCGTTGTCGACCGGGAGAAGATCATCGACGGAAGCCTGGTGCGCGAGGGGGACACCCTCATCGCGCTGCCGTCCACCGGCGTGCACTCGAACGGGTTCTCGCTGGTGCGCAAGGTGTTCGGCGTGACGAAGGAGAGCCTTGAGACCCGCTATGACGAGCTGGGCGGCGCGACCCTCGGGGAGACGCTGCTCACCCCGACCAAGCTCTATGTGAAGGACATCTTACACCTCATCTCGAAGGTGAAGGTCAAGGCGATCTCGCACATCACCGGCGGCGGTTTCTATGAGAACATCCCGCGGATGCTCCCCGAGAACTGCTCGGCGGAGATCGACCGCGAGGCGGTGCGGGTGCTGCCGATCTTCGAGCTCATCGCGAAGGCGGGGAGCATCCCGGAGCGGGACATGTTCAACACCTTCAATATGGGCGTCGGCATGATCGTCGCGGTCGCGCCGGAGGAGGCGGACGCCGCGCTTGCGGCGCTCCAGGAGACCGGCTGCAATGCCTACCGCATCGGCAGAGTGATCCCGGGCGAGCACGAGGTTGTGATCCGATGAAGAAGGTGGCGGTGCTGGTCTCGGGCGGCGGGACCAATTTGCAGGCGCTTCTCGACCGCGGGATTCGCGGCGGAGAGATTGTGCGCGTCGTCTCGAGCAAGGAGGGCGCCTACGCCCTCGAGCGGGCGCGCGCCGCGGGGATTCAGACGGTGACGGTGCCGCGCAAAGCTATGAGCCGCGACGAGTTTGAAGAGGGCCTCCGGCTCGCGCTCGAGGGGGTGGACCTCGTGGTGCTGGCGGGTTTCCTCTGCGTGCTGTCGAAGGGGCTTGTCGAGCGGTTTGAAAACCGGATGATCAATGTCCACCCGGCGCTCATCCCCTCCTTCTGCGGGGACGGGTTCTACGGGCTCAAGGTGCACGAGGCGGCGCTTGCAAAGGGCGTGAAGCTCACCGGGGCGACGGTGCACTTTGTCACGGCGGAGACCGACGCGGGCCCGATCATCGCGCAGAAGGCGGTGGAAGTCCGCGAGGACGACACTCCAGAGACGCTGCAGCGCCGGGTGATGGAAGAGGCCGAGTGGGAACTGCTGCCGGAGGCGTGCTCCCTCTTCTGCGAGGGACGTTTGGAAGTAAGAGACGGGCGGGTTTTCGTCCGGTAGAGGAAAGGGAGAATAGAGAATGAAGAGAAGAGCACTCATCAGTGTCAGCGACAAGACGGGAGTCGTAGAATTTGCAAAGCGGCTCGAGGCACTCGGGTACGAGATCGTCTCGACCGGCGGCACCCACAAGGTTTTAGAGGAGGCCGGCATTGCGGTCACCGGCGTGTCGGACGTGACCGGCTTCCCGGAGTGTCTCGATGGCCGGGTCAAGACGCTGCACCCGGCGATTCACGCGGGCGTCCTCGCGATGCGCAGCAACCCGGAGCATATGAAGCAGATCGAGGAGCTGGGCGTCGCGCCGATCGACATCGTGGCGATCAACCTCTATCCCTTCAAGGAGACGATTTTAAAGGAGAACGTCCAGTTTGAGGACGCGATTGAGAACATCGACATCGGGGGACCTACGATGATCCGCGCCGCGGCGAAGAACTGGCAGGACGTGGCGGTGATCGTCAATCCGGAGGACTACGAGGTGGTGGCGGCCGAGCTCGAGAAGTCGGGCGAGGTCAGCCGCGAGACGAAGGGCCGGCTGATGCGCGCCGTCTTTGAGCACACCGCGCAGTATGACAGCCTGATCGCGAACTACCTCAGACGCGAGGCGGGGGAGAGCCCCTTCCCCGAGAAGTTCACAATGACCTATGAGAAGGTGCAGGAGATGCGCTACGGCGAGAACCCGCATCAGAAGGCCGCCTTCTATAAGGAGATCGGCAAGGGCTACGAGGGGACGCTGGCCGCCGCGAAGCAGCTGCACGGCAAGGAGCTCTCCTACAACAACATCAACGACGCAAACGGCGCGCTCGACTGCCTAAAGGAGTTCGACGGCCCCTGCGCGGTCGCGGTGAAGCACGCGAACCCCTGCGGCGTGGGCCTTGCGGACAACATCTATGACGCGTACATGAAGGCGTATGAGTCCGACCCGGTCTCGATCTTCGGCGGCATTGTGGCGCTCAACCGCCCGGTGGACAAAAAGACGGCGGAGGAGCTTTCGAAGATCTTCCTCGAGATCATCATCGCCCCCTCGTTTGACGCGGACGCGCTCGAGATCCTTGAGAAGAAGAAGAACATCCGGCTTCTGGAGCTGCCGGAGATCACAAAGAAGAACAACCCCTCGATGCTCGACATGAAGAAGGTCGCGGGCGGGCTGCTCGTGCAGCAGCTCGACTGCGAGAGCTTTGACGAGAACAATCTGAAGGTGGTCACAAAGCGCGCGCCGACCGAGGCGGAGATGGAGCAGCTGAAGTTTGCGATGAAGGTGGTCAAGCACGTCAAGAGCAACGGCATCTGCCTTGTGAAGGAGAACGGCACCGTGGGCGTCGGCCCGGGCCAGACCAACCGGATCACGGCGCTGGAGCTCGCGGTGAAGTACGCGGGCGACAGGGCGGCAGGCTCGGTGATGGGCTCGGATGCGTTCTTCCCGTTTGACGACTGTGTCAAGTGCGCGCACGAGGCGGGCATCACGGCGATCATCCAGCCGGGCGGCTCGATCCGCGACGAGGACTCGATCAAGGCGTGCGACGAATACGGCATTGCGATGGTGTTCACCGGGATGCGGCACTTTAAACACTAAGTGCGCCGTGCCGCGTAGCAGGGAAATATACCCCTTCGGGGCACAGGCGGCCGGCGGAGCACTGCGCCCGCAGGCGCGTGCAGAGGCCAACCCGCCGGAGGCGGGCTCTTGGGCCGGAGCAAAAAACAGGCGCTGACGGCACTGCGGCCGCAGGCGCGTACAAGCGAGCAACCGAGCGCAGCTCGGCTCCCTACGAGTCGTAGTCAGCGCGGCATTTTTTGCGAGCGAGGACTTATTCCGCGTCGCGGAGGCGGCGAGGCGTGATTGAGAGTCGCTGTAGTTGGCCTTGTTCCCACCACTGCCGCGGTTCCGGCGAGACTTCTCCCAAAATGGAGGCGGTGTTACTCTTTTTTCGCACAAAAAAAGAGTAACCGCACTGCGGCCGCAGGGGCGTGCAAGCGAGCAGCTGGACGGAGCGCGGCACTTGACGGGCCGGCAACTACTGGGAGCCCCGCAGCGCGGGCAGTGGAGCAAAAAACAGGGCGTTCCGCTGCGGCGGGAAGGTTGCGGAAGGAGCCGCTTTTGCGGGCTGATCGCGGGGCTCAAACGCCCCTGTAAAGCGCGAGACACCTCACCCACAGAAAAAGGAGAAAACATATGAGAGTACTTGTAGTCGGCGGGGGCGGCAGAGAGCACGCCATCGTCTGGGCGCTCGCAAAGAGCGATCGAATCGAAAAACTCTACTGCGCGCCGGGCAACGCGGGAATTGCGGAGCTCGCGCAGTGCGTACCGGTGAAAGCGACCGATATCGAGGGGATGGTCTCCTTTGCGAAAGAGGAGAGGATCGACTTTGTGGTGGTCGCGCCGGACGACCCGCTCTACCTCGGCATGGTGGACGCGCTGGAGGCGGCGGGCATCCGCGCCTTCGGCCCGCGGAAAAATGCGGCCGAGATCGAGGGCAGCAAGGTCTTCGCGAAGAACCTGATGAAGAAGTACGGCATCCCCACCGCGCGCTATGAGACGTTTGACAGCGCGGACGCGGCGATCGCCTACATCCGGGAGCAGGGGAGCTTCCCGACCGTCGTCAAGGCGGACGGGCTCGCTCTCGGCAAGGGGGTTATCATCGCGCAGGACATGGCCGAGGCGGAGAATGCTGTGAACACCATCATGCGGGACCGCGCCTTCGGCGACGCGGGCGCCCGGGTGGTCATCGAGGAGTTTTTGACCGGGCCCGAGGTCTCGGTGCTCTCCTTCTGCGACGGGGAGACGGTGGTGCCGATGGTGTCGGCCCAGGATCACAAGCGCGCGCTCGACGGCGATAAGGGCAAGAACACCGGCGGCATGGGCACCTTCAGCCCCAGCCGGATCTACGATGAGGCGCTCGCCGCCCGCTGCATGGAGGAGATCTTCCTGCCGACGGTGAAGGCGATGAAGGCGGAGGGGCGGCCCTTCAAGGGGGTGCTCTACTTCGGACTGATGATCACAAAAGACGGCCCGAAGGTGATCGAGTACAACGCGCGCTTCGGCGACCCGGAGACCCAGGTGGTGCTCCCGCGGCTCACAAGCGACCTTCTCACCATCTTCGAGGCGGTGGTGGACGGCAAGCTCGCGGAGACCGAGATCCACTTCTCGGACAATGCGGCCGTCTGCGTCATCCTCGCCTCGGGCGGCTATCCGGAGAAGTATCAGACCGGCTATCCGATCGAGGGGATTGAGAAGGCCCGCGAGGCGGGCGCGCTCGTTTTCCACTCGGGCACAAAACGCGAGGGGGAGCAGATCCTCACAAACGGCGGCCGGGTGCTCGGCGTCACCGCGGTCGAGCGTGATCTTGACCGCGCGATCGAGGCGGCCTACCGCTATGTGGAACAGGTGCGCTTCAAGGACGCGCATTTCCGGCGGGATATCGGCGTAAAATAGAGGGCTCGGGGGACGGAGGCGCGGGGATGCGCCGCCGTCCCTTTTTTCGGAGGAGAAAGTTCTCTGCCGCTGTGCGGGGACGGAGCCGGGAAGAGTGCGGACCGGCGTAGCTGGAGGGGGAATGTCCACCGCGGGATGGAAATGCGTATGCGGCGTCTCCTCCCCGCCCCGGCGGAAGTGTGCGCCGCGGGGAAGAGCTGCGCGTGCGGCATCCTGCGCCCGCGTTTTCGGACGGCGTCTCTGCGAACGCGGAGACGCAGGGAGCCCTGGGGCTGTACCCTCTCGCTGTTCTGTGCAGAGAAAAAAGAGAGCGCCCCGCGCGGGGAACGACGTTTTGGAGGTGGAAAGATGCGAAAAGGCGTGCTGGTGGGAAACGGCTCGCTGCGCAGCGAGAAATTTGAGGAGCTCTACCGGCTGTTGGAGACGGCTGCGGCGGAGCGCGGCGCGGAGCTCACGCTCGTGAGAAATACCGAGCTCGTTCTCCCGGTGGGCGGACGGACGCCCGCCGCCCGAGAGGGGACCGCAAAGGACGGCGGACAGGGACCGTCTGCTCCGGGTGAGAGCTGCGGAGACGCGCGCGGCGAGAGGCCGCCTGCGCACGGGGGGCAGAGCCCCTTCGCGGAGGGTGCGGCGGCCGCTTCCCGAGGGTGTCGGGGAGGGACTGAGAGACGGACCTCCCCGGGAAATCCGCTCGGGCCGGAGGCCCGCCCCGCCCCGCGGCGCGGGCTGCTCTTTGGGGCCGGGACGCTCGGAGGAATGACCCTCTTCGGCGGCGCGGTCTCCGGCCTACCGGGGCAGCGGAGCGCCCGGGAGATGGGGCGGCTGCTCGGAGGGAGACGCGGCCCCGGACGCTCTTGGGAGGAGGAGCCGGGCCGGGAGGAAGCCGTCCGCAGCGCCCGTCCGGCTCCGGACGGCGCGGAGGCGTACGCTGCATCGGAGGGAACTGCGGGCCCGCCGCCGCTCGCGTCCCCGGGGACTGCCGCCCCCGGAGAGCCGCTGCCCGAGCAGCTCCGGGGTGCAGAGTTCGTCCTCTTCTGGGACAAGGATGTGCTTCTCGCGCGAGCGATCGAGCGGGCGGGGCTCCGCGTCTACAACTCCGCGCGGGCGATCGAGCTGTGCGACGACAAACGGCTGACCCACGAGGCGCTCTCCGCCGCCGGGATTCCGATGCCGAGGACGGTGATGGGGCCGCTCGTCTTTGGCCCGTGCGACTTTGTGCCGTTTGCGCGCGGGGTGGAGGCGCTCTTTGCCTACCCGGTGGTGGTGAAGGAGGCGTTCGGCTCGTTCGGCGCGCAGGTATATCTCGCGAAGAGCAGAGAGGAGCTTGTCGCCCTCTGCGGGAGCATTGCGCCGCGGCCCTTCCTCGTGTCGGAATTCGTGGGGGAGAGTGCGGGGCGGGATCTGCGGCTCCAGGTGGTGGGCGGCAGAGTGGTCGCCGCGATGGAGCGCCGGGGCCGGGAGGGGGACTTCCGCGCGGGACTCACAAGCGGCGGCAGCATGCTGCCCTTCACGCCGGACCGGGAGGCCGAGACGCTTGCGCTGCGCGCGGCGCAGGCGCTCGGATGCGACTTCGCGGGGGTGGACCTCCTCTTCGGGGAGGAGGGCTATCTCGTCTGCGAGGTCAACTCCAACGCCCATTTTAAAAATCTCTTCGACCTCACCGGGGTGAACGCTGCGGAGCCGATTCTCGATCTCGTGCTGGGGCGGAGCGTGTAGCGCCGGCCTGCGATCGGCCGGACGTGTCCGCCGTGGCGGGTACGGGGAACCCTCGCCTGCGCGCCGCAGGGGAGGCGGAGGAAATCTTGTCATATCAGGTCGCGGCCCGCAGGGGCCGGAGGAGGGAATCAGATGTACGGCATTCTCATCTATCCGCGGCGGGAGGCGGAGCGGAACCGCGCCGCGGTGCGGCGGTATCTCGAGGCGTTTGCGGGGGAGCTTTCACTTGTGTATGAGGAGGCGCTTCTTCCGGCGCTCCGGCGCGGAGCGCTCGAGCGGGCCCTGCCGGGCGCGCCCTCCTTTGCGCTGGTGCGGACGATGAATCCGCCGCTCTCCCGGGCGCTTGAGGCGCTCGGGGTGCGAGTGTTTAACAGCGCCGCCGTGAGCGCGCTCTGCAACGACAAGCGGGAGACCTATCTGCGCGCGGCGCAGGCGGGAATCGCGCACGTCCCGAGCGTGTTTTGCTACGGGGGGGAGCCGCTCTTTTTGGACGGCGGCGCGATTGCCCCGGCCATATCCCGGGAGTCCTCCGGAACGGGGGATGCCGCAGGCCGCTCCTCCGAGGCCGCTGTGAGGGGGGAATGGTGCGAGAGCGCGGCACAGTGTTCGGACGGGGGCGGCGAAACGCCGCCCTGCGCAGACACAGAGGCCCTGCCGGGACACGGGAGCCGGTCCTGCGCGGCCTGTGCGGGGAACTTGCTCTCCCGTACGGTCGCGCTCGCGCTCGCGAGGTTCTCTCTGCCGCTGGTTGTCAAGCCCGCCCGCGGACACGGGGGACGGGGGGTGTCCCTCTGTGGGACGGAGGACGAGGTCCGCGCCGCCGTGCGCGCGCTCGCGCCGGACGCGCCCGTCCTCCAGCCGCCCACGGGGGAGCGCGGCGTGGATGTGCGGGTCTATCTCCTGGGGGGCGAGCTGCTTGCGGCGATGGAGCGCCGCGGCGCCCCGGGAGACTTCCGCTCCAACTTCTGTCTCGGCGGCGAGGCGCGCAGACTCCTCCCCCCGCCCGCGCTGCGGGAGGCGGTAGAGCGGGTGCGCGCGCTTGCGGATTTCGACTACGCGGGCGCGGATTTCCTGCGGGACGGGGAGCGGTATCTTTTGAACGAGCTGGAGGACGTGGTGGGCGCCCGGATGCTCTACACCCACACCGAGCTCGACCCGATTGCTGCCTTTGTCTCGCACATCCGCCGCGAACTTTCGACAAAATAGCGCCGGGAGCTCTGCTATACTTTGGGGGAGGCGCGGCCGCCCCCTCTTTTTGAATTTTCTCTGAAAACCTCACCCAAACTATTGAAATTCTGCCGGAACTATCCTATACTTAGACAGTCAAACTAATTGGGACAGAGGGCGCTATGAGAGACGAGTTCAGCGAAAAACTCAATCGCGAGATCGACGAGGCCTACCGCCTGATTACCGAGGTGGAGGAGGCGATGCTCCACAGCTCAAAGCGGCTGAACGTCTCCATCCGGGAGGTGCACCTTCTCGAAAAGGTGGCCGACAGCGGCCGGATGAGCATCTCGGAGCTCGCGGCGGCGGAGGGAATCACGACTTCCTCGACCACCACAGCGGTGAACAAACTCGCGCGCAAGGGCTTTGTGGAGAAGAGCAGGGACGAGCGGGACGGGCGGATTGTCTATGTGTCGCTCACCAAGGAGGGGCGGTTTATTGACAAGCTGCACCGCCGCTTTCACCGCAGCATGACCTACGACGTGTCCCAGGGCCTCACCGAGGAGGAGAAAGAGGCGCTGCTCAAGGGACTTGAGCGGCTAAACGGCTTTTTAAAAAACCGGGCGGAGAGACAGAACCGGCTTGGAAAGAGAGATAAAAAATGAGTTTTCGTATTCTTGGCACGGGAAGTGCCGCACCGAAGTTTACCCTCACCAACGACCAGATGGCCGAGATCGTGGAGACGAGCGACGAGTGGATTCGCCAGCGCACCGGCATCGGCAGCCGCCGCATCTGTAAGGACGAGAACCTGCTCGACCTCTCGGTGCGCGCGGCGGAGGAGGCGCTCGCGAGCGCCGGCGTCCGGCCGGAGGAGCTGGATCTCATCATCTGCACCACCCTGCGCGGCGAGCTGATCACGCCGAACCACGCCTGCCTGGTGCAGGAGAGAATCGGGGCGAGCTGCCCCGCATTTGATATCAACGTGGCCTGCACGGGGCTTCTCTACGCGCTGGACATCGCGGACTGCTATTTCGCCCGCGGCAAGACAAAGAAGATTCTGATCGTCGCGGCCGAGGAGATGAGCTCGATTGTCGATTGGACCGACCGCTCGACCTGCGTCCTCTTCGGGGACGGGACGGGCGCCGTGGTGCTGGGCGAGGGCGACGGACTGCGCGCGGTCACCGTCCACGCGGAGGGCAACCGCGAGGTGCTCTACATCCCGCGCGGCGAGGGCAAGCTCTTCGACGGGACGGTTGTGGGCGAGCCCTGCTGTGTGAAGATGGACGGCGGCGAGGTCTACAAGTTCGCGGTGAACGCGATGACAACCGGGGTGCAGAAGGTCTGCGAGGAGGCGGGGATCAGCCCCTCAGAGCTCGACTTTGTGGTGCCGCACCAGGCGAATCTGCGGATCATCAAGGCGGCGATGTCCAGGCTGCACCTGCCGATGGAGAGGGCGTTTGTCAACATCGAGAGCTACGGCAACACCTCGAGCGCCAGCCTCTACATCGCGCTTGACGAGCTGGTGCGCAGCGGGAAGCTTGAGCGCGGGATGAATGTCGCGCTGACGGCGTTCGGCGGGGGGCTCACCTCCGGCGCGGCGCTTTTCAAGTGGTAATTAAGCAGCGATGCTTAATATAAAAATGAAGACAATTTTTGGAGGAAAGAACGATGGTATTTGAGAAGGTAAGAAAGATTCTGGCGGACTACAAGGAGATCGACGAGAGCGCAATTGAGCTCACAAGCACCCTCGAGGACCTCGAGTTCGACTCGCTCGACACGGTCGAGGTGATGATGTCCATCGAGGAGGAGTTCGACGTCCAGCTCGAGGCGGATGAGAACATCAAGACGGTTGAGGACCTCGTCAAGCTGATCGAGGCGAACATTCAGTAAACGACTTCGCCGGGGGGAGGCTCTTTTGGCCTTCCCCCGACTGGAATTTTAAGCGGCGAAAGGGAAGAACTATGATTAAAACACCGATTTGTGAACTGCTAGGGATCGAGTATCCCCTGTTTCAGGGCGGCATGGCCTGGGTGGCGAACGCGAGCCTTGCGTCCGCCGTGTCAAACGCGGGAGGGCTCGGCATTATCGCCGCGATGAATTCAAACGGCGAGCAGCTGCGCGCCGAGATCCGGAAGTGCCGGGAGATGACGGAGAAGCCCTTCGGCGTCAACGTGATGCTGATGAGCCCGTTTGCGGCCGAGGTGGCGCAGGTCGTCGCCGAGGAGAAAATCCCGGTTGTGACGACGGGAGCGGGCAACCCGTCGAAGTTCATGGCGGGGTGGACGGAGGCCGGAGTGAAGGTGATCCCGGTCGTGCCGTCCACCGCGCTTGCGAAAATGGTGGAGCGCTGCGGGGCGACCGCGGTGATCGCCGAGGGCGGCGAGTCGGGCGGCCATGTGGGGGACCTGACGACGATGGCGCTCGTCCCGCAGGTGTGCGACGCGGTGAAGATCCCGGTGCTCGCGGCGGGCGGGATCGCCGACGGGCGCGGGATCGCCGCGGCCTTTATGCTGGGGGCGGTCGGCGTCCAGGTGGGCACCCGCTTCCTGGTTGCGACCGAGTGCACCATCAGCCGGGCGTATAAGGAGAAGGTCTTAAAGGCGAAGGACATCGACACGATGGTGACCGGCAGACGGCTCGGCCACCCGGTCCGGGCGCTCAAGAACCCCTTCTCCCGCGAGTACTTAAAGAAGGAGTACGACAGCAGCGTGTCGGACGAGGAGCTGGAGGCGTTCGGCACCGGCAGCCTCCGCCGCGCGGTGCTCGACGGCGACACCAAGGGCGGCAGCTTTCTCGCCGGTCAGGTGGCCGCGATGTGCAACAGGGAGCAGCCCTGCGCGGAGATCATCCGCGAGATGTTCGAGGGCGCGGAGCAGGTGCTCGGAGGTGCGGGCAAATGGGTAAAGTAGCATTTTTGTTCTCCGGCCAGGGGGCGCAGCACACCGGAATGGGGCGCTCGCTCTATGAGAGCTCTGCGGCCGCCAAGGCGGTCTTTGAGATGGCGGAGCGCCTCCGCCCGGGAACGGTGGAGCAGTGCTTCGAGGGGGACGCGGCGACCCTCGCGCAGACCAGAAATACCCAGCCCTGCCTCTTTGTCTGCGACCTTGCGGCGGCGCGCGCGGCGGAGGAGGCGGGAATTTCGGCCGACTTCGCGGCGGGCTTTTCGCTCGGGGAGCTCGCGGCACTCGCTTTTTCGGGTGCGCTCCCCGATGAGGAGGCGTTCCGCCTCGTCTGCCGCCGGGCGGAGCTGATGGACGCGGCGGCGAAGGCCCATCCGGGCCGGATGGCGGCGGTGCTGAAGCTCCCGGCGGACAGGGTCGAGGCGATCTGCGCGGGGCTTGACCGGGCCTATCCCGTCAACTATAACAGCGAGTTTCAGACGGTGGTCGCCTGCGCGGAGGAGTCGTTTGACCCGCTCTGCGCCGCGGTGAAGGAGGCGGGCGGCCGGGCGATGCCGCTCAAAGTGAGCGGCGCGTTCCACAGCCCCTTCATGGCCGAGGCGGCCGAGGGGATGCGGGAGGCTGTGAAGGAGTATGCCTTTGCGGAGCCGCGCATCCCGCTCTACTCGAATGTCACGGGCGCGCCCTACGGGGCGGAGATTGGGGCGGGTCTCGCGGCCCAGGTGGAGAGCCCGGTCCGCTGGACGGCGACGGTGAAGGACCTCGCGGAGCGGGGTGTCACCCGGTTTGTGGAGGTCGGCGTCGGCAAGACGCTCGAGGGCCTCGTCAAAAAGACGCTGCCGGAGGCGGCGGCCTGCCATATTGAGGATAAGGAGAGCCTGGACGCGGCGTCCGGGGAGTGTGCAAGATGATGCTGGAAGGAAAGGTGGCGCTCGTCACCGGCGGGTCCCGCGGGATCGGCCGGGCGATCGCGCTCAAATTTGCGGCCGAGGGGGCGGATGTCGCCATCCTCTACGCGGGCAACACGACGGCGGCGGGCGAGACCGCGCTCGAGATCGAGAAGCTGGGGCGCCGTGCGCTCGTGCTGCAGTGCGACGTGGCGGACTTAGCGGCGGTGGACGCCGCGGTGAAGGAGACGCTCGGCGCGCTCGGCGGGATCGACATCCTCGTCAACAACGCGGGCATCGTCCGCGACAAGCTGGTGCTCTCGATGAAGAGAGAGGACTTTGACGCGGTGGTGGACACCAATCTCGGCGGCTGTTTCAACACCGTCAAGGCCTGCTACTCGCACTTTATGAAAAAGCGGGCGGGCCGGATCATCAACATAAGCTCGGTGGTGGGCCTGATGGGCAACGCGGGCCAGGCAAACTACGCCGCGGCGAAGGCGGGGCTGATCGGCCTTACCAAGTCAGTGGCGAAGGAGCTCGCGGCCAGAGGGGTGACCTGCAACGCGATCGCCCCCGGCTTTATCGAGACGGAGATGACGGATGAGCTCTCGGAGAAGGCGAGAGAGGCGATGCTCGGGCTCATCCCGGCGAAGCGGGCGGGCTCGGCGGAGGAGGTCGCGAATGCGGCGCTCTTCTTAGCCTCCGACCTTGCGGCCTACATCACCGGCGAGGTGCTGCGGGTGGACGGCGGCATGTGCATGTGACAAAAGGAGAGGAAACGATGAATAGAGTAGTCATTACCGGCCTCGGCGCGGTGACGCCGGTCGGCAACGATGTGAAAACCTTCTGGGAGTCGCTGAAGAGCGGCGTCTGCGGCATCGACACGATCACCAAGTTCGAGCAGGGCGAGGAGTACAAGGTGAAGATCGCGGCGGAGGTCAAGGGCTTTGACGTGACCCGGTATATGAAGAGCGCGGAGGCAAAGCGGCTCGACCTCTTCACCCAGTATGCGGTGGCGGCGGCCGAGCAGGCGGTGGAGAGTAGCGGCATCCGCGGCGCGGTGGAGCCGGAGCGGTTCGGCGTCTATGTCGGCAGCGGTATCGGCGGGATGAACACCTTTGAGACGCAGCACGCGCGGATGCTTGAGAGAGGCCCGCGCGGCGTCTCGCCCTTCTTCATCCCGATGCTGATCTCCAACATGGCCTCGGGCGTGATCGCGATGCGGTACGACGCCGAGGGGCCGAGCCTCCCGGTGGTGACCGCCTGCGCGACCAGCACAAACGCGGTGGGCGAGGCGTTCCACGCCATCAAGCACGGCTACGCCGACGCGATCCTCGCGGGCGGCGCGGAGGCGTCGATCACGCCGATCTCTGTCGCGGGATTTACCAGCTGCATGGCCCTCTCGCAGAACCCTGACCCGAAGAGCGCCTGCCGTCCGTTTGACAAGCGGCGGGACGGCTTTGTGATGGGCGAGGGCGCGGCGATCCTGATGCTCGAGGAGCTGGAGCACGCGAGAGCGCGCGGCGCCGAGATCATCGCCGAGATCGTGGGCTACGGCAACACCAACGACGCCTACCACATGACCGCACCGCACCCGGAGGCGAAGGGCGCGGCGCAGGCGATCAAGCTCGCGCTTGCCGAGGCCGGCTACACCGGGGAGGACCTCGTGTATGTCAACGCGCACGGCACCAGCACCCCCCTCAATGACAAGGCGGAGACCGCGGCGCTCAAGAGGGCGTTCGGCGAGCGGGCAAAGGACCTTCTCATCAGTTCCACAAAGTCGATGACCGGCCACATGCTCGGCGCGACCGGCGCCGCCGAGGCGATGGCGACCGCGCTCGCGTTGCGGGAGGGCGTGCTGCCCCCGACCATCGGCTACGGCGAGCCGGACCCCGAGTGCGACCTCTACTATATTCCGAACCAGGCGGAGACCCGCCCCGTCACCCTCGGCATCTCGACCTCGCTCGGCTTCGGCGGGCACAACGCCTGCGTCGCGCTGCGGCCGTACCGCGCGTAGCGGGAGAACTTGCGCCGCTCCTCGGCGTCATCCCTGCCGCCCGCCGTGTGAGCGGAGGGTGATCCGGCAGAGAGGCGCGGGGGCGGCTGCACGCCCCGCGAGCGCCCGGGAGGGGGATGGACCGCGCCGCAGACATGGGTTGAAACTGTCCGGCAGCGCCGTTTGCGCTCCTTTTTGGGAGCACGGCAGGATTTGGGGATACGGCCGGCCGCATACCGCGTCGGCGGAGAACGTTCGGACGCCTGACGTTTGAGTGAAGCACACACAGAAAAACCGGGGAGAAGTCCCCGCTTAGGAGAGAGAGCATGGATCAGAAATTGATGAAAGCGCTCGCCCAGATCATGGAGGAGCATAAACTCACCCTTCTCGAGCTCGAGGAGGAGGGAACGAAGATCAGACTGGAGCGCGCCGCAGCTGCGGCGCAGACCGCGGCGGCCCCGGCTGCTCCGGTGATGGCCCCGGCGGCAGCCGCCCCGGATGTGATCGACTTCAACCAGTTCAAGGAAGTGAAGAGCCCGATGGTCGGCGTCTTTTATGCGGCGCCGTCGCCGGACGCCGCGCCTTTTGTGAAGGTGGGCGACCGGGTGAAGAAGGGGGACGTCATCTGCATCATCGAGGCGATGAAGCTGATGAACGAGATCACCGCCGACGAGGACGGCGAGGTGGTGGACATCTGCGTGCAGAACGGCGAGGTGGTCGAGTACGGCCAGACGCTTGTGAAACTGAGCTAGAGGAGGCGGCATTATGACAAGAGACGAGATCAAGGGAATTCTGCCCCACCGCGAGCCGATGCTGCTGGTGGACACGGCGGAGGTGACCGGAGAGGGGACCGCCCGCGGCACCTATCAGGTGCGGGGGGATGAGTTCTTCCTCCAGGGGCATTTTCCGGGCAATCCGGTGGTGCCGGGTGTCATCCTCTGCGAGATCATGGCGCAGACGGCGGCGGTGCTGCTCGCGGACACCGCGAAGGGGATGACCCCCTACTTTACAAGCCTTGATAAGGTGCGCTTTAAGGACACGGTGAAGCCGGGCGACCTTCTGGAGATCGAGGTCGCGATTGTGAAGAACAAGGGCCCCTTCTACTTCGCGGAGGGGAAGGCCTCGGTCGGCGGCAAACTCAAGGTGAAGGGGGAGTTCTCCTTCGCCCTCATAAAGGGGGAGAAGTAGTTGTTCCGGAAAATCCTGATTGCAAACCGCGGCGAGATCGCCGTGCGGATCATCCGCGCCTGCCGCGAGATGGGGATCGCGACGGTCGCGGTATTCTCCGAGGCGGACGCGCCGGCCCTCTTCGTCTCGATGGCGGACGAGAGCATCTGCATCGGCGGCCCCCGCGCGGCGGACAGCTACCTCAATATGGAGGCCATCCTCTCGGCGGCGATCGCGACCGGGGCGGAGGCGATCCACCCCGGCTACGGGCTGCTCTCGGAGAACCCGAAGTTCGTCGCACTGTGCGAGCAGTGCGGGATCGCCTTCATCGGTCCCACAAGCGAGCTCATCGCGAAGATGGGTGACAAGGACGAGGCGCGCCGCACGATGAAGGCGGCGGGCGTCCCGGTCATCCCGGGCAGCGATGTCATCGAGGATGTGGACGAGGCGGAGCGCTGCGCGGAGGAGATCGGCTTCCCGGTCATCATCAAGGCGCGGGCGGGCGGCGGCGGCCGCGGCATCCGCATTGTAAAGGAGCGGGCGGAGTTCCGCGGGGCGTTTCTGGCCGCGTCGAGCGAGGCTGCGAGCGCGTTTGGCGACGGGGCGTGCTACCTTGAGAAGTACCTCCGCCCGGTCAAGCACATCGAGATGCAGGTCCTCTGCGACAACTACGGGGGCGTGGTCTGTCTCGGGGAGCGGGAGTGCTCGGTCCAGCGGAAGAATCAGAAGCTGATCGAGGAGAGCCCGTCGCCCGCCATCTCGGCGGAGACGCGCGCCGCGATGACCCTCGCCTCGACCCGGGCCGCAAAGGCGACCGGCTACCGCGGGGTGGGGACGATCGAGTATCTCTATACCGGCGAGGGCGACTTCTACTTCATGGAGATGAACACCCGCCTCCAGGTGGAGCACCCGGTGACCGAGATGGTCACGGGAGTGGACCTCGTGCAGTGGCAGATCCGGGTTGCGGCCGGCGTAAAACTCCCCTTTGCGCAGGAGGACATTCGGATCAGCGGCGCCGCGATCGAGTGCCGGATCAACGCCGAGGACCCGGGCAGAGGGTTTGCCCCCTGCTGTGGGACGGTGGAACTGTTGCACATCCCGGGAGGCCCCTGGGTGCGGTTTGACACCGCGATCTACCAGGACTATTTCATCCCGCCCTTCTACGACTCGATGATCGGCAAGCTGATCGTCCACGCGCAGAACCGGGAGCAGGCCATCCGCAAGATGAAGATGGCGCTCTCGGAGCTTGTGATCGAGGGCGTGACCCACAATGCGGATTTTCAGGCCCAGCTGCTCGACAATCCGGCCTTCGTCGACGGGAGCTACACCACGGGACTTTTAGACGAGCTCGGGAAGTAGAGAGGCGCTGCCGACGCGCTCTCGCGGCGGAGTCCGCCCCGCAGCGGCGCCCTGTTTGACGTCTCGCGCGGACCGCAGCGGAAACAAACCACCCCATGGAGAAAGGAACCCTTATGCTAGGAAGAGAGTTTTTTAAGAAACCGAAAAATGCGCTGGAGGGGCAGAAGGGCCCCGCGGCCGCGCCGCAGGCGCCGGACGGAATGTTTGTCAAATGTCCGGCCTGCGGGGCAAATCTCCTGCGCGAGGAGCTCGAGCGGGACAATCTCGTCTGCAAGCGCTGCCGGCATCACTTCCGCATGGGCGCGCGGAGACGGGTCGCGCTGCTCTGCGACGAGGGGAGCTTTGAGGAGTGGGACGCGGAGCTCGAGAGCGAGAACATCCTCTCTTTCCCGGAGTATGAGACAAAGCTCGCGGGCGCGAAGAAGCGCAGCGGGGAGCGGGAGTCGGTCGTCTGCGGCGAGGGGAGGATCGACGGGCAGCCGTTTGTGCTCTGCGTGATGGACCCGAACTTCATGATGGGGTCGATGGGCCGGATCACCGGCGAGAAGATCGCCTCCGCCTTCGAGCGGGCGACGGCGAAGCGGCTGCCGGTGGTGGTCTGCTCGGTCTCGGGCGGCGCGCGGATGCAGGAGGGAATTCTGTCGCTGATGCAGATGGCGAAGACCAGCGGCGCGATCGGACGGCACAGCCGGGCGGGGCTGCTCTATGTCACGGTGCTGACCGACCCGACGCTCGGCGGGGTGAGCGCCTCGTTTGCGATGGAGGGGGATATCATCCTCTCCGAGCCGGGCGCGCTGATCGGCTTTGCGGGCCCGCGGGTGATCGAGCAGACCATCCGGCAGAAGCTGCCGGCCGGCTTCCAGTCGGCGGAGTTCCAGCGGGAGAAGGGCTTTGTGGATGCGATTGTCCAGCGCGAGAAGCTCCGCACGACCCTCTCGCAGCTGATCGCGCTGCACTGCGGGGAGCAGGGGATCGATCAGAACCTCTACGCGCTGCGCCGCCGCGAGGAGCTGGCGACCGCACCGCAGAGCCTCACGCCGTACCAGCGGCTGCAGGCGGCCAGGGGGAAGAACCGGCCGACCGCCTTCGATTTCATCGAGCGCTGTTTTGAGGACTTTGTCGAGCTGCACGGCGACCGCCGCTTCGGGGACGACAAGGCGGTTGTCGGCGGGGTGGCGCGGCTGTTCGGCATGCCGGTGACAGTGATCGGCATTGAGAAGGGACGGGACTTAAAGGAGCGGATCGACCGCAACTTCGGACTTGCCCACCCGGAGGGGTACCGCAAGGCGCTGCGGCTGATGCGCCAGGCGGAGAAGTTCCGCCGGCCGGTGGTCTGCCTTGTCGACACGTCGGGCGCATTCTGCGGCATCGGGGCGGAGGAGCGCGGCCAGAGCCAGGCGATCGCCGAGAACTTGCAGACGATGATGGAGCTGCGCACGCCCGTGATTTCGGTGCTGATCGGAGAGGGCGGCAGCGGCGGCGCGCTCGCGCTCGCGGTGGCTGACGAGGTCTGGATGCTCGAGAACGCGGTCTATTCGGTTATCTCGCCGGAGGGCTGCGCCTCAATTCTGTGGAAGGACAGCTCGCGTGTCGCCGAGGCGTGCGACTGCCTGAAGCTGACGGCGTCCGACCTTTTGGAGCTCGGTGTGATCGAGCGGGTGATCGCGGAGAGCGAGAAGCGGGAGCTGATGTTCGGCTGGCTGAAGACGGCGCTCTGCGACGCGCTGCAGGAGAAGCGGGCGACCCCGCTTGACCAGCTGCTGCGCCGCCGGTATGAGCGGTTCCGCAAATTTTAGGAGGGAGAGCGTTATGACAGTAATCGTGACAGACAGCTCAGTTTACCTGCCGAGAAAGAAGGCGGAGGCGCTCCACCTGCGGGTGGTGCCGATGGGCTACACCGTGAACGGCCGGGTTTGCAGCGAGGGGTACCCTGAGCATCTCGAGCCCTTTTTCCAGGAGTACGGGGCGGACGAGGCGGCGTGCAGCACCTTTCAGACCCCGCCGCACGTCTGGAGAGGGGTGTTTTCCGAGCTGCTCGCGGGCGGGCACCGGATCGTCTGCGTGACGATGTCCTCCGGCCTCTCCGGAAACTACAGCTCGGCCCTCTCCGCGGCGAAGGAGTTCGGCGGGGACCGGCTCGAGGTTGTGGACTCGCGCACCACGGCGGGGGGCCTTGCGTTTCTCGTCGAGCGGGCGACCGAGCTCGCGTGCGCGGGGGAGAGCATCTCCTCCATCCGGCAGGAGATCGAGACGCTGCGGGACCGGACGGGCATTGTGTTCACTGTGGAGAATATGGAGCCGCTGCGCAAGAGCGGGCGGCTCGGCGCGCTGCGCCAGTCGGTCGGCACCATTTTGAACATCCGGCCGGTGCTCCGCTGTAAGGACGGCAAGCTCCAGGCCGATACGCTGGTGCGCGGACGGCACGCCCAGGTGGAGGAGATCGCGAAGCGGGTTCCGGCGGACGCGGTGGCGGTGGTGGTGCACCGCTTCGGCCCCTCGCAGGGGGCGGAGGAGCTGCGCGCGCTGCTGCGGGCGAAGTGTCCGGCGCTGCGGGTGGAGCTGCGCGAAATCGGTCCGGTGGTGGGCATCCATCTCGGGCTGCACGCCTACGGGGCGGCATTTTTACGGTAGACAGCGGGCGGGCGGCAGCGCGCCCGCTCTCGCTTTTTGGAGGGAATTATGGGAAAAAGAGAGCAGATATTGGAGGCGCTCTGGCGGTCGGAGGCCCCTGTGTCGGGGGAACGGCTCGCGGCGGCGCTCGGCGTCTCCCGCGCGGCGGTCTGGAAGGAGATCGCCGCGCTCCGGGAGGAGGGGTATGAGATCGAGTCGCGCACCAACCGGGGCTACCGGCTGTGCGCCGCGCCCGACGTTCTCTCGGAGGCGGAGATTCTGGCGCTTTCCGCGCCGGCCGCGCCGCGGCTCTATCTGCTGCCGGAGGTGGACTCGACCAGCACCTACGCCAAGAGACTCGCGCTCGAGGGGGTGCGGGAGGCGGTGGTCATCGCGGAGCGACAGACGGGCGGCCGCGGACGGCTCGGGCGGAGCTTTGCATCCCCGGCGGGAAAGGGGCTCTATCTCTCGGCGCTCATCCGTCCGCCGCTCGAGACGGCGGACTGCGCTCTGGTCACCGCCTGCGCGGGGGTGGCGGTCTGCGACGCGGTGGAGGAGCTCGCGGGCAGACGCCCCTCGATCAAGTGGACCAACGACCCGCAGTTTGACGGAAAGAAGCTCTGCGGCATTCTGACCGAGCTCTCGACCGAAGGGGAGAGCGGACGGGTGCTGTCGCTTGTCGTCGGCGTCGGGATCAACGTCTCGCAGACCGAGACGGATTTCGGCGAGCTTGCGGGAAGCGCCACCTCGATTGTGCTCTCGACGGGGAAACAGGTGCGCCGCGCGGCGCTCGCCGCCGCCGTCATCCGCGCGCTTACGCGGATGGAGCGAGCTCTCCACGAGGAGGGGACGGAGCGGTATATCGCGCAGTACCGCGCAGACTGCAGCACGGTCGGAAAGGCTGTGACGGTGATCACCCCGCGCGGACGGCGTGCGGCCCAGGCGCTCGCGGTGACCGACCGGGCGGAGCTGCTGGTCGAATATGAGGACGGCAGCAGAGAGGCGCTCTCCTCGGGGGAGGTGTCGGTCCGGCCCGCGCAGTAGGACGGAGCGGAAGGGGATACAGGGGGCTCGCACAGGCCGGCCGGAACGGCGACCGCCGTTGGAAGACGGGGACGGGGGGGAGAGAACGCCGGGCTGTTTGAGGGCCGGTTCTCGCCGGCGCCCGACTGCGCTGCGCAGGAGCGTCCAAAATCTCTTCAGGCTCTGCTCCGTCGGGAGCGGAGCTGCCCGGCATATTTGGAGGAGCTGCGTGCGGCTCTCCAGAGCGCGACGCAGAGGGACGAAAAGCCGCTGCGCCCGGCCGAATCGGGACATGGCGACCCCGATTGCAAGAAAGATTCTCCGGCCCCTTCTTGAGGGCCCGCCGCCCGGCAAAACTGCGCGGGCGGCGGGACGATGGCCCCGCGGCGCCGGCTCGGGCGGTCCGCCGTCTCGGAGCCGGGCGGGCTCCTCTCTCTTGGGGCGTCCGTTTTACCCGCGCCGCGGGCCGCGAAATTTGACAAGAGGCGGGGAATCGAGTAAAATAAACTGTATTTTTAGGGAGAACGGTATGCTACATTTTACAAAGATGCACGGCATCTCAAACGACTATATCTATGTGGACGGCTTTCGGGAGACGGTGGCCGACCCGGAGCGGGCGGCGGTGCTGCTCTCCGACCGGCACACCGGCGTCGGCGGGGACGGGCTGGTGCTCATCCTGCCGTCCGAGGTGGCCGACCTGCGCATGCGGATGTTCAACGCGGACGGGAGCGAGGGCAAGATGTGCGGCAACGCCACCCGCTGCATCGGCAAGTACGCCTATGAGCACGGCCTTGTCAAAAAGGAGCGGATGACCCTCGAGACCCTCTCCGGGATCAAGGAGCTCACCCTTGCGGTGCGCGCGGGAAAGGTCGAGCGGGTGACCGTCGACATGGGGGAGGCGGTCCTCCGTCCGTCGGAGATCCCGGCGGACTTCCCCGGCGAGCGGGCGGTGGACGTGCCGCTCACGGTGGACGGCACGGAGTACCGGGTCACCTGTGTCTCGATGGGGAACCCGCACGCGGTGCTCTTTGTGGACAGTGTGGCGGACCTGCCGCTCGAGCGGCTCGGCCCGCGCTTTGAGCGCCATCCGGCCTTCCCCGAGCGGGTGAACACCGAGTTTGCCCGGGTGGTCGGGAGAAATGAGCTCGAGATGCGGGTCTGGGAGCGCGGCTCGGGCGAGACGATGGCCTGCGGTACCGGCGCCTGCGCGACCGCGGTGGCCGCGGTGCTGCTCGGCCACTGCGCGCGGAATGAGGAGATCACCGTGCACCTGCGCGGGGGCGACCTTGCCATCCGCTGGCTTGCGAATAACCATGTGGAGATGAGCGGCCCCGCCACCGAGGTATTCCACGGCGAGATCGATCTGTAAGGAGAGTGAGACTATGGCGACGATCAACCAGAATTTTTTAAATCTGAAGGAGAGCTATCTCTTCTCGGACATCGCGAAGCGGGTGAGCGCCTATCAGGAGGCGCACCCGGAGGCGGAGATCATCCGGCTCGGCATCGGGGACGTGACCCGGCCGCTCGCGCCCGCCATCGCGGAGGAGATGGCGAGAGCGAGCCTCGAGATGGCAAAAGCCGAGACCTTTAAGGGGTACGGCCCGGAGCAGGGCTACGGCTTTTTGAAGCGGGCGATTTTGGAGCACGACTTCGCCGCGCGCGGCGTCTCCCTCTCGGAGGACGAGATCTTCGTCTCGGACGGGGCGAAGAGCGACTGCGGCAACTTCGGCGACATTCTGGGCGCGGACAACGTCGTCGCGATCACCGAGCCCGCCTATCCCGTCTATATTGACACCAACCTGATGGCGGGGCGGCAGGTGAAGTTCATCGAGTGCCGCGCGGAGAACGGCTTTCTGCCCGAGGTGCCGGATTTCAAGGCGGACATCCTCTATCTCTGCTCGCCGAACAACCCGACCGGCGCGGTGCTCTCGAAGGAGCAGCTCCGGGCGTTTGTCGACTACGCCAACGCGAACGGGACCCTTCTGATCTTCGACTCGGCCTACGAGCAGTTCATCTCGGACGGGGCGCTGCCCCACTCGATCTACGAGGTGGAGGGGGCGAAGCGCTGTGCCGTCGAGATCCGCAGCTTCAGCAAGACGGCGGGCTTCACCGGCATCCGCTGCGGCTACACCGTGGTGCCGCACGAGCTCACCGCGCGCGATGCGGCGGGGAACGAGGTGCCTCTGAACCGGCTCTGGAACCGGCGGCAGACCACCCGGTTCAACGGCGCCTCCTACATCTCGCAGCGCGGCGCGGCGGCCTACTACACCCCGGAGGGCAGGGCCCAGTGCCGGGAGAACGTCGCCTACTATATGGAGAACGCAAAGCTCATCGCGCGCACCGTGCGGGGCCTCGGGATTCCCGCCATCGGCGGGGACAACGCGCCCTATATCTGGATGCAGTGCCCGGACGGGCTGGACTCCTGGAGCTTTTTCGACCTGCTCCTGGAGCGGGCGCAGGTGGTCGGGACGCCGGGCGTCGGCTTCGGCGCCGCGGGGGAGGGCTGGTTCCGCCTGACCGCCTTCGGCACACAGGAGCACACCGCCCGCGCGATGGAGCGCTTTACCAATCTGTTCGGGAAGTAAGTGATTATGAAGAAGATTAAAATCCGCAAAAAGACGGTGGCGCAGATTCTCTGCATTGTGCTCGCGATCTGCATGGTGCTGCCCTTCTTCTCCTGCATGTCGCGCGAGGTGACCGAGATCGAGATCGTCTACACCGGCGGGGTGCACGGCCGGGTGGAGGCGGACAAGGGGGTGGTCGGCTCCGCGCTGACCGACGCCTTTGCGGACCAGGTGCGTGAGGAGAGCGGGAATCGGTCGCTGGTGCTCGACTGCGGCGGCTTCCTCTACGGGACCCAGATGGTAAATCTCACCGAGGGCACCCTCCCCTTTAATATCCTCACCGAGACGGGGTACAACGCGGTGGGGCTCGCCCCCTCCGACTTCAGCTACGGCGGCAACCGGCTCGGGACGCTCGTGTCGGACTACGGACTCAACGTGCTCTGTTGCAACGTCTATCTCGGGGAGGAGCGCGCCTTTTCGCCCTATCTCATCAAGAAGGTGGGACGGGTGAACATCGCGGTGGTCGGCGTGATGACCGACGACGCGGGCGCCCTCTCGGTCTCGAAGCTCGGGAATCTCACGGTGCGCGATCCCGTCCAGTCGGTGCGGGAGGTACTGGAGGAGATCGGAAGCAGGGCCGACTTCGTGATCGTGCTCTCCCAGCTCGGCGACGAGCGGGCGCGCGCACTTGCCTCCGAGGTGCAGGGAATCGATCTTCTGATCGAGGGCCTCGGGGGGGACGCGCTCCCCTCGGGCGAGCGGATCGGCGAGACGCTGCTCTGCCGCGCGGGGACGGACGGCGCCTCGGTGGGACTCGCGCGTATCCAGCTGCGCGGCACCCAGGTCTATGAGACCGAGACCGCGCTCTACACTGGAGACGACCTGCGGGAGCTGACGCCGGACGAGACGATTACAGAGCTCGTCTCAGCGGCGAAGGAGTCGAGCATGGCCTATCTCGCGGAGGCGGTCGGGGAGGCGACGGTCACACTCGACGGGGAGCGGGCGAGTGTGCGCCGGCAGGAGACCAACTTCGGCGATCTTGTGGCCGACTTCGCGCGGTATCACACCGGGTGCGAGGTGGCGCTGATTCCGAGCGAGAATCTCCGCACCTCCATTCCGGCGGGCGTCATCTCGCGGGGGAGCGTGCAGACGGCGCTCCCGCTCGACAGCAGCCTTGTGCGCTACACGGTGACCGGACAGCAGCTCTGGCAGCTGCTCGAGTACTCCTTCTCGGACTACGAGGTGGAGGGCGGCCTCTTCCCGCAGATCGGGGGGATGCGCGTGTCGGCGAATATGACTCTCCCGGCGGGTTCGCGGGTGACAAGCGTGCAGATCGGCGGCCAGCCGATCGACACCGCCCGCAGCTATACGCTGGTGACGACCGAGAAGGTGCAGAGCGAGACGGCGGTGCAGCTCGCGGTGGAGGACCCGCTCGCGCAGCTCACGGCGGAGGAGGAGTACGGAGTGCTCACCGATCGCTTCATCACCTATCTGCAGAGCGCGGGGCCGGTGAGCCCCGCGGTGGACGGAAGACTGGAGCTGATTACGGGATAGAAAAGCGCCCGGGTACCTGGTACCCGGGCGCTTTTTTTTGACAGTGACGGCGGCTGTGACCGGCCGGAGCGCCGGAGGAGAGACGGCGTCCACAGGCGCGATAGGGGCGAAGAGGTCATCGCTCGCAGGCAACGGCTTTGCAGGTGACGAGCCATGACATTGCCCGTTTCTGTCTGCGGCGGATGTCCGGGCGGGGAGCGGATTCCAGGCCCTCGCTCGGACCTGTTGCATCGCGCTTCACCGGGATGCATCAAGTGAGAGAGGATTCGTTCCTCGATGACAGCCAACGGGTTTTCCGTCTCCGCCTCTGTCATTTCGGCATGTGCGTAAGGGTATCAGTCTTCTCCCTGCTTCCGCCAATGACGCGTTCCCGATCGCAGGGCAACGACACTGCATATTTTTGCTCAGATAAGAATAGACGGGGCGTGTGCGCGCCGCTCCGTCTCAGATTCAAAATAGTTCGGGACAGAATTTGAAATGTGCCGTAATCCGAAGAATTTACCCGTCCTCCTCACGGCATAAGGATTCAATCCCGGGATGGGAGGGCAGATTTTGTACCGATACATGTTTCTCGGAAGCTCCGCCACCGCTTTTCTGACTGCGCGCACAGTCAAGCAGGAGCTCGAGCGCGGGCGAGAGCGCGCTGTCCCGCCGCCGGACGACGAAGAGCTCGTTTGCGAGCGCGGGGCCGGGGAGCTCGAGGAGGCGGAGCTCCCCCCTCTCAAGCGCGTCCGCAACCAGCAGCTCGGGCAGCACGGTGACGCCGAGCCCGGCCTTCGCCGCCTCCAGGAGCGCGGTGGAGTTGACGCTCTCCCAGCTCGGGCGGACGGTGTGTCCCCCGAGCAGCAGCGCGCTCTGGAAGGTGTCGCGGATGGCGCTGCCCGGCTCCCGCAGCAGCAGCTTTGCGCCGCAGAGCTCCTCAAATTCCGGCCGCCGGGAGATCGGATAGTCCGGCGCGCAGACGGCGCACAGCGTATACTCCGAAAATTTTGTCCCGCAGAACTCCCCCTCCGGGAGCGCCCCCTCCACAAAGGCGAGGTCCGCCTCACCTGTCCGCAGCGCCGTGAGCGCGTCGGCGGCGCGGACCACCGTGACCGAGACGGGGAGCTCCGGCCGCTCCCGCTCGAAGCGCAGCAGGATGCGCGGCAGCCAGAAGGAGGCGATCGTGATGCTGGAGACCAGCCGCAGCGGCGCCCGCCGCTCGAGCGCGGGGAGCCGGCGCTCGAGCGCCTCGCAGTCCGCGAGCAGGGGCGCCGCCTCCGCGAGCAGCAGCCGGCCGGCCGCCGTCGGCCGCACCCCCTTTGGCAGCCGGTCAAAGAGAGCGGCCCCCGCCTCCTCCTCGAGCTCCCGCACCGCGTGGGAGACGGCCGACTGGGTGACGTAGAGCCGCGCCGCCGCCCCGGTGAAGCTTCCGGCCTCGGCCACCGCGCGGAAGAGCTTGAGCTGGCGAAGCGAGAGCATCGCCTCTCCCCCTTTCCATGAAAAAAAGTAATGGATTTTAGAAAATTATATCGTTTTTCAGATGGAGATGCAAGTGGTATACTGGGAGAGCTGTGGAAAGGGGGAGAGCGGATGAGACGGGATGTGCGGTTTTACCTGTGGCTGGCGGGGGTCAATCTGTTTTTGAGCGCGTTCACCTTCGGGGGCGGCTATGTGGTGGTGCCGATGGTGCGCACCTACTTTGTGGAGGGAAAGAAGCTGCTCAAGGAGGAGGAGCTGCTCGAGATGGCGGCGGTGGCGCAGTCCACGCCGGGGGCGATCGCGGTGAATCTGGTCGCGCTCTGCGGCTGGCGCACGGGGGGCGTGCCGGGGCTTCTCGTCAGCTGCGTCTCGGCGGTGCTCCCGCCGCTGCTCATTCTGGGGGTGATCTCCGCGTTCTATCAGGTGTTTATCGCAAATGCGGCGATCGCGGCGGTGCTGCGGGGGATGCAGGCGGCCGCCGCGGCGCTGATCGTCGATTTTCTCGTGTCGATGGCGGGCGCGATTCGGAAGGAGAGGCAGAAGCTCCTGCTGCCGCTCGCGGCCGCGGCGTTTGCGCTCAGCTTTTTCACCCGGGTTAACGTGATCTTTGTGCTGCTCGGGAGCGCCGCCGTCTGTGCGGGCGCGGCGCTCCTCGGCCGGGGAGGTGAGTGAGGGTGGGGCCTCTTTTGGAACTCACGGCCGCATTTTTTCAGATCGGGCTGTTCAGCATCGGCGGGGGATATGCGGTCATCCCGCTCATCCGCGCGCAGGTGGTGGACAAGTTTCACTGGATCTCGGAGCGGACCTTCACCGACATCATCACCATCTCGCAGATGACGCCGGGGCCGCTCGCGGTGAACACCTCCACCTTTGTCGGGCTCCAGGTCGCGGGCGTCCCGGGGGCGGCGCTCGCCACGGCGGGCTGCGTCGCCTCGGGCGCTCTGCTCTCGCTGCTGCTCTACCGCTTTTTTGAGCGGCGGCGCGCCTCCCGCCCGCTCTCGGCGGCACTCTCCGGACTGAAGGCGAGCTCGCTCGGGCTGATCGCGGCGGCGACCCTTCCGCTTTTACAGTCGGCGCTGCTCCCGGACGGCGGGGCCGACTGGGCCGCTCTGCTGCTCTTTCTGGGGGCGCTCGTCGCGCAGCGCCGCTTCCGGGTACACCCGGTGCTCGTGATGCTGGGCGCGGGCGCGCTCGGCTATTTCCTCTATTGAGACGGTTCTAGGAAGGGGACATGCCGCGTAAGATGGGATTGGGGCGGACGAACCTTCCGCCCCTGACTGTCAAAATGGAGGGAACGAAATGAGAGAGAGAGGACTGTCAAGTGCGGAGGTGCGCGCCTCCCGCGAGCGGTACGGGGACAACCGTCTCACCGAGCGGGGGGGAGAGACCTTCTGGCAGAAGCTGCGGGGCAACTTTAACGACCCGATGATTAAAATCCTCTGCGTGGCGCTCGCGATCAATATCACCTTCGCGCTCACGGGGCAGACCGAGTGGTACGAGTCGGTGGGGATCGCGGCGGCGGTGCTGCTGGCGACCTTTGTGTCCACCTTCTCGGAGTACCGCAACGAGAACGCCTTTCAGAAACTGCAGGAGGAGGCCGGGAAGATCTTCTGCAAGGTCTACCGGAACGGCAACCTCTGCGAGCTGCCGATCGGGGAGATCGTGGTCGGCGACCGGGTGCTGCTCCAGGCGGGGGACCGGATTCCGGCGGACGGCCTTCTGCGCTCGGGCGGCTTCAAGGCGGACCAGTCGGCCCTGAACGGCGAGAGCGCCGAGGCGGAGAAGAGCCCCGCCCCGCGCGGCGCCTCCTTCGACGAGGGGCGGGGGATGGACTTCCTCGCGCCCTACAAGGTGTTCCGCGGGGCGGTGGTCGTCTCGGGCAGCGGGGTGATGGAGGTCGCGGCCGTGGGCGACCGCTCGGTCTACGGGCAGATCGCGGGCGAGCTGCAGCAGAGCGGGGAGCGGGAGTCGCCGCTTGCGATGAAGCTCCAGGGGCTCGCGAATGGAATCAGCAAGTTCGGCTACATCGGCGGAGTGCTGATCGCGGCGGCCTTCCTCTTTCAGCGGATCGTGATCGCAAACGGGTTTGACCCCGCGCGGATTCTTCTGTACTGTCAGAACCTGCCCGGGCTGCTCTCCGACTTTGTCGAGGGGGTGATGCTGGCGGTGATCGTCATCGTGATGGCGGTGCCGGAGGGGCTGCCGCTGATGGTGGCGCTCGTCTCCGCGCTCAACATGCGAAAGATGCTGAAGGACAATGTGCTGGTGCGCAAAATCGCGGGGATCGAGACGGCGGGCAGCCTCAACATCCTCTTCTCCGACAAGACCGGCACCATCACCCGCGGCGAGCTGCAGGCGGTCTGCTTTGTGGACGGGGCCTGCGGCGACTACAGGAGCTTCGACCAGGTGCCGGGCGAGCTCGCGCAGCTGCTCTCGCTCGGCGTCCGGCAGAACACCGATGCGCTCGTCACCTCCGACCGGGGGAAGCTCACGGTGCTCGGCGGCAACGCGACCGAGCGGGCGATCTTGTCCTTTGCGGCGCAGTCGAAGCGGGGCGGGGCGCAGAGCGTGACCAAGGTGGCGGCCATCCCCTTCTCGAGCGACCGGAAGTTCTCGGCCGCGACGGTGCGGGGCGAGCGAAACCTCACCCTCATCAAGGGCGCGCCCGAGAAGCTGCTCTCCCGCTGCGACGGGTACTACGGCGGGGACGGGGAGCGCCGCCCGCTCACCCCCGCGGCCCGCCGCGAGCTCGACCGGAGGATCGACGAGCTCGCGGGGCGGGCCATCCGGGTGCTCGCCCTCTGCACCTCGGAGGGGGAGATCCGGGGCGAGCGCCTGCCGGAGGGGGCCTTCACCCTCATCGGCGTGATCGGCATCCGGGACGAGGTGCGCCCCGAGTCAAAGGAGGCGATCCGCGAGGTACAGCGGGCGGGGGTGCAGGTGGTGATGATCACCGGAGACCGGAAGGACACCGCCGTCGCCATCGCGAAGGAGGCGGGCATCCTCCGCTCCGAGCGGGAGCTTACGCTCACCTCGGAGGAGCTCGCCGCCATGGATGACCGGGAGCTCCAGCGCAAGCTGCCGCAGATCCGGGTGGTGGCGCGGGCGCTGCCGAGCGACAAGAGCCGGCTTGTGCGCGCGGCGCAGGCGCTCGACCTGGTGGCCGGGATGACCGGCGACGGGGTCAACGACTCGCCCGCCCTCAAGTGCGCGGACGTGGGCTTTGCGATGGGCGGCGGCACCGAGGTCGCGAAGGAGGCGGGGGACATCGTGATCCTCGACGACAACTTCGCCTCGATCGCAAAGGCGATTCTCTACGGCCGCACCATCTATAACAGCATCCGCAAATTTATCGTCTTTCAGCTCACCATCAACGTCTCGGCGGTGCTCATCTCCTTCATGGCGCCGCTGCTGGGGATGGCAAATCCGCTCTCGATCGTGCAGATCCTCTGGGTGAACCTCGTGATGGACACCCTCGCGGCGCTCGCCTTCGGCGGGGAGCCCGCGCTGCGGCGGTACATGCAGGAGCGGCCGAAGCAGCGCCGGGAGAGCATCGTCAGCCGCGAGATGTGGAGCGCCATCGTGGTGGACGGCCTGTGGGCGTTTGGGATGAGCCTCTTCTTTCTGCTGTCGCCCGCGGTGGAAAAGTTCTTCCGCCCGGCGGCGGGGGACGCCTATCTCATGACCGGGTACTTCGCTTTCTATATCCTGATGGCGGTGTGCAACGCGTTTAACGCGCGCACCGACCGGCGCAACCTCTTCGACAACATCGAGAAGAACCACGGCTTCTGGAAGATTCTGCTGCTGATCGTGCTGGTGCAGTGTCTGATGACCTACTTCGGCGGGGAGATTCTCCGCTGCTACGGACTGCTGCTCGGGGAGTGGGGGGTGGTGCTCGCGCTCGCCTTCACCATCATCCCGGTGGACCTCGTGCGCAAGACGGTGCTCGCACGGAAATAGTGTAGGGCGCCCCGGACATCCCGTCCGGGGCGCCTTAAGGAATTCTTAAGAATTCCCAAGGGATTTCTTCTGTTTTTTTCCGGTGCGCTCTGATACAATAAGACCGAAAAGGACAAGGGGGGATACCATGGGGGACAGGATTCTGGTGGTGGACGACGAGCGGGAGATCGCCGACCTCGTCGAGCTCTACCTCAAAAATGAGAACTACACGGTTTTCAAGTGCTACACGGCGGAGGAGGCGCTCCGGGTGATTGAGAAGGAGGCGCTCGACCTCGCGATTTTGGACATCATGCTCCCGGGGACGAGCGGCTTTGCCCTCTGCCAGCGCATCCGGGAGGCGCACACCTATCCGGTCATCATGCTCACGGCGAAGGACGGTGAGATCGACAAGATCACCGGCCTCACCCTCGGGGCGGACGACTACATCACAAAGCCGTTCCGCCCGCTCGAGCTTGTGGCGCGGGTGAAGGCGCAGCTCCGGCGGTACAAGCGCTACAGCCGCGCCCCCGGCGGACGGGAGACGGTGATCGCCCACGGGGGGCTTCTGCTGGATGTGGACAACCACCAGTGCTTTTTAAACGAGCGGGAACTCCCGCTCACGCCCACCGAGTTTGAGATCCTGCGGATTCTGCTCGAGCGCCGGGGCAAGGTGGTGAGCGCCGAGGAGCTCTTCCACGAGATCTGGAGGGACGAGTACTACAGTAAGAACAACAACACCATCACCGTGCACGTCCGGCACCTGCGCGAGAAGATGGAGGACACGGCGGAGCGTCCGAAGTACATCAAGACGGTCTGGGGAGTGGGGTATAAGATCGATGGCTAAGAGAGAGCGAGGGGACTACTCCCGACTAAAGCGCAAGCTGTTCTGGCGGGTGCTCGGGATGGCGCTCGGCGCCTTTGCGATTATCTTCGGGTTCTACATCTTCTTCTGGAAGGGGGTGGGCGGCGATATCGTGGTGCGCATCCTGGAGCGGTTCTTCGGCTTCCCGTCGGACGAGGCCTACTTTGTCTATCACTACTATGTCCGCAACAACGCCGAGCTCATCTGGCTTGCCGCGGTCGTGGGGATGTTTTTCATCCTGTTTCGGGTGTTTCTCGGGTGGTTCACCCGCTACTTCCGGGAGATCAACCGGGGCATCGACGGGCTGCTGGGCCGGGAGGAGATCACCCTCATCCCCGAGCTCGCGACGACCGAGAAGCAGCTCAACGCCGTGCGGCAGACGCTCGAGCGCCGCTCGCTCGAGACCCAGCTCGCCGAGCAGCGCAAGGACGAGCTTGTGATGTATCTCGCGCACGACATCCGCACCCCGCTGACCTCGGTGATCGGCTACTTGAGCCTGCTCGACGAGGCGCAGGACATGCCGGCGGCGCAGCGGGCGAAGTATCTGCACATCACGCTCGAGAAGGCGCATAGGCTCGAGCGGCTGATTGGTGAATTCTTTGAGATCACCCGCTACAACTCGAGGCAGATGCTGCTCGAGTGCCGCGGGATCGACCTTAGCTATATGCTCGCCCAGGTGGCGGACGAGCTCTATCCGCAGCTCTCTGCCCGGGGGAACACGGTGCGGCTCGAGGCGGCGGAGAACCTCACCGTCTACGGCGACCCGGACAAGCTCGCCCGGGTGTTTAACAACCTCTTAAAGAACGCGGCGAGCTACAGCGACGAGCGGACCGAGATCCTCATCCGGGCCGAGCGGACCGGGCGTGGAACGGCGGTCACCGTGCGCAACGAGGGGCGCACCATCCCGCCGGAAAAGCTCGCCGTCATCTTCGACAAGTTCTATCGGCTGGACGAGGCGCGCCGGTCGGACACCGGCGGCTCGGGGCTGGGGCTCGCCATCGCCAAGGAGATCGTGGAGCTGCACGGCGGGACGATCTCGGTCCGGAGCGAGAGCGGCGTCACCGCCTTCACGGTGGTGCTCCCGGACCGGGAGACGGGGGTGCAGAGCCGTGCCGAGTGAGTCTTGACGGCACTCCAAAATGGAGTTACACTGAAATCAGAGAAGAACGGAGCAACCCCTTTGGGGAGGAGCGCCCGTGTAAAAAAGAAAAACGCCCCTTGCAAGAACTGTTACAGTCTTCCGAGGGGCGCTTTCTCTAAGGATTAGGACTCCATATCACTCGACCGCGATAGGTCCGTAAACGGAAGGCAAGAGAAGAATTCCTCAAATTTTTGTTTACGGAGGTACTCGTTCGAGTGACAAAAGGACAACTGAATACGAGATACGACGTCTTTCACGCCTACCTTGTGGAGCAGGCCGACTACGCGGGAGAGTTGGAGCGCCCGAAGCTTCGGACAAGCGAGCTTCTGCCGGAGGAGATGATCCCCTTTTCAAAGGCGGTGTCGGCCTCCTGCCGCAGGTTTGACGCGTGGGTGGCGTTCTACGAGCAGGACAGGAACTTTGAGCGGCTGTGGAGAAACCCGAGGCAGTATGAAAGCCGGCTGAAGAAGTTTCAGGGGGTGATCTCCCCCGATTTCAGCCTCTACCGGAACATGCCGCTTGTGATGCAGATGTGGAATACATACCGGGGCCGGACGCTCGCCGTCTGGCTGCAGCAAAACGGTGTTCCGATCATCCCAAACGTCCGGTTTAACGACGAGCGGACCTACGCTTTCTGCTTTGAAGGGATAGAAGCGGGGAAGACCGTCTCGGTCGGGACACACGGCTGTATCCAGCACAGGGAGGACCGGGAGTACTTCAAGCGGGGGCTTGCCGAGCTTGTGAGACGACTCTCGCCGAAGACGATCCTCGTCTATGGCATGGCGCCCGACGACATCTTCGCCCCGTACCGGGAGGCGGGAATCCGCATCGTCCCCTTCACAAGCGAGATTCTGAAGGTCAGAGAGCAGGTGACTGCTTAGTGGGCGGCGGAATCGGCGGCGGAGGCGGCGGTGGCAGCTTCGGCAACACGAAGGGAAGCGGAAGAATACGCGGATTTCCGAAAAGAATACACGAGGGAAATCAGGGAAAGCACATTCCGGGACACAATAACTACATGAAGGGTAGGAGTGTTTTTCGCGGCTCGATGAAAAAGGCGCAGGAACTTGTCGATCAATATGCCGGAACGGGGCAGTGGATTCCTCCCAAAAAGGAGAGGGTAGATTTTGGAGAGGTAATAGGGACATATATAGATCAGAACACCGGGAGAACGGGTGAGACAACGAGAGGAACAGTCCATTATTCAAAAAAGGGAACGCACATTGTTCCAGCGAGGCCGAAAGGATGGAAGGATTAACGATGTTAAACAAGTATGAAGGAAAAATTGTGAAGACTTTTGCAGAGAACCTGGATCACTATGAGAATGAGCAGATGGAGCTGATATGGGAGGACGGGAGCAAAATTGTTGCGACGTTCGACACCTGTTTTGAGGACGAAAACGACTATGAGATGGACGAGGAGGGATATGAGGAGTTCACCTCGTTTGCGTTTCAGGCTGAGGAAGTGAGCGGAAATCCGCCGGTGGAGTTATCCGATGAGGGCTTTTTTCTCGTAAACTATCACAACTTTCCAAAGGAGATTCTGGTGGGCGGGAAAAAAATCAACTGAGAGAGACAGGGAAAACTTATGAGACGACGAGGGGAACGATCCATTATTCCCAAACAGGAGTTACTATGTAAAGGGTGGTGCCCGCCACCTAATACATATGACAGCGGTTCTCATTTATGGTGAATTGAAAATGTTATTAGGAAAGGAGCAGAAAAAGCCTTATAACCGCTGGAAATCAACACGAAAAGGAGCTGATTCTTATGTTGTTATCGCTGATAAGATTAAGGCAAAATCCAAAGAGCGCAAAGCTGTTTTGGCAGAGAAAAAGAAACTCCCGTTATTTATGTCCTGAAACACTGTGACTTTGCTAAACGGATTGCCGAACTGATGGAAGATTTAGAGGAAAACTGTGTTCCGAAAAAGCTGTTCTATTTCAGCGGATGGAATTTCCAGAGAAGACTACTGCTGACAGCTTCCGTAAAAATCCGAATATTGGAGGATAGTCTGAAAAAGCTGGAAGCTGGTGAAGTAAAATATGCCACCGGTTTTCCGCCTTGATATATAACCTCCACTGTGATCAGGGTAGGTTCTGTATCCGTAGAATTGATAGGCATCATTTTCCGCAACCAATTCGCAACATTCTCTGCCACGCCAAGATTCTTTTGAAGTTTTATTTTCTTGGAATGCACGATTTGTACTCTCAATATTAATTCTATATTTTTCAAGAACCTTTTTTGGAAACAAGCCCAAAATTCATAATCTCTTTTTCAATGTAATCTACAGCTCCATTCAAGAAGACCAAGTTAGCCAACGGAGTCAAAGTCTATCAACATGGTCGCACCGGTATCTGAAGAAAGACTGGACATTACATTATCAGCCTTTCTTGCCTCACCATGGATTCTCTTTGACGAAAATGTTTTCTCATCTTGGTACTCGTTATGAATGCTTGTAGAAACATTTGAATCAAAGTTGTTTCTATATTCTGAGGTAGACATATATACCCACACGGTAGAATCTGTCGGTGTTTTGCACTCACATACAAAATGAGTATAGTTAGAAGATCTTTGCGTGTAAATTCCGATAGCTGGGAAGATGGAAACAATATCGGCGTAGACATCAGTTCCTGCGGCTACGGAACTTGAGAATTTCACTTCACTTGACTGATTGTACGAGGGCTGGTTACCAGAATACTGCCCGCTATTGGACGAGCTATCGTTTCCACCCGCAATCGCAAATATGATGATTGCAATAATGATTGCAAATATAATAGCTGCAATTATCCAGCCTTTTTTTGAACCTCCTGAGTTGTTGCTCCGTGGCGATTGAGAGGAGGGAGTATATGTAGGGCGAGATGCGTTAATGGCAATTAGCTGGTTACTAAGAACAGAAACATCTTCGGACAATTTTCTCCGTAGTTCCTCCATGTCTCCAAATTCTGAAAGCAGCATCTTTGCGATAGAGAGGGCTAATGCCGTTTTGTGCCTTTCGTTGTGAGCGTATATGGCACCATCTCTTGTTATAATACAGAGATTAGTACGTAACCGCTCTATAGTTTCCTCATCAGCATTGATTGCTTTAATTTTTACATTAAGAGCTTTGACCTTAGCAATCAGCTCATTAACGCTATTATCTGTTATTGTATTTGTGGCAAGCATATAAGCATCTGCAATTTCATCTGGAGCTTTCCATTTTTCAATGGTTCTTTCGACTGCCTTAATTTCAGAGATGATTGCTGTCACTTCTTTGTTTTCATTGATAATTTTATTAAGAGTCTTAGCATCCTCGCCAAAGACATCCGCAAGTGAACCAACTTCGGCAAAAACAGCTTTCATGGAGTTTACAAGCATTAGTGCTTGTTCAGTCATCTCTTGTTCATTATGAAGCCATAAAGAAAGGCCTCTTATCGCATAACCAATATTCTCACTTGTTTGGTGAACGACACCACTTGCCATCGATTTTAATTGCAACGGTTGAACTAACTTATCCCATTTTTTTATTTTCTTGATCAGTCCGGCCAAGTTCGTTTCAATACCTTCTTTATTAGCAATCCTTTGAAGTCTCGCAATATGAGTTGTGATCTCATTGGATGCTTCCTCAATCAAGGTTTGCATTTTCAGTTCGTACTGATCCACTACATCAGAAATAATTATACCATCTGAGTAATCGTCATCAGCAATGCATTTTTCAGCTAGTATAGTCACAAGCTCTATGTAGTCGTCTTTACTCAAGGCAAGTGTTTTATCTGAAATATAGCGCCGAATTTGATCTCGTTTTCTATTTAGTTCACGTCCGATTTCATCATCGGAGACAGGTAATAAACCGGCTTTGGCGCGGCAGGCGTTAATTGCATCGGCAAGGGCGGTTGTTTCTATAGAACTATATTGTTCATCTATATCAAGAATGGCGTAGCCAATCTCAAAATAGTCTTCAAAGTCAGAAATTGCAAAGTTAAACAAAGTTGCATTAAGCCTTGCAAGACCCGATAGACTGTCTGTATGAATCAGAGAATGACTCTCAATGCTTGAACGAATATCGGAAATCATCGTTGCGTCACATTCGCAGAACCAATCCATTTCTGCAGAGAGACGCTTCGCTGGATTAAGCAAGCTCATTTGAGCCTCATTACAAATGTTGCCGTCTAAAAAAAACGCTTTTTCTTCTGCTTTACCAACAATAGTTGTTCGCTTATCCGTCGGCAAAACATCAAGAACAAAAAAGGGATTCTTCTCCAAAAATTGAATGTCCATATCGTCCCCCCTTAAATCGGACACTTATTGATTAAATCCGATTTTGCGTTTTTCCTCTTTTTTTGGCAACATACTTAAGGCTTTCTCAAAACAAGCGTTGTCGATAAATGCTACTCCTGCTTTTACAGCAACTCTTCCTGCTTCCCGAAGAACAAATGTAATATCTGACATTGGGTGACTATCCAGCTTTGAGGATATGTTCTCAACATCAACATCTTCTGCAACCGGAAGATGTTTGAATTTTACATTGAGCAATGCTGCGATTTCTTCTTTGTTCGCCATTTTGACTTCAACAATATAGTCAAAACGTCCCCGGCGCAGGATAGCAGGGTCGATAGCATCAATCATGTTGGTCATAGCGAACACCAATACACCTTTGGATATGGCCTCAGGTATTCTTCGCAGAAACTCTGCAACTTCTTCGATATGATGCGTTCCGCTTGAACCAGCCATATTTCTATTGCTTAGATAGGATTCCATTTCATCAATAATGAGAATGGAAGGAGCTGCTTTGATTGCTTGGTCAAACACTTCGGAGATCTTCTTGCTCGTACCATGAATAAAGGAACTGGCAACAGTTGAGGAGTCAATATTAAATCGTCTCCATCCCAAATACTCTGCGAGGCGTTCGACTGCATATGTCTTACCGCATCCAGGAGGTCCGTGAAGAATTGTTGCACCGGGGAAGGAGATGCCCATACGCTTATACTGTTCTTGATGCAGTACAATGTCGATAATATTGTCATTAAAGAACTGCTCAAGTTCCGGTCTTCCGATTAGTGTAAATGCATCACTAATTCCTACTGCTTCAATTTTGTTCTCAATGTCCGATTGCTTTTCTGTGGAAGTGTCGACCTCTGTAGGTCCTTCTTCAGCCAGCTCATCTTTAGGCTCAAATCCCGCTAACTCAAAAAACTTACTCAACTGCTCCCGTGAAATCCATGACATAAGCTGCGAAATCCGCTTAAACGAAGTTGCAGAAATGTTCACACCGCCGGTAAGCCATTTTCCATAAACAGAATCGTTATTAGTAGCATTGCTACTTTCAAAAACCGGCAGAATGAGAGAGTATTCTTCAATATAAACGGCATCATGCAGATCGGCCTGTGGATAAAGTTTTAGCGTTGTATTAAAAGCAATAGAGAACGCTTCGATCTGTCCGTTATTGCTTGGAAAGGGACCTTGTTCAAGCGCTGAAACGATATATTCACCTGTGCTGCAATACATCCAACACGCAATGCTTCCGGAAGATTGCTCAAATATACCCTTTGGGAGAAGATACTCAGAGACCCATTTCTCATAAAGAGAAGGGGTTGCCGCAAGGACATACGAATCTTGATTGGTAGAATAAATTTGCCAACCTTCGCCGGATGAAAGCATTTTCTTTATTCTTTTTTCAGCTTTTACAGTCATACCTCTTGGCAACCACTGTTTCATAGATTTACCCCTTTACGACATTTGCATTGTCAGACATCCCGTCTCCAGAATCAGAACGGATTTGGATAGAAAATAGCTCAAACAAAATCTTTCTGAGCTGGTCAATATCGTCATTGGCCAATGACGCATCGCCTTGCTGTCTTAACTCGCTATATTTCTGCATATCAATATAATTATTAGGATTTGCAATAGCTCTTTGATACCAATCCACAACGAACCAATCTTGTCTCAAAAGGATCAAGGTGTTCGTTGTTTTCATGCTATCAAGGATATTATCAAAGTTTTCATCGTTGCGGTCGATAGAGCGTTGAGCTGTGCGTGTTAGATTATCGAAAGATTGTTCTTCGGCGGGGCGAGCATACTGACGCACGACTTCATCAAAGAAATCAACACAACTATCTAAGTCCATTTGTCTGATAGTCTTTAGATTTGATTGACGAGTTAGGTTGATGAGCTTTTTGGCATCCAAAAGTTCATTGTTCGCTTTTTGAACATCTTCCGGTTCGCATTGTGGCTCGCTGTCAAGGTTAGCAGCTTTTTCGGCTTTCTTTTTTGCTTCAGCGAGATGCGGATCATCAACTTTTTCAGAAATTGCCTCAATTCTATCAAGCACGCGGCGTCCTTGTTCAGCAATGCCTTCAATGTCATCCAAGTCAATTTGTCCTTCTTGACGAGAATAGAAGTTACAGTTACTAAAGGTTATACCAATACAAGGAATAGAAGCGGTTAGGTTGATTGTTCCAGAATCAGATATTTCATATTCACATTCGATGTCAGCTCCGGTAGGGACAACACCCTCGGCAATATCTGTACCCTTAATTTTGAACAACCCGATCCAACGATTATCGCTAATTGGATATTCAATGTCACCTTCCCACAGTTTGAAATTTAGCGATTCATTTGTGCCTGCTTTGATGGTTTGACCTGCTTTGAAAGTGACGGCTCCTTTTTGGGGAAGAGAGTCTCCCTCTTTAACCAAGAACTCCAATACAGGAGTTCCGCCAAGTTTGTTGAGAACTTCGATGCCAATGGAGTGCGATGCAGGAATGGCTCCAACCGTAGCCAGAGTTTTTGTGATGACTATTTTATTGGCTCCGACATCTTGCTCATGCCCAAACTCGTTGAATACTTTAACAGTAAAAGAGTTGTCTCCATTTTTTGTCAATGGTAAAGTAATCATTAAATTGTTTGTCAACGCAGCATTGCCAGTAGTCCATCCGGTGTCGTCACTTGTGAACTGAATCGTATAACCATTCAACACCGTGCCGAGGACACACATTACCTTTGCTATATCGGTAGAGGTTCTTGCGGTATATTTGAAAGAAAGGGAGATGTCTGTTTTTACGACTTCGTTTGCGGCTTTCCTGGAATGGCTTGCCGTTGACCAGTTGATTGATTCGGCAAAAATACTCGCACCTTCTGCAACTGCGGTCATCGGATTTACATCAATATTTGCCGGTAAGGAGAGTTCGTAGCAAACTTTGTCTCTAAGCGGTTTATAATTTGTGGGTCCGCCAACAAAAACAATTCGTTCCAGATCGTTAGCAGAAAGCCCGGCCTTAGCAAGAGTTTCTCTTGCTGCATCTACGGTTTCTTTGACAAGATCGGAAATAATGCTATCGACTTGTGTCCTGTCGAGGTCAATGTCAATATACATCTCGTTTCCAGATTCATCCATTGTCCTCGCATCGCCTTCGCTAAGAGAAATTGTGCTTTCCTCTGTAGCTGACAATTCCATCTTAGCTCGTTCAGTTGCCCACTGTGCAACTCGGCAAAAAACCTTGTACTTGCGGTTCACAAGGAAATCTTTAGGCAGCTCAAATGTTTTTCTCAACCATGGAACAACAATCTGATTAAATACCATACGGTCAATGTCACGCCCACCACACATTTCCACGCCGCCGTGAGCCAAAAGATTGACCTTGCCGTTTATATTTTCTGCGATGGAAACATCAAATGTACCACCGCCCAAATCATATACAAGGAAAATACCTTCCTGTTTGGACGCTCTCAGTACGCTCATAATAGCGGCAACTGGTTCCTGCATTAGAGCCACATTATTGATTCCGGCAAGTTTTGCAGCTTGTAGGGTTGCATCCTTTTTCATTTGGTTAAACGCAGCGGGGACGGTTATTACTACTGCGGTTTCAGGGCTGTTTCGGATTTCTTCGGGAAGATAGCCGTACAAAACCTTCAGTATCTCAGCACTACATTCTTCGGGCGTAAGAGAAAGACCGGCTGCTTCTAATTCGATTTTCGTATTTGTTCCCATGAAACGCTTGAATAGCGTTGCGGAATTGGTGGGATTGTAGGGAGCTTGGTTGTAAGCTCTTTGTCCGTAATACTTGTTGCCTCGCTTATCTACATAGATTGCAGAAGGGGTAACATCATTTTGTTCGGGACTTTTCCAGATACGCATATTCGTTCCGTCATACGAGCAGATAGCGCTATTGGTCGTGCCAAGGTCGATGCCGATGTAATGCTTCATCTGTCTTTCCTCCTTAATAGAGCCGTCCCTGTTTTGATAACAGCGTCACCTTCCATGATGATAGGTTCCATGGTATGTTCAACGTATAAAATGTCATCGGTCTCAAAGTCATCAAGGTTTAACGGTGTGATAGCCATACCTGGATCATACTGCTGTCCATCAACAGAGACTACTCTCAACCCCGCACCATCCAAAGCCTTTGCTACCTTTTTTGAAAACCAGGCATACTGGCTGCTGTACTTGCTTTGTTCCTCCATATCGAGCTTGCTAATGGCCTTAGTAAAAACTCTTTGAAAACGAAATAGCTCCGATGCAATCGAGATTAGATTGCTTTTTAATTTTTCGTAATCTTCATTCATATCATAACACCTCCATTAAACAATCGGGATGTTGTATTTGTTCAAAACACTTTCGGCATCGATTCGTCTAACAGAAGCTCCAGCCTTAGATTCAATATATCTCATTTCTTGCGATACCGAAGGATGATTTTTGTATTTCAGGCTGTATTGATAACAAGCATACGCCTCTTTGAAGGACTTTTCCTCGATTGCAACGAATCCAATGCGACGATAGAACTTAGCTTTCAACTGATCACTATACAAAAAATCCTTCATATCATACAGGGCTTTTCTTGCAAGAGAAAATTGTCTGATCGCGAGGTAACATTCAACCAACTCAAATCGAGCACTCACACCAATGGGATTTAGTTTCAAGCACTCTTTATATGTGTTGATTGCTTTAGCGTATTGCTTGCACTCAAATAACTGATAACCAACTTTATACAGTTCAAAATATTTGTCGCCGGATATCCAAATAACATTGTTTTTCTTGTTATAGAGTTTTGCATACAAGGCAAGTTCTATTGGATTTTCAAAGTACCACTGTTCCTCCTGCTCCTGCTTTACGGCAACAGGTTTACTCTTTGCTGTTGTAAAGCCTTTGGGGATTTTTTTATCGGCGTTAATCCCATGCTCATTTACATATACAGTCCTATAGGATTTGCCGGAGGGGAGACTGCTACTATATACGATAACCTTTCCGCCAATACCTTCAACATCTAATGTTTCATTCTGCTCCCAAGTAAGGTCCTCGCCTAAAGAACTTTTTAGTTGATTGAGGAACGATTCTGCATCATCGTGCCCATTGGCATATAGGGGCTTTTCCATACAAAGTCCATACATTTCGTCTTCTATGTTTTCTTGGCTTTCTATGTTCTGCACTGATAAGTTTTCGTCCTCGGTCATACTTCCACTACAATTCTCCAATAGCTTCATCTTGTCAGCAGAGTCTAATACAAAGGAACTATCGCTCATATTTAGCGTGCAATATGCTAAGACTTTTTCCGCTATCTCAGCATTTTTGATATAATTCCCGTGGTTAACCTTCAAACTCATCACGATATGTTCATCGCTACAGTTTGTAATAGTACGCCGAATAAAGACATCTGAAAAAGCCGTAAGAATATCATAGTATTCCTTTGCGGTCAGCAACGCTAAATTAACGCCATAGATTTTAGCCAACGACACAATGATATTGCTTACCTGTTTCGTTCTGCCGGGGAAAACCATGTCTACCACATCGGGCTTATAACCCTGATATGCTAACGCCACCTTTTCCTCATGCGTCGGAGACTTCTTTTTGAAAATATCGAACAGTCCCATATTCTTGTTCCTTTCAATTATCCTCCGGAAAACAAATTTGGCAAGGCTCATATGCGCCAGAATAATATTGTTCTTGGGTTAATCTTTCAACATTGTTTTTGCCTTTCAAAATATACATTCTTTTTTTGATATTTGTGTCCAGAGTCCGTAATGTAATATTCGCCATGTACGATTGTTGCTGCAGAACGTAGGCGATACCAATCACGCCGATATACAAACACCAATATGATAACAATACCGATAATAGCGGCTTTTTGTGCTCCTCAGACCATCGCAGAACCTTTGAAGGAAAGGAAGGGGGTAAGAGCATGTGGGCAAATTCATTTGCTTTGTATTCCTCCTCAACAGAGCACCGCATATTTCCGTCTTTTAAGTGACCACAGAAAATGTGTCCGACCTCATGGGCTAAGGCATATAGCTTCTCTGTAGCGGATAGCGGATATATTCTCACTCAAAAATAGCCCCATATTGATAAGTAAAGGCTTCATTGACACAAGCGTAATCTGTCAAATCCAATCTCTGAATCAATCGGGTAGATGATGAATCTTCTTCATATAGAAACTCAACAATCTCAAACCCCTAACCTTCAATGATATATACCAAATTATCAAACGTTACTTCCGACAGTTTGTATTGCAAAAGCATATCCTTGACTTTGGCTTCTATAACTCTCTCACTACTCATCATCGCCCTCCAAGGAAGAATGATCAATGCTTACACTCTTTCCGGCAACGGACAGACTGTTATATGCTTTAACCGAAGGCAATGCTTTGTTATCCGTGCATCTGTTGTATTCTACACTTAAAATAGTTTTTACTGTGTGTACTCCTTGCTCGTCCAAAGCAGCAAGCATCGAATATATTTCATAGAACTGATTGTTAAAAAGGGTTAGGTCTGCATCGTATAATTGCTTTAGATTGAGTAATTTGCAAATTTTAATGACCGTATCGTATGATGTGCCATCAATTCCTTTTGTTAAAGCATGGTAAGGGTGCTATATGGAATCCCACTTGCCTTCGAGAATTTTCGCACACTCTTATACTGTCTTTAATTTCAGATTTAATGAGTTTTGTAATGTTATAAGCCGCAATTCTCAACTTCTTGAAAATGTACATCTAAATATTTTAATATATTATATCACTATTTATAGTTGTTTTCAACAAAATATTAATAGGATTAGGTGGATATATATGAGATTTAATAAAATTTTAGAGGTGCCGATCTGAAATTTATGGAATATGATTTAGCAGTTATTATTTTTGCCTATGGTAAATACATATTTATTGTTTCAATAGAGAAGGCTTTGCAGAAATCCCTTTTGACAGACTACCTCTCAGGAACACATATTGTTCCGGCAGCTCCCAAAAAATAAAAAGTATATGTGGAGATAACTATGTATTTTTCTGAAAAAGAAGAGAAAGTAATTCGTACGTTTTATGTCAATTTGGATTCCTATGCGAGAGATGAAATGGTGTTGAAATGGGATGAAGACAACTATATTGTTGCGACGTTCGACACCTGTTTTGAGGACGACAACGACTGTGAGATGGACGAGGAGGGATATGAGGAGTTTACCTCATTTGCTTTTACAGTTGTTGCGGTCAGAGGAAATCCGCCCGTATATATCACGGAGGACGACGGATTTTTAATTGATTATCACAACTTTCCAAAGGAGATTCTGGTGGGCGGGAAGAAGATCAACTAGCGCCGGTGGAGGGGAGCGGGATGAGCGACTTTCCATGTGCTTTCTGCGGGGAGACGATCGCCTCCGCGTGCGAGCCGGTCACATCCCTGCTTGTGACGGCAAATTGGGGAAGGGAGACGGAGGAGTCCCAGCAGCTCTTGCCACCTCGACTACCTGAAGAGCAGGTGCGCCTGTGCGGATTTTCTCTATCTCGCGGAGGAGAGAAATGAGGATGTTGAAGGCGTTTAAAACATTTGCCGCTGATAAGTGCGCGCTCAGAAAAACATACGGGGCGGACCTCCACAATGTGGAGGTGGAGCCGGAGATTGTGTCAGCCACGGACGTGATCTTCGCGATCGAGTCCTATCTAAATCATACCGTCACAAAAGAGCAGCTGGTGCAGTGGGTAAACGTGCTCTGGTTTACCGACCTGTATGAGTACGAGAGCGCGTGCGAGGATACGATTGCGGAGGTGATGACCCTGCTCGAGTCGATCGACGAGGAGGAGGTCGCCTTCTCGGAGGAGGAGTACCGCGAGATGATCGAGGCCCTCCGCCGGAACAGGCCGGTAAAGCTGTAAAAGGTGAGGAGAACGCGTGCAGCCGGGCGCCGCTCGCCCTGATACCGGGGCCTACCGGGAGAGGAGCTCGTGGCGGGAGGACGCGGGCTCCATTTGGCTTTAGTAGTTGCGGGGCTGAGACGGGGAAAAGGCGGCGGTGAGAGAGGGACTTTTTGTCCGCGCTGAGACGTTCCTCGGACGATGCCCCATGCCGGAGGGATGACCGCCCTGCGCGTGCCGGAGGGGCCTGCCTGTAGAAAGAGAGCGGCTACGCCGCCCCCGCGGCCGCGGAGATCCTACGAGAAACTCTAATCATTTCTTAAGTATTTCTTAATCAAAAGGGAGCCCGCTCTTAAAAAACGGACGGCCCCCGCCCTGTACAATAAACGTACAGGAGCGGGGGCCTCTTTTTGTGTCCCCGGACAAAAAAGGAGGATAAAAATGGGTGCAAAAGAAAAGACGCGGCCGCGCATCGCGGTGCTGTTCGGCGGGCGGTCCGCGGAGTATGAGGTGTCGCTCCAGTCGGCGGCGGCGGTGATCGACGCGGCGGACAGGGAGCGGTTTGAGCTCGTTCTCGTCGGCCTTGCGCGGGAGAGCGGGGCGCTCTACCTCTACCGGGGGGAGACGGACGCCATCCGCGCCGACCGGTGGCGGGAGGGGGACTGCCTGCCCGCCTCGCTTCCGCCCGACACCCGCGCCTCGGCGCTCTTCTACGAGGAGGAGGGGCGGCTCTGCTCGCTCCCGCTCGACGCCGCGCTCCCCGTGCTGCACGGGAAATGCGGCGAGGACGGGACGGTGCAGGGCCTACTCGAGCTCGCGGGGATACCGGTCATCGGCTGCGGGGTGCTCGCGAGCGCCCTCTGCATGGACAAGGCGCTCACCCACACCGTCGCGCGGGCGGCGGGGGTCGCCGTGCCGGAGGGGCGGGTGGTCCGCTCGGCGGAGGAGTGCGACCCGGAGGCGTTTTGCTACCCGCTCTTTGTGAAGCCGCTGCGCGGGGGCTCCTCCTTCGGCATCACCGAGGTGCGGGAGAGCTCCGAGCTGCGGGAGGCGGTGGAGCGGGCGCTCGCGTTTGACGGGGAGGCGCTGCTCGAGGAGAAGATCGACGGCTTCGAGGTGGGCTGCGCGGTGCTCGGCACCGGGCAGCTCACCCTCGGCGAGGTGGACGAGATCGAGCTTGCCGGCGGCTTTTTTGACTACCGGGAGAAGTACACCCTCGCCTCCGCGCGCATCCACCTGCCCGCCCGCATCCCGCCGGAGACGGCGCAGCGGGTCAAAGAGGCGGCGCGCGCCGTCTACCGCGCCTGCGGCTGCACCCACTTTGCGCGGGTGGACTTCTTCCTCTCGAGGGAGGGGACGCTCTATCTAAACGAGGTCAACACCATCCCGGGGTTCACCCCGCACAGCCGCTTTCCCCGGATGCTCGAGGCGGCGGGGCTGAGCTTTTCTGAAGTGGTAAACCGCATTTTGGAGGAGGGGGTGAGAATATGAGGAGTCTCCTTCTGCGCCCGGAGGACGCGGCCCGCGGCCCGCTCATCCTCGTGCGGCGGGGCTGCCCTCTGCGGGAGCGGCCGGGAAAGCCTGAGCTGATGCCCGCCGTCCGGGGGAGCGGCCAGCTCCTCCGGCGGGAGGCGGCGCGGGAGCTGCGGCGGCTCACCGAGGCCGCGGGGCTCGGTGAGGAGCTCGTCGCGGTCAGCGGCTACCGCACGGGGGAGGAGCAGGCGCGCCTCTTCTCAGAGACCGAGCGGACGCGCGGCGCCGCTTTTACAGACGCCTTCGTCGCCCGCCCCGGATACAGCGAGCACGAGTCGGGCTACGCGATCGACCTCGCCGGGCGGCGGGAGCGGATCGACCCCATCTGCCCCGAGCTGCCGCGGGACGGCGCCTTTGCGCGCCTGCGCGCGCTTATGCCCTACTTCGGCTTTGTCGAGCGGTACCCCGCGGGCAAGGAGGCGGTCACCGGCATCGGCGCCGAGCCGTGGCACTTCCGCTACCTCGGCCCGCTGCACGCGCTGGTGCTCACGGGGATGGCGCTCACCCTCGAGGAGTATCTCGAAAAGCTCGCCGCCCACCGGGGCTGGGAGCGGGCGCTTGTCGCCCCCTGCGGCAGCGGGGAGGCCGAAATCTGCACCTTTGAGGTCGGATCGGGGCGGGAGGTCCCCCTGCCGGAGGGAATCTGCCTCTCCTCCGGGACAAACACCGGTCTTGTGGCGCTCGCGCGCTGGAGGCGGTATGGGCGGTAAGCGGTACGCCGGGCTCGACCGGTTTCGGCTCGTCGCGGCGGTGCTGGTGGTCGCGATTCACACCGCCCCGCTCTCCGACCTGTCGGAGACGCTCGACTTCTTCGTGACCTACTGCGCAGGCAGGCTCGCGGTGCCCTTCTTTCTGATGCTCACCGGCTACTTTGCAGAGGGCCGGACGCTGCGCGCCGTGCGCCGGGAGCTGCTCTGGTACGCGGGCGCGACCGCCTGCTATCTCCCGGTGACCGTCTACGCGGGACAGCTTCCAAAGAGCCTCGGGGAGGCGGCGCGATGGCTCCTCTTCGACGGGACCTACTACCACCTCTGGTACTTCCCGGCGGCGGCGCTCGGCCTCTTGATTACGGGCGCCTTTCTGCGGCGGGAGCGGTGGCGGGCGGCGATCCTCTTTGCGGGTTGCGCCTACCTCGTCGGCGTGTTCGGCGACAGCTGGTACGGGCTTGCGAGCGCCGTACCCGCGCTGCGCGAGGGGTATGAGCTGCTCTTCTCTTTTAGTAGCTACACCCGAAACGGCCTCTTCTTCGCGCCGCTCTTTCTGCTGCTGGGCGCCCTTCTGCGGCGGCGCGGCGCGCCGGGGAAAGAGCGCTGCCTTATGGGATTTCTCGTTTCGCTTGCGCTGCTTCTCTGCGAGGGCGGGGTCACCTACTTCTTCGGCTGGCAGCGCCATAACAGCATGTATCTCGCGCTGCCCGCCGCGAGCTGGTTTCTCTTCGGGCTGCTGCTCCGAAGCGGCGGACGCTGCCCGGCATTTGCGAGAGACCTCTCGCTCTTCTGCTACCTTGTGCACCCGGCGGGGATTCTGCTGGTGCGGGCGGGGGCGAGGCTCACCGGGACGACGGCGCTCCTCGTGGAGCGCGCGCTGCCGCACTTTCTGGCGGTGCTGGCGGTGAGCGCGGCGCTCTCCGCGCTGCTCTGTTTTTTGAAACGAAAGGGGGAAGTCTTATGGACCAGACGGCGAGAGCGTTTGTCGAGCTCGACCTGACCGCGCTGCGGCACAACGTGGAGACACTGCGGAGGCTGCTGCCACCCGGGTGCGCGCTGATGCCCGCCGTCAAGGCGGACGCCTACGGCCACGGCGCGGCGCTCATCGCGCCGGAGCTCGAGCGGCTCGGGGTGAGAGATTTCTGCGTCGCCACG
>CAJFTX010000066.1 GCA_904420075.1 uncultured Clostridia bacterium | reverse complement strand
GGAGGGGGACTCCGAACAATCCCCGCCCTCGCAGCCGCCGTCCGAGCGTCCGCCGGACGCCCCCGGCCGGCAGCCCGGAACGCCCCCCAGCTCCCCGCCGCGGCAATCCGAAACGCCGTCCGCCCCGGCAGGCGGCCCGGAGGCTCCCGCGGCCCCCTCCGGCGGCTACATCGGCAACCGCAACACAAAAAAGTTCCATCTCCCCAGCTGCCCCTCTCTCCCGGCGGAGAAGAACCGCGTCCCCCTCGCCACCCGCCAGCAGGCGCTCGAGCAGGGCTTCTCCCCCTGCGGCAGGTGCAACCCGTGAAAAAGGCCCCGCTCTTGGGGCGTTGTTTTCAGAAAACAGGAGCAAGGCCGGCGCGCTGGCCTCTCTTCTCAAATTTTCTTATCTCACCGCCCTATTGAGAGCGTTGTTTTCAGAAAACGTAGAGGGACGGCTACCACCGTCCCTCTAAAATATTTCTCATCTCACTGCGCCTTTTGCCGGAGCCTTTTTTATTTTTTCAGCACACCGCCGGGAATTTTCCGCCGCTGCGCATCCAGAGCACCGTATCCCGCAGGGTCAAAAAGAGATCGCGCGGATGATATCCGAGCTCACGCGTCGCCTTCTCATGGGAGAACCGATCCCCGGTGCCAAGGGTGTGGAGCGAATAGCTGGTGTAGAGCGGACGCTCGCCCCTGCGTCTCGCCCGCCACTGGATGGCGGGAGCCGCCATCCGCGCGAGCGCGAGCGGAAGCACCGGCAGTTTTCTGCCGCCCGCAATCCGCCGCACCATGCCCAGCACCTCCCGCAATTCATACCGCCGGTTGGAGAGAATATAGCACTCCCCCGCACATCCCCGGGTAAGCGCCGAGAGACATCCCGCCGCCACATCCCGCACGTCCACAAAATCGTAGCCGCCGCGCACACAGGCCGGGAGTTTCCCCCGCAGATAGTCGCTCACCATCTGCACCAGGTGATTCCCAGAAGTATCATATGGCCCAAGTATTCCGGAAGGTTGTACCACAACAGCGGGCAGACCCATCCGCGCCGCGTCGAGCACCGCCTCGGTCGCCTCCGCTTTGGTCTTGGCATAGCCGCCGACCACCTGATCCGCTGAGAAGCGGTTTACCTCCCGCAAAACGGTTCGCTCTCCCCCCTCGGGAATCGCATGGACCGAGCTCACATAGACCAGCCGCTCCACCTGATATTCCGCGCAGAGCGCGAGCAGGTTCTTTGTCCCCTCCACATTGACCGCATAGAGCGCAGGGGAGACCTCCCGGCCGATGTCGATCAGCCCCGCCGTATGGATGAGATAGAGCGGTCCCATCCCCTCGCCCTCAAAGAGCGGGCGGAGCGACTCGCGGTCTCTCACATCCCCCTCAATATAGCGTATGCCGGAAAACCTCGGCGCGCGCTCTCCGGGCAATACCAGCCCAAAAAGCTCCGCGTCCGAACCGTGTAGCAGACGGAGAATGGTACTCCCCAGATGTCCGCCCGCCCCTGTTACAACAATTCGTTTTTTCATTTTTATACACCTGTTTCTATTTCCGACACTGTGTTGAACTTTCTCTCTAAGTGCAGTATACTAGGGGCATCAGGCGGATACAATCGTCAGATCGTCCGCCGCCGTATCGATTTTCGACAGATCGGACACCTTCTGTCGAAATCAGCCGGATAGTCACAAAAGGTTTTCAAAAGGGGGAAACTATGGCAGACCACCGCACCCGCGTCACAAAAATGCTCATCCGCAGGGCGTTCACCGAGCTGCTGCGTCAGAAACCGATTCAGAAAATCTCGATCAAGGAGCTCTGCGTCGCCGCGGGCATCCACCGCGGCACCTTCTATACCCACTACACCGACATCTACGACCTGCTGCGCAAGATGGAGGAGGAGATGCTACACGATCTGCAGCAGGCGCTCCAACCGCTGCTCGACCCGCACACAAAGGAGCCCACGCCGCTTGAGATCACGACGGGAATCTTCCAGTGCCTGAAGGATAATGCCGACCTCTGCACTGTGACGCTCGGCCCTTACGGCGACAAGGAGTTCGCCGCGCGTCTGATCCAGATCGGCCAGGAGCGCTGCGTGGAGAGCTATCGAAAGCTCTTTCTCCAGGCGACGCCGAAGCAGCTCGAGTACTACTACGCCTTTGTGAGCGCGGGATGTATCGGTCTGCTCGAGAAATGGCTCGCAGAGGGAATGACGGCGAGCGCAGAGGAGATCGCCGCGACGGCCGAGGCCATCATGATGTACGGCATCGGCTCGCTCCGGCCGGAGCGTCCAGGCGGCGCGATCCTCCCATAGGACTTCTCCGCGCGTCAGTCTCCGGCTCAGGCAAACGTCCTCTCTCCGTTTTACGTTCAGACGCCGACGATACGCCGTCCACTCTCTTCTACAGTTTTCTCCTATTTTCCCGTCCTATTCCGCCAATGTCGCGCGAGGCGGCGCCGGCGGCATACGAGCAGAGTTACAGGTGTCTAAGCTTCCCGTCGCCTCCGGAAGCCATCCCGTGAGCGCAGGCTGCCCATCTCCGGAGCGCTCTACAAGCCCGTGTAGGAGGTCCTGCTCCCCGGCAGACCGCCCTGAACCCCTCGGAAGAAAAGCGTCCGGCCCCGCAGCTCTGGGACCGGACGCTTTTCTCCTATAAAAAACGCTTCAGATCGGATGATCTTCTACCGGGTCCGGCGGAGAGAAAGCCCACGAGCAGCGCGATACACACGGCACAGGCCGCAGCCTTCCGCGCGCTGCACGGAGTATTCCAGCTCCTCCAGCGAACCTCCCGCGCCCGCTCGAATGGACGGGCGATTCACCTCCGGCGGCGGGCCGGACCGTCTCCCCGGCGCCAGCTCTCATCCGCGCATGTCCGCGAGGACATCGAGGCGGCGCCCGTCCGACGGCGCCGGACATGAAAAAAGGCGGCGTTTCCGCCGCGCTCAGACCCCTTCAACCGCTTTATTCCTTATCGCCCTTGAAGTTCGCGTTTTCCATGAATTTTTCCACGTCGACGATAAACCGCTCATGGGTTCCCTCGCCGATCTTGCCGCACTCGTCAAATGCCGCAACTCGGAAGGTGAGTCTCCTGCGGTCAATCTCTATCAGCTCGCACTCGGCGGTGATGTTCATTCCCTCCGGCGTCGCCGAGAGATGCTTGATATTGAGCGCTGTGCCGACAGTCGTCGACCCCTCGGGAACCGCTTCTTTCACACAGTTATAGCAGGCGCACTCCATCATTGCAACCAGCGCCGGCGTCGCAAATACGGGAAGTCCGCCGCTGCCCATCGCCCGCGCCGAGCGCTCAGGTGTCGCAATACTCGAATACTGGTAGGTCATCCCCACTTTCAATTCCATAAAAATCCTCCTTTCGTTCACAGGCTACGAGTAGTGTATCAAAAAATTCCCAAATTTGCAAGAGGACGGGAGAAACGCACCGAGAGGGCCTCTCCGGGAACGGAGAGGCCCTCTCTGCTGCGACGCTATTGAAACTGTGAGGGGAGCCCCCTCTATTTGCTCTTCGGTTTGGAGACGAGCGCCGCGAGCAATCCAAAAAAGATCGCCGCCGAAATTCCGGCCGCTCCGGCCGTAAGGCCGCCGGTCAGCGCGCCGAGCAGTCCTCTCTCCTCGACCGCCTCCCGCACCCCTTTGGCGAGCATATGCCCAAAGCCGGAGATCGGCGTGGTCGCGCCCGCGCCCGCAAACTCCACCAGCGGCTCATAGAGTCCAAGCGCCGACAGCACCACTCCGGCCACCAGAAAGAGCACCATAATACGCGCCGGGGTGATTTTGGTCCGGTCCACCAGAATCTGTCCCACCATACAGATCGCGCCCCCCACCAGAAACGCCTTTAAATAGATCATACCGTCCCTCCTAATCTTCCCGCTCCGGCGACTCCAGCTGGAGCAGATGGGCCACTCCCATAATCGGCTCGCCCTGTTTGGAGCTTGTGAGACTCATATAGGCGCCCGTCGCCAGAAAGAGGATTTTTTTAAGCGCGCCGCGCTTCAGCTCCGGCAGAATTTTTGCACAGAGCACCGTTCCACAACAGCCGCAGCCCGAGCCGCCCGCGTGCACATCCTGCCGCTCTCTGTCAAAGATCAGCAGCCCGCAGTCCTCGTGTACCGGCCGGAGATTCACCCCGTGTTTCTCAAGAATCCGGTAGAGCAGATCGCTGCCCACCCGCGCGAGGTCGCCGGTGATAATCCGGTCGTAGTCCGCGGGGCCGGTCCCTGTGTCCTCAAAGAAGCGCAGCAGCGTGTCCGCCGCTGCGGGCGCCATTGCCGCTCCCATGTTGGATGCGTCCAGAATTCCGTAGTCCTGAATCCGGCCGGGACAGGCTGCGGTCACCCGCGCGTAGTACCGCTCCGCCTCGTCCGCCACAACCACCGAGCCGGAACCGGTCACCGTCCACTGTGCGTTCTGTGAGCGCTGTCCGCCGTACTCCAACGGGAAACGAAACTGCCGCTCCGCCGCACAGAAGTGGGAGGAGGTGACTGCAAGCGCGCGGGACGCATAGCCGCCGTCCACCGCGAGGGAGGCGAGCAGCAGGCTCTCCGCCATTGTCGAACAGGCGCCGTAAAGGCTGAAAAACGGCAGTCCAAAGCCCGCAATCCCGTAAGCTGTGCCGGAGCACTGGTTCAAAAGATCCCCGCCAAAGAGCAGATCAATCTCAGAGATCTCGGCTCCCGCGTCGCGCATCGCATGTTCGACCGCCCGTTTTTGGAGGCTGCTCTCCGCCTGCTCAAAGGTCTCACAGCCCGCATGGCAATCCGGCTCGATCTCATCGAACATGCTCCCGAGCGGTCCCTCCGACTCCTTCTCCCCCGCAATCGAGCCCCGGCCGATCAGTTTCGGCTCATTTTGAAAATATAGCGCCCCCTGCGCGCCTCTCTTCTCCACCTGATACCTCCTCCTCTCGTTTCACACTCCAATTTTACCCGGTTTGTCCCCTTTTATTCGAACGGCGCCCGTGGTACACTAGTCCCGAGTAAGAATTCCATGTTGCTGTGCTGAGCGTCTCGGGCGAAGGGCCCCCCCGGCGATTTGGTATGGACGCAGGGGCGGCCCTATTTTCCCGCGCTCCACCCGGTTACAACTTTAGGAGGCAGAAATATGAATCGATACGATGTGGCCATTGTCGGCGGCGGTCCGGGCGGATATACCGCCGCCCTCTACTGTGCCCAGAGCGGGCTATCCGTACTGGTGCTCGAAAAGCTGGGGCCCGGCGGTCAGATGGCGACCACCGACGAGGTGGACAACTATCCCGGCTTCGACACCGGCATCAACGGGTTTGAGCTCGCGGAGCGCATGCGGCGTGGAGCGGAGCGCTTCGGGGTAAAGACGCAGTTCTCGGAGGTGAAGCAGGCATATCTCCGCGAAGCTCCGAAACGGCTCGAGACCGGAGAGGGAACGGTGCTTGCGCGCGCAGTCATTCTCGCCACGGGCGCCTATCCCCGAACGCTCGGCCTGCCGCGGGAGGAGGAGCTGCGCGGCCGCGGCGTCGCCTACTGCGCCACCTGTGACGGTATGTTCTACCGCGGCCGGACCGTGGCCGTCGTCGGCGGCGGCGCGAGTGCTGTGGAGGACGCGCTCTATCTCTCGAAGCTCTGTCAAAAGGTGTACCTCATCCACCGGAGAGCCGCCTTTCGCGCCTCCGAATTCCAGATAAAAAAGCTCTCTGAAAGCGGCGTTGTTCCGATTCTTGAGAGCCGGGTCACCGAGCTGCACGGCTCGGAGACGCTCAGCGGCGTCTCAGTGGAGTCCATCCCCTCAGGCGAAAAAACGCTGCTCCGCTGTGACGGTCTCTTCATCGCCGTCGGCCGTATTCCGGACACCGCCCTCTTCCGCGGGCAGGTGGCGCTGAACAGTGAAGGGTATTTTCTCGCGGACGAGTCCACCCGCACCGAGATCCCCGGGGTCTTCGCCGTCGGGGACGCCCGGGAAAAGCCGCTGCGGCAGATTGTCACCGCTGCGGCGGACGGCGCCGTCGCAGCTCACTTTGCCGGACAGTTTCTGCTCGAATCGTCCGATATCAAATAAAACATCCCCGGGAATGAGGCGGGAAGACAAGAAAATTCAGCAGGGGCGGCAGTCAGCCGCCCCTGTCTCATCTCTGAAAGCACCGCTCTGAAACCCGGAAAAATTCTATCCCAGCTGCCGGAGCAGAAAATAGACAATTCCGTAAACGACCGAGGCGATCGTACCCCAGGAGATTACCGGCCCCGCCACCACAAAAAACTGAGTGCCGATACCGAGGATATACCCCTCCGACTTAAACTCCATGATCGGCGCCGCCACCGCATTGGCAAAGCCGGTGATCGGAATGAGCGTGCCCGCCCCGCCGTACTTCGCCAGCTTGTGGTAGAGGCAGAGCGCGGTGAACAGTACCCCCAGAAAGATGAGCGAGACAGAGGTCAGAATCCCCGCCGTCTCCTTCTCAATTCCAAGGCCGAGATAGATCTGCTTGATGAGCTCTCCGACGGTGCAGATTCCTCCCCCGATCAGAAAGGCAAACAGACAGTCCTTCCCGACCGGCGAGGGAATCGAGCTCTCATGTACCATCTGCTGGTACTCCTTTTGAGACAACTTCAAATGATCAACTCCCCATTCGTTCTGCCCCTAGTTTTGCCGGGATCAGCCGGTTTATTCTTTCTATAACTGCGGCGTTTCGCCTTTTCGGCCATCAAAATCCCTACTATTATCCAGTAAAAATGATTATCTATATCTAACCATTCATAAAATAAATTAGGAGAAGATTTCCCTTGGGTATACTAGTACAGGCGGATAAAAACGGAACGATCAGAAAAGAGGGAATCCAATCGGCTGGCCACCGCTCTGTTGTGTGTCAGGAGCCTCTCTGCGCTCTTGTTTCTCGCCCGCACCGGATCAGCAGTTTTCAGAGAAGGAGCGGTGCCTCCGGAAAATCGAAATATAAATAATCACAGATGGAGTTCAGTGCAGAGAAGCTGCAAAATGCGATTCTCATCGATCTCCATCCCGGCCTGTAAAACTTACTCGGCCGCGCAGAACACGGAAAGGCGCTGCGTATCCAGGCTGCGGCGGCGAGCTGTAGGCGGACGGTATCTGAGCGGGCTCCCGGCCGCATCTGTCCTATGGCGTCACGAGCAGAGCGGGGAAACACAGCACATCTCTCACCATCCGGCCCCGGTTCGCTTCAGACCCGGAAATAAGCCGACCCGAAAACGATCCAAACAGAAAAAGAGGACAGACGATTGTCTGTCCTCTTTTGTGCTTATCCTCAGACGAGCTCCAGAATGGCCATCTCGGCCGCGTCGCCGCGGCGCGGGCCGGTCTTGTAGATGCGGGTGTAGCCGCCGTTACGGTCGGCGTACTTCGGCGCGATCTCGTCGAACAGCTTCTTCACAACGTCCTCCTTGGTGACAAAGCTCATCACCTGGCGCTTGTTGTGCAGGGAGTTTGTCTTCCCGAGGGTAATCATCTTCTCGGCGATGGACGCGACCTCCTTGGCGCGGGTGACGGTGGTCTCAATCTTACCACTCTCTAAAAAGAACGTCACCATCGCGCGGAGCATGGCCTTTCTGTGGTCGGTCGGCCTGCCGAGCTTGCGTGTTCCTGGCATATTTGGTACCTCCTTAGTGTAGTCTTGAGGTGCGAATTTTATTCGTCATCCTTTTTGAGCGCGAGGCCCAGCGCCTCGAGCTTCCCAATGACCTCTTCCAGCGACTTGCGGCCGAG
>CAJFTX010000065.1 GCA_904420075.1 uncultured Clostridia bacterium | reverse complement strand
ACGCAAAGGTACGCCGCTGCAAATCGCTCCCTTGCCCCACCGGCGCCCGGGAAGAGGACGGCATACTCAAAAAGATGAGGTCGGCGGCGTCGCCCTTTTCCCGAGAGAACTGCGGCGCCGCACCGTCCCGCCTGGCGGACACGGGAAGGAGACAAATTTCTCCCTTTTCGCGTACTCAGACGGCCGAAACGGCGTGTGCGGCCCGCCGTCTGCGGCGGCGGGGAGCGCGGCAGAGGGGGACGCCGCGCCGCAGGCCTCTCCGCGCGGGACGCGCCGTCAGGTGCAGCAGCTCCGGAGGCCGGCTGCCTTTTGGAGCGCGCCGCGCTCCGGCTCCTCCGCCGCAGGCCCGCGCGAAGAAAGGACGCGGGCCCCGCCTGTCCGCTCCGCCGGACGCCGCCTTTCAGAAGAGGGCCCCGCCCCTCCGTCCGCTTGCCCGGCTGGGCCCGGCGCAGCCTCCCGCCGCATCTCTCCGGACAAAAAAGAGGCGCACCCTTCCGGATGCGCCTCTCTATTCCAGTCAATTTACAAAAATTAGCCCTTCATCTTCGCGAAGCAATCGCTGCAGTAAACCGGGCGATCGTTTCTCGGCTCGAACGGCACCTTCGCCTCGCCGCCGCAGGACGCGCAGGTCGCGGTGAACATCTCTCTCTGCGCTCTGGAGGCGTTCTTTCTCGCATCGCGGCAGGCCTTGCAGCGCTGCGGCTCGTTCTGGAAGCCTCTCTCGGCGTAGAACTCCTGCTCGCCGGCCGTGAAGATAAACTCCTCGCCGCACTCCTTGCAAACCAACTTCTTGTCTTCGTACATGTGTTTTCCCTCGCTAAAAAAAATTTTACCCCAGACGGAATGAATACCGACACCTTTGCCTTGCAACGCTCTAAATTAAGCTATAAGGGCATATCTCCTACCGGCCGTGCAGCCGAATTAGGTCACTTTTTCGTTTTACGCGCGAAATCGCGTTGTCCACCGACTTCTCTGACCGACCAATTCTCTCTGCAATCTCGCGATACGATAGACCTTGGAGATAGAGGGTGAGGATTCGTCTCTCGAGCGACGAGAGCCGCTCTTTGAGCCTGTCTAGGATAAAATGGAACCGTTCCCTGTCGATTATGGACTTTTCGGGGCTCTCCCCCGCCGGACACGCCTCTCCGCCGGCGTCCTCAAAGGAGAGGTAGCTGTTGAGCGGCGAGTGCTTTCGCCGCGCGGCCGCCTTGACGGCGGTCAAAATCTGGTGGGTGATGCAGCGGTCGGCGAAGCTCTGGAAGCTGCCGCCCCGCGCCGGATCAAAGGCGCCCACCGCGTGGAAGAGACCGATCAGCCCCTCCTGGATCACGTCGTCGCGCCCCGCACCGGGAATAAAGTAACTCCTCGCCTTGCGCGAGATCAGCGGCAGAAACATCCGCGTCAGCTGCGCGAACGCCTCGGTGTCCCCTCTTGCGGCGAGCCCGCAGAGCTCCTCCGCCCGGAGATGGGCCTTTCCGCCTTGCCGCTCTGCCATAAGAAAAACGCTCCAAAAAATTACTCTATTCTTGAGTTAAGTATATCTGCTTTCCACAACTTTGTCAATAGATAAAAAAATTGGCGTTGATTTTTTTTTAAAATTGTTTATTCTGAATAGGAGGATGTGTGTATTTTGAAAAAATTAGGCTTTCTTTTCCTTCTGCTGTTCTGCCTCCTGCTGCCCGGCTGCTCGGAGGCGCCGCTCGCGCGGACCGACTTTCTCTTCGACACGGTGGTGACGGTCAAGCTCTACCGCGGCGGGGATGAGGCGACGCTCGACCGGGTGTTTGACCGGCTGCGCGAGCTCGACCGGCTGCTCGACGTGCACGGGGACGGGCCGCTCGCCGTCCTAAACCGGGACGGAGAGGCCGAGCTGCCGGCCGAGGCGGCGGCGCTGCTCGAGCGGGCGCAGGAGCTCTCGGCGCTCACCGGCGGGGCGTACGACCCGGCGCTCGGCGCGGTGACCGGCCTCTACACCTTCGGGGAAGGGGCCGTCCCGCCCGACCCGGCGGCGGTGGCCGAGGCGCTCCCCCGCACGGGCTCCGACAAGCTCGAGGTCTCGGGGACGCACGCCGCCCTCGCGGACGGGGCCCGGGTGGACCTCGGCGGCATCGCCAAGGGCTACGCGAGCGCCGAGGCCGCCCGTCTGCTCGAGGAGGAGGGGGTGGAGGCGGCGCTCGTGGACCTCGGGGGCAACATCGTGACGGTGGGCGAGAAATCGCCCCCCTTCAGGATCGCGGTGCGCTCCCCCTCCGGCGAGGCCGAGGCCGCGGCGCTGCTCACCCCGGAGTACCGCGCGGCGGTCACCGCGGGGACCTACCAGCGCTGCTTCACCTATGACGGGGTGCTCTACCACCATATTCTCGACCCTGCGACGGGCGAGCCGGTGCGAAACGGGGTCCAGTCGGTCACCGTGCTCGCGGACGACCCGACGCTGGCGGACGCGCTCTCCACGGCTGCGCTGGTGCTCGGGCCGGAGCGGGGGCTCGCGCTCGTCGAGAGCCTGCCGGACGTCGAGGCGCTCTTCCTGCTCGAGGACGGGACCGAGCGGGAGAGCTCCGGCTTCTCCCGCTCCCGCGCGGACTGACCGAAAGGAGACACAGATGACGCTAAAACACCTCACAATCGGCGATATCGAAACGATCAAAAAACTCATGCTCGACATCTTCTCCGGCGAGCCCTGGAACGACGTCTGGACGGACGCCCAGCTCCACAGATACGTCTCCGAGCTGACCGGGGCCGAAAATTCCCTCTCCTTCGGGCTCTACCAGGAGGGGGTTCCCGTCGGCCTCGCCCTCGGCAGGGTCAAAAGCTGGTGCACCGGCACCGAGTACTGGGTCGACGAGTTCGGCGTCCTACCCGGGCGGCAGCGGCGCGGGCTCGGCTCCGCCTTTTTGCGGGCCATCGAGGCGGAGCTGCTCGCGCAGGGGGTCTCCCAGCTCGTGCTCCTCACCGGGCGGACGGTGCCCGCCTACCATTTCTACCGGAGCAACGGCTTTGAGGAGCAGGCGGAGACGGTCTTTTTTGTCAAATCCATCGCCGCGGCGCCGCGGCAGAAGGAGGCGCCGTGACGGTTCAAATAAAGGAGCTGCAAAGGCGGGACGGCAGACGCGCCATCTCCTTTGCCATCACCGGGATGCACTTCGACTGGTACCTCTCTCCCGGGCCGCTGCTGCGTCTCTACGGGCGGTACTTCTGGTATCTGGAGCTCAGCCGCGCGACCCAGGCGTTCGGCGCCTATGCGGACGGGCGGCTGGCGGGCGTCCTTTTGGCCCGCTTCGACGGGGAGCCCCCGCGGTACCGCTCGCCCGGACGGACGCTCTTCGTGCGCCTGTTCGGCGCGCTGCAGCGCCTGGCGGGCGGCGTGCGCGCCTATGACCGCGTCAATCAGGAAATGCTCCGCGACTACCGGGCGCGGCACAGGCCGGACAGCGAGCTGCTCTTTCTGGCCGCGGACCCCGATGCGCAGGGGCGCGGCGCGGGCACCGCGCTGCTCGCGGAGCTCGCCCGGCGCGCGCCCGGGCGGGAGCTCTACCTCTTCACCGACAGCGGCTGCACCTACCGGTTTTACGAGCGCCGGGGGTTCGAGCGGGCGGGCGAGCGCGAGATCACGCTGGAGCTCGGCGCAAAGCGGGTCCCGCTGACCTGCTTTCTCTACCGCAAAACGCTGTAGTTCCCGGCCGGCCGACGGTGTTTCTCTCCACCGGAGGCGGAGCAGGCCATCACACCGTACCCGGTTTCTCCAAACCGAACCGCTCCGCGACATTGCACCCTTTCTCGTGTGCGCATTCAATCGGTTCGTAAAAGTGACCATAAGTAGCGCGCCTCCCCGTCCGGCAGGGAGGCGCAAAAAACCGCTCAAACGGCCCTGTGCCGCGCACGGCTCGCTCCGCGCAGACCGAGCCGTACGGATCGGAATTTCGGGCCGAGCGTCTTTGGCCGTCAAGCGGAAACTCCGGCGGCTGTCCGAGCAGATAGGCAAAAAACGGCCGCTCCGATCAGAACTCCCACGGCGCGGCCGTCGCAGCGGCGGCGCCGTGCTGTTTTTCAATGGGAGTCTCAAGCTGTCGGCCCCTCTTCAGAGCGTCCCGGCAGTCGCCCGGGCGCGGCGCAGATCGCGCGTGAATCAGGCGGCCCCTCTCGCCCCCGCGCCGGGCCCTTTGCCCGCGGCTTTGCGCCGGGAACAGAACCCGTCCACAGTTCTTTTCAGCCGGGCCGCCCCGCCCGCAGCCGTCCCCGGGCCGCCGCTCATTACGCCTCCTTCCGCTCCATCTCCCCCTGATTCATCCAGTTCGCGTGCCTGTAGTAAAAGAAAAACGCGATGGAGCTGAGCGCCCATGTCAGCGGATACACCACATACACCATCTGGACCGAATGGGTCAGCGGTATGCTGACCGCGAGGAACGCGACCCGGACCACACACCAGAAAGACATCATGATGATCATGGGGACAATCGCTTTTCTGGCTCCGCGGAGTATGGAGGCGACCGAGTGCGAGTACGCCAGCAGACAGTAAAACAGCGCGGCGGTCCTCGCCTTCTCCACTCCGAAGCGGACCACCTCCGGGGTGGAATCAAATGCGGCGATCAGCTGCGGGGCGAGGATGAACACCACAATTCCGATCAGTTCCGCCAAAATGACCGCCGCCAAGCTTCCAAACCGCGCCCCTCTCTTTGTCCGCTCCAGCTGTCCCGCGCCGAGATTCTGCCCCACAAAGGTCGTCATCGCCATCGTAAAGCTGTTGATCGGCAAAAAGGCGAAGCCTTCGATCTTGCTGTAAGCGCCGTAGCCCGCCATCGCCATCTCGCCAAACGCGTTGATGTACGACTGCACAACCACATTTGCAAAAGCGATGATCGAGTTCTGCACGCCCGAGGGGAGGCCGATGCGTACGATCTGCCCCAGCATCTGAAGATCAAAGCGGATTTTTGTGACCTGAAGCCGATAGCTGTCGTCTGTCCGCAGCAGCTGAATGAAACACAAAATCGCGCTGAACACCTGCGAGATCACGGTGGCCAGCGCGGCCCCTCCGACGCCCGTGTGGAAGTCTTTGATCAACACGACGTCCAGCACCAGGTTGATCACCGACGAAATCATAAGATAGTAGAGCGGATGGCGGCTGTCCCCGACCGCCTGTAAAATGCCCACAAAGATGTTGTACATGACAAAGCCGAGCGAACCGGAAAAATAAATTTTCAGGTAGGTGACCGATTCCGGCATGACGCTCTCCGGCGTCCCCATCCATCTCAGGATCTGCGGGGACAGCAAAACGCCCGCCACGGTCATCAGCGCCCCGGCGACAAGGCCGAACGCCACCGTCGTGTGGACGGCTCGGTGCACGCCCTTCGCGTCCTCGGCGCCAAAATACCGGGACACAATCACGCCCGCGCCGGAGGAAATGCCGCTCAGAAAACCGATCAGCATGAAAATCAGGCTTCCGGATGAGCTGACCGCGGCCAGCGCGCTGCTCCCCAGGAAATTGCCGACGATCAGGGAGTCGACCGTATTATACATCTGCTGAAACAGATTTCCCAGCAGAAGCGGCAGCGCAAAGAAGATCATGCGCTTGGAAATCGAGCCGGCTGTCATCGGTTCGACCGGCCCTGCCATGGAACCCCTCCTCAATACACGAAAGTACAAAAAACGCGCACTTGCATTATATGCTCCTTTTTGGGGTCTAACAAGTACCTATCTTGTTCTTTTCGAAGGTAAAATCCGTCTCACCGTCTGCGGCAAACGCAGCGGAGCCCTCGCGGCGTCCCGTGAGCTGGACCTGCCGCCTAAAAAGGAGACGGCGCCCCGTCAAAGCGGGGCCGCCCCTGAAACGGCCGGCACATCCACGCGCCCGGGCCCGTCGGCATAGCCGGGAATCGCGGGCCGGCGGCTTTCCCCGCCTCTCCGCACCCCGCAAAACGGGGAGACGGCGCGGCCCGCAGGCCGCGCCGTCTCCCCGACACATTTCCAGCGCCCTCCGAGCGAGCGGCGCTCCTCCTTACCTCTTCTCCGCCTCCTTCGCCTCGCGGATGGCGCGGGCGAGCTGGTCGGGGCAGCTGGTCGGCCGCAGGCCGCAGCGGGTCCCCGCGAGCAGCCGCTCCACCTCGGAGGCGCTCCGCCCGGTGACGAGCGCCGCGATTCCGGCGGTGTTGCCGGCGCAGCCGCCGATGATCTTGCACTCCTTGATGATATCCCCCTCTAGGGTCAGTTCGATCGCGCGGGAACAGGTCCCCGTGCACTTGTGTACGTAGGTCATTGTGTGATCTCCTTTAGCAGTTCCGTTGTATTGATCTTGCCCACCCGTGTCTTCGGCAGGCTCTCGCGGTAGATGTAGTCGGAGGGGCGGCTCCAGCGGTTGAGCTCCCGCTCGCAGAGGGCGCGCAGCTCCCGCTCGGGCGCGTCGCCCACCAGCACCGCGCAGACCCGCTGGCCGGTCCGCCCGTCCGGCAGCCCGAGCGCGGCGCAGGCGCGCACCCCCGGGTGGGAGAGCAGCACCCGCTCCACCTCCGAGGGGTAGACCGGGAAGCTCTTGACCTTGATGACCCGCTTGAGCCGCTGGCGGAAGACGAGCTCCCCCTTTTCCGTCAGATGGCCGAGATCCCCGGTGTGCAGGAAGGTGCGCCCGTCCGGGTGGACCCGCAGCGCCCGCGCCGTCTCCTCCGCGTCGCCGTGGTAGCCGAGCATCACCTGCGGCCCCGCGACGCAGATCTCCCCGTCCTCCCCGGGCGGCAGCGGCTCGCAGCTCCCCGCCGCGACGATCCGCAGCTCCATATTCGGGAAGGGCACCCCCGCGTTCGGCGAGGCGGGCCCCGGCGGGCTCAGGGTGCAGGCGGTCACCGTCTCGGTCAGGCCGTACCCCTCGAGCAGCGGGATCTCCCTTTCCCGCTCGGCCATAAACTGCGCAAACCGCCGCTTGAGCTCATAGGGGACCGAGTCGCCCCCGCAGAACGCCCCCTTGAGAAACGGGAAGCGCAGCTTCCCCTTCGGGTCGGAGGCGAGCAGCGCCTCGTAGACGGTCGGCACCCCCGCGAGGAAGGTCGGCCGGTACTTTTTGATCGCGCGCACAAAGCTCCTCCCCGAGAACTGCGGCACCAGAATGGACGACAGCCCGCCCGAGAGCACCGTGTGCACGCACACCCCGAGGCCGAACCCGTGGAAGAGCGGCAGGATGGTGAGCATGCTGTCCCCCGGCTGCGCCGCCGTCACAAAGGAGAGCAGATCGACCCGCAGGGCGTTCAGGTTGTCGCTCGAGAGCTCGATCCCCTTCGGCTCACCGCTCGAGGTGCCGCCGCTGTAGAGCAGCACCGCGCAGTCGCCGGGGTCGATCCGCCGCCCGGGCGGGAGCGGCTCCGCCCCGCGCATCAGCGCGCCGAGCCGCGGGAGCTCCGGCAGCTTTCCCCCCTTCAGCCGCAGCGCGCAGCGCAGGTGGGGCGGCAGATACTCCCCCACCGGGCACAAAATCGCCTTCTCCGGCAGCACCTCCGCAAGCGCCCCGTAGCTCACCTCCGAGAGCAGCAGGCAGCGCGCCCCCGTCTCCCGGAGCACCCGCTTAACCTCGCTCCCGGTCGAGAGCGGGTGCGCCATGCAGGCCACCGCCCCGAGCAGGTTGCAGGCGTAGAACGCAATCACGCACTGCGGGATGTTCGGCAGGCAGATACAGACCGTGTCCCCCGCGCGCACCCCGCGCTCCGCAAGCGCACCGGCGCACCGGCCGATCTCCGAGAGCAGCCGCTCAAACGAGAGCTTTCGTCCCATGTAGAAGAGCGCCACGGCGTCCGGCCGGACCTCTCCCGCCTCCCGCAGCGCCTCATAGAGGGTGCGGGAGGGGACCTGCGGCTCGGGCGCGCACCCGAGCTCGTCATAAATTCTATACCAGGGGTGTTCCGCTTGCGACATAGCTCCTCCTCGTGTAAAATCGTGATGATACCATAAAAAGAGATCGCCGAAGGCGTGGACGGCGGAGCCGCCCGGAGAGGGCCGGAGCCCCCCCTTCTCTGCGATTCTATCCTCTCCGAGCTTCTCAAAATTTCCGATTTTGTCAGCTTTTTACGAGTTTATTGTACCACATTTGGGGACGAACACAAAGCCCCGCCGCGGGAGGAATCCGATGCACTGGCTTGAAGAGGTAAAGCGCCGCCTGAAAAATCGCAATCAGCTTCTCTTTCGGAAGGACTCAGACTTCCTGCAGGATCTTGCGCTCGCACTTGCGAGCCGGAGTCACCGGACGCTCATCCTGTGGGCGCTCGGCCTCGCCGCCGGAACGGTGGCCGAGCTCGAGGCGCGTCACCCCGGCGAGCGGCGGCCCGCAGAGGCGCTCTCGGCCGCCCGGGCCTGGGCGGCGGGCGAGCTCAAGATGCGCCCCGCACAGCGGAGTATCCTCCGCTGTCACGCGCTGGCAAAGGAGCTCCCCTCCCCGGCGGATATCGCGGCCTGTCATGCGGTCGCGCAGGCCTGCTCGGTTGTCCACACCCCCGGCCACGCGCTCGGCTACCCGATCTACGATCTCACGTCTCTCGTCCGGCGGCTCGGAGTACCCGCCTGCGCCGCCGCGGTGGAAGCCCGCAAGCAGGCGTATTTCGAGATGTTGCTCTACTGGGAGGAGCAGCTGCCCAGCTATCGGGGCAGCTGGGCGGCCTTTCTCCCCGAGTGACTCCCGGACACCCCGGCACGCCGCCCCACAGAAGGCATCTACCGCGCAGCGTCCTGGGCGGGTGAACTCTCCCCTCCCCGAGCGACTCCCGGGCGCACCCCGGCACATGCCGCCTCTTTCACTCTATGCGTCCGCCCACAAAAAAAGAGGGGCTCCGGCCCCTCTTTTTTGTGTCCTACTTCCGCTCGGGTTTCAGCTTTCTGTACTGCGCCTCGACGATCACGGCAAAGCCGTTTAGCACCGCCTTCAAAAGCAGCCCGCCGACCACGCAGAGCCCGCCGGAGATGAGCGCGCCGATCACGCCGCCGATCATCGTGCCGACCTGATAGCTCGAGAAGCCCCCGTAGTAGGAGTAGCTCCCCTGGAGCGAACAGCTGGTGATCGTGAGCCCCAAAAAGAGCAGCGCGCCGACCGCGATCCCGAGGATAAAAATCACCTTGCCCCAGGTCTCAAGCGCCCGCGCCGCGGGGGAGATCCGGTCGTTGTAGCCCGCCTCCTCGGGGGACACCTGCCGCTGCTGCGGCTGATAGGGGTTGTAGCCCGGATGCGCACCGGGATGCGCACCGGGATGTGCGCCGGGCTGCGCCCCCGGCTGCACGCCGGGCGCCGGACGCTGCGCGCCGCAGCCCGTGCAGAAGGCCGACGTGTCGCCGTTCTCCATCCCGCATCTTCCACAGTTCCACATGAGAAAAAAGCCCCTTTCCTTTCTGTTTTTCCCATTGTACCACATCGCGCCGCCCGGCGCAATCCTCAGCGGTCGCGGAGCTTGCGGTAGTGGGCCTCGGTGATGATCGCAAAGGCGCGCAGCACCAGCCGGAAGAGGAATCCGCCGAGCACACAGCCCGCGCCCCCCAGCGCCCCGCCGAAAAACGCGCCGATCATGATTCCCGCCTGCGCGCTTCTGTAGCTCTCCTCCGCGGCGGCGCAGCCGCCCGCCATCGTCCCGAGAAAGACGATCGCCGCGAGCACAACCCCCACGACAAAGACCACCTGTCCCCAGGTCTCAAGCTGCCGCGCCTCCGCGCAGCTCCGCTCGTTGTAGGCGAGCGACCAGGTCGGCCGCGCCGCGGGCTCCGGCGCGCTCCCCGCCGCGTTCGCCGCCCTCCGGTTGCCGCAGGTCGCGCAGAATTCGCCCCCGTCCCCGTTCTCCGCGCCGCACTGATGACATTTCCACATAAACAATACCCCCTTTTTCTTTTATTTTATCAGTTTTACGCCATTTGGGAAAGCGGATTTCAAACATGTTCCGCCTTTCTCTCACCGGAGCTCCAAATACCGGTACCGGCCGGAGCCGTATGTTTCGCCGGCCTCGTAGGGAGCCGGCCGGGCGCAGTCCCGTCCCGCGCGGGAGAAACGCCCCAGACGCACACCGGAGCGCCGCGCACCACCCGTCCCGCGGCAGAGCGGGCCGGCGGAAACCCGGAGCGCGCCCCGGCCGCCTCCTCCGGCGGCGCAGAAAAAAGCCCCTACCCTCTCGGGGCAGGGGCCGTATCCTCCTCGAGCTCGTCGGCGAAGATCAGCTCGTCGACGTCGGGAAGCGCCTCTGTATTAAATTTCATCTTGCTCACCTCTTTTTTGCATAGTAATCTATTCTATGCAGAACATTCCCGTTTGATTCCTCTGAAAGGAGTTTCTTTTTATGACCTTCTCTCCCGGCGCCCGCGCGGCGCTCTCCACACTGACCTCGGCCGGGTTCGAGGCCTACCTCGTCGGCGGCGCGGTGCGCGATCTTTTTCTGCGCCGCGCCCCGCACGACTACGACATCGCCACCTCCGCCACCCCGGAGGAGATCGCCGCCCTCTTCCCCCGCACGCTGAAAACCGGCGCGCGGTTCGGTTCGGTCACCGTGCTGCTGGGGGGCGAGCGGCTTGAGATCACCACCTTCCGCGCCGACGGCGCCTATCTGGACGGCCGCCGTCCGGAGTCGGTTCGCTTCTCCCGGGACATCCGGGAGGACCTGCTGCGGCGGGACTTCACCGTCTGCGCGATGGCCCTCGCCCCCGACCGCAGCCTGATCGACCCCACCGGCGGCCGTCACGATCTCGCGGCGCGGGTCGTCCGCGCGGTGGGCGACCCCGGGGAGCGGTTCCGCGAGGACGCGCTGCGCATCCTGCGGGCGCTGCGCTTCGCCTCCACCCTCGACTTCGCGCTCGACGGGGCGACGCTGCACGCCGCGCTCGAGTGCCGCGAGCTGCTCCGCAAGGTCTCGGCCGAGCGGATTCTGTCCGAGCTTCTAAAGCTGCTCTCCGGCCGCGGTGCGGAGCGGGTGCTGCTGCTCTGCTACCCGATTCTGGAGGTGGTGCTGCCCGGCCTCTCCCGGCTCGCCGGGCTCGAGATGCACAACCCCGCCCACGCCTACGACGTGCTGACCCACACCGCCAAGGCCGTCTCCTTCGGCCCGCCCGACCCCTATCTCCGCCTCGCGCTGCTGCTGCACGACTTCGGCAAGCCCGACTGCTACTCGGAGGACCCCGACGGTGTCGGCCACTTCTTCGGCCACGCGGAGCGGAGCGCCGCGCTCGCCGCGGAGCTGCTCCCCGCGCTGCGCCTCCCCCGGCGGGAGCGGGAGCGGATCATCCGCCTCATCCGGGAGCACCAGTTCCCCTTCTCGCGGGAGCCGGTCGAGCTCCAGCTGCTGCTCGCCCGCTTCGGCGAGCGGGACCTTCTCGATCTGCTGCGTCTCCGCGCGGCCGACGTCGGCGCCCTGCGCCCGGGGATGGACGGCGAGGCCGGCCACGTGCTCGCCGCGATGGACACCGTCCGGCAGCTCGCCGCAACCTCGGTCCACCGCGTCCGGGACCTCGCCCTCTCGGGGGCGGAGCTCGGCTTTCTGCCGCCCGAGCGGATCGGCCCCACCCTCTCCCGGCTGCTCGAGGAGGTGATCCGCGGCGACCTCAAAAATGAGCGCGCCACGCTGCTCGAGCGCGCCCGGACGCTGTAACTCCCCCCTGCCCGGACCCGGAAACACAAGAGCGGCCCCGCCCGCCCGGGGCGGGCGGGGCCTCCTCAGTCCCTCCATCGCAGCAGCGCCCCGCCCATCCGGCGGACGGCCGCCGCGGCATCTCCGTGTCTATTTGTGCGCTTTTCCACCCTTTTTAAAAACTTTTTTGTTTGAACAGTATAGCAAAACGGATTTGCTTGTGATATATTGAGTTTATAAACAGAATAGGGGAGGAATCCAATATGGCAGAAAAATGTCCGAAGTGCGGGGCTCCAATGGAGCACAGTCGCTGTGCATATTGCGGGTATCAGGAGGAAGCGCCCGCAAGCGCCGCAGCCGTACCGCCTCAGGCGGCGCAGCCGGCTTCCCAGCCTCAAGCGGCGCAACCGTTTCCCCAGCCTCAGGCGGCGCAACCGGTTTCCCGGCCCCAGCCGCAGGCGGCGGCCGGCAGTCAGACCATACCGGCGTCTCAGATGAGTAAGAAAAGCAAGACGGCCGCTCTGTTGCTGTGTATTTTCTTGGGTTATCTGGGCGTGCACCGGTTCTATGTCGGAAAAATCGGAACAGGTGTCCTCTATCTCTTGACAGGCGGCCTTGTTGGAATTGGATGGATCGTCGATATTATTACAATCGCAGCCGGTTCCTTCAAGGATCAGTTCAATTTACCTCTACAGCAGTAAGGAGCGGTAGTCATATGGGATTGTTCGACGCATTAAAAGATCAGTTTCTTGACGTTATCGAGTATGTAGACGACAGCAACAAGCTGATCGTCTCCAAATACCAGCGCGAGAGCGGAAACAACGAGCTCAAACAGGGGTCCAAAGTAATCGTCCGGGAGAGCCAGAGCGCCGTTTTTCTAAAAGGCGGGCAGCTTGCGGATGTTCTGCCGCCCGGGACCTATTCGCTGACCACGGATAATTTTCCCGTGCTCTCCACCCTTAAGGCGTTTCCCTTCCTGTTTGCCTCCCCGGTCATCGCCGACGTGTATTTCGTCAGCACCAGACAGTTCGTCGACAACAAGTGGGCGACGAAGAATCCGATTATGAAGCGCGACCAGGACTTCAACATGGTCCGCGTCCGCGCCTTCGGGAAGTTCGCTTTTCGCATCGCCGACGTCTCAACCTTTATGCGGGAAATCTTCGGGACAAAGGGCATTGTGATGACCTACGACATCGTGGAATACCTCTCGTCCATGGTCACGGAGGCATTCTCCATCACAGTGGGCGAGAGCGAGCTGTCCGTGCTCGATCTCGCCACGGAATATCGAACTCTTTCGGACGGGATTCAGCAGCGGCTGAATGCACAGGCCGCGTCCATCGGGGTGCAGTTCAGCGATCTTCTCATCGAAGCGATCTCTCTGCCGGACGAGGTCGAAAAGCTGATCGACGAGCAGTCCGGCATCGGCATGGCAAAGCGTGACATGGCGTCTTTCATGCAGTATCAGACCGCCAGGGCCATGCGGGACGCATCCAGCCAGGAGGGCGGACTGGCAGGGCTGGGAGCCGGCATGGCTCTGGGCAATACAATGGTGCAGGGGATGGAGGCCGCGACCAGTCCCGCCGGCGCATCCAAAAACAAGGCGGACCAGCTGAGAGAGTTAAAGGAATTGCTGGACGAGGGGATTCTGACCCAGGAGGAATTCGACGCGGAAAAGAAGGCCATTTTAGGCAAGCGCTCCTGACCGCCGGAATCGGACTTGTCAAACTTCCCTTCCGGAGAGCGGCAGCGCGCCTCTGACGCGAAACGGGGAGCGAAGCGCCGGCGCAGCAAAAAGCGGCAAGGAGTCCGGGCCCGCCGACGGCCGGCTGCGGTCTCCGGCCCTCCTCTGAAGCGGAGGCAGTGCCGCTGCCGTCCCCTGGGAGAGGGGCGTCGTCCCACAGCTCCGGACGGCTCTGCAATCCGCGGTCTGTACGAGCTCTCAAAGCTGCGGCTCGAAAGGTTCCCAATCCCGCTCGGCGGACGCCGCGTCTCCCCGGCCTTCCCCCGCCGGACAGGTCCGGAAAAGAGGAAACGGCATGACCCGTACAGGTCATGCCGTTTTTTTGCACAATCGGGAGCGCCCCGCCGCAAGACGCAGAAGAGCGCCCCGCCCGGATGGGCGGGGCGCTCTCTCCCCTGTCTGTCTATCCCCGCTTGATCCGCTGGGCCTCGGTGTAGAACCGCTTGTCCCAGGCGTGCCCCATCGAGAAGGTCTTGCGCGGCAGCGCACCGTTCTTGCGCACCGCGGGGAAGAGCTCCTCCTTGCTCATCCCCGGCAGCAGGAAGCCCGCGCAGCCCGGCTCGCCGCTCAGCCGCTCCACGACCTCCTCGCCGTGGATGTAGTCGCAGCGGCCGCCGTGCGCCTCGAGATAGCGGTCGATGAAGTTCTGCAGCGTGCCGACCACAAGCCCCGTGTCGGGCGCGCGGAAGGCGAGCTCTCTGCGCTCCTCCCCGAAGAGGAGGCAGAAGCGCTGCTCCCCCTCGCCGCAGAGGGGCAGAAGCTCCCGCAGCAGCTGCTCCCTGTCGATGTCAAAGAGCACCCGGTGGATCGGCTCAAAGTCGAGCGCCGGGCTGTGCAGGTTGCACAGCTCGCACATCGCGTACCGCGCACCGCCGTGCGCCTCGTAGCACTCCTTGGCCGTCGCCAGCGAGTGGTTGCCGTCCCCCACCGCGAGAAAGAGCGGGGCGCGCCCCTCGTCCGCCGCCCGGGCGCACTCCTCCCGGTAGAGCAGCTCGAGCGTGCCGGAAAAGACCTCCGCCTCGTCCGGCGGCACCAGCCACCCGCGCAGATGGCCGCCCCCCTCCATCAGCTCAAAGTCGTAGATCGGACGGAAGCCGTGGCGCAGCTCCACCAGCATCTCGATTGCGCGGCGCTCCGGATCGTCGAGCAGCAGCATGATGTGCGGCAGCTCGAGCGGCGCGTCCTTGCGCACCCGCACCCGCGGCGGGATGCGGGAGAGCACCGTCCCCTCGGTCGCCCGGACCGGCGAGCAGGAGCCCGCCCGGTAGTCGTACGCCTCGAGGTCCACATTGCCGATCACCCCGTAGCGCGCCCGGCCGTCCCGCTGAATCCGCTCGGTCAGCAGATAGCTGTGCGGGAACTCCGCAAACAGCCCCTGCGCGAGATACCGCGCCATCGTCTCCTCCATCCGGGTGATCCGCTCCTCGACGTCCGCCCTCTCGAGGTAGACCTCGGGCAGCACCAGCCGCAGCGCGCTCGGCTTGTCGCCGACCCGCCGCTCAACCCGCTCCCAGTACTCCGGCTCAGAGGTGTACTGGTCGCAGGCGATCACGCTCCAGTCCGCCAGCCGCACCCCGCGCGGCAGCAGAATATCCGCTCTCTCAAACAGCTTCATCCCAAAACTCCTATCTCGAAAAAAATCTGTCGGTGAGCTTATTTTATCACATATTTGCATCCCGGACAAGTTTGCGCTATAATGAGTCTACTACTTTTTTGAAGAAGGAGGGACGGATGTGCCGATCTGTATTCCGGACGATCTCCCCGCGAAGGAGACGCTCGAGAGCGAGAACATCAGCACCATACCGGCCGAGCGGGCGTCCCATCAGGATATCCGTCCGCTGAGGATCGCGATCTTGAACCTGATGCCGACCAAGATCGACACCGAGACCCAGCTCTTGCGGCTGCTCGGCAACTCGCCGCTCCAGGTGGAGATCGAGCTTGTGCGCACCGCAAGCTACGAGTCGCGGCACACGCCGAAGGAGCATCTCTCGCGGTTTTACACCTCGTTTGACGAGATCAAGAAGAGGCGGTACGACGGACTGATCGTCACCGGCGCGCCGGTGGAGACGATGCCGTTCGAGGAGGTGCTCTACTGGCGGGAGCTGTGCGATATCTTCGCCTGGTCGGAGAAGAACGTCTTCTCCACCTTTTCGATCTGCTGGGGCGCCCAGGCCGCGCTCTACTATTTCTACGGGATCGACAAGCAGCTGCTGCCCCGCAAGCTGTTCGGCGTCTACGAGCACCGGGTGGAGGCGCCGAACTGCCCGCTGGTGCGGGGGTTTGACGAGCGGTTTCTCGCCCCCCACTCGCGGCACACCGAGACCCCGCTTGCCGACGTGCTCGCCCACCCGGAGATCACGCCGCTGGCGGTGTCCGACGACGCGGGGCTCTATCTCGCGCTCGCCCGGGGCGGACGGCAGGTGTTCGTCACCGGCCACTCGGAGTACGACCGGGACACCCTCGCCTCCGAGTATTTCCGCGATCTGGAGCGCGGGCTCCACACCGCCAAACCCGAGCACTACTTCCCCGAGGGCAACGAGCTGCTGCCCCCGCTCTGTACCTGGCGGGGCCATGCGAACCTGCTCTATGTCAACTGGCTGAACTTTGTCTATCAGGAGACGCCGTTCGATCTCGGCTCTCTGCTCTAAAGGCCGCGCATTCGTGCAGCCTTTTTTCGTTGGAAAGGAGGCCAAATGTCTAAGAAACTCTTCCTTTTGCTGCTGCTCTTCCTGCTCGGCGGGTGCACAGAGCCGCTCCCTTCGGCCGCCCCTCCCCCGTCCGCTCCCGCCTCCGCGCCGGAGCGCAGCTGGGAGTTGCTGCTGGTAAACGCGGAACACCCCGTTCCCGCGGGCTACTCCTTCGAGCAGCGCGCGCTGCCAAACGGCCTTGCAGTCGATGCCCGCGCCTACGACGCGCTCACAGCGATGCTCGACGCCTGCCGGGCGGCTGGGCTCTCCCCCATCGTCTGCTCGGCCTACCGCTCCCCGGAGCGGCAACAGGAGCTCTTCTCCGAAAAGGTAGAGGAGCTCCTCCGAGACGGGCTCACTGTGCGGGAGGCGGAGGAGCGTGCCGCCGCCCTCATCTCCCGCCCCGGACACAGCGAGCACCAGACCGGCCTTGCGGTGGACATCGTCGCCCTCTCCTACCAGCTGCTCGACGAGCGCCAGGCCGAGACGGCTGAGCAGCGCTGGCTCTCCTCCCACTGTGCGGAGTACGGCTTTGTGCTACGCTATCCGGAGGGCAAATTCGCGGTCACCGGCGTCTCCTTTGAGCCGTGGCACTACCGCTATGTGGGGCGCACCGCCGCGGCCGAGATGACCGCGCGCAGCCTCACCCTCGAGGAGTATCTCGCCGGGTAAAATCCATCTTTCCCCGCCAGCCATGCGCAGCGGCCAAAAAGCGGCCAGCTGCGCTTTCTTTTCTATCCGCTTTCTCCTCCCCTTTCTCGAAAGAAACGATTGAACTCCCGGGGGATTTTGGCTATAATATAGTTTGGGTTAAATTTGAGATTCAGCTCAATTTCAATGAAAATAAGGAGGACCGGTATGAGAGTTCATATCACTGAAACGGTGCTCAGAGACGCGAACCAGTCTCTGATCGCCACCAGACTGCCCTTTGAAAAATTCAAGGACATTCTGCCCGTACTCGACCGCGCGGGGTACTACTCGCTCGAGTGCTGGGGCGGAGCGACCTTCGACTCCTGCCTGCGCTATCTCGACGAGGACCCGTGGGAGCGGCTGCGCAAGATCAAGGAGGCCTGTCCGAACACCAAGCTGCAGATGCTGCTGCGCGGGCAGAACATCCTCGGATACAAGCACTACCCGGACGATGTGGTGCGCAAGTTCGTGGAGTACTCGGTCAAGAACGGCATGGACATCATCCGGATCTTCGACGCGCTCAACGACTTCCGCAACATCAAGGTGGCCGTGGAGGAGACGCTCAAGTGGGGCGCGATGGCGTCCGGCACCATCTCCTACACCACAAGCCCGGTGCACACCCTCGAGGCGTACGCCAAGATGGGCAAGGAGCTCGAGGAGATGGGCGTCTCGACCATCTGCATCAAGGACATGGCGGGCATCATGGGCCCGAAGGAGGCCTATGACCTCGTCAAGGCCCTGAAGGAGACGGTCAAGGTCCCGATCGTGCTGCACACCCACAGCACCACCGGCCTCGCGCCGATGACCTATCTGAAGGCGATCGAGGCGGGCTGCGAGGTGATCGACTGCGCGATCTCCAGCTTCTCGGGCGGCACCAGCCAGTACGCGACCGAGTCGATGGTCTATGCGCTGCGCCAGCTCGGCTACGAGGTCGGCCTGGACGACGCGGCCCTGAAGGAAGTGAACGACTTCTTCAAGCCGGTGAAGAACGAGTACCTCGAAAACGGCACCTTGAATCCGTTCGTGCTCACCACCAACACCGACGCCTTAAATTACCAGATTCCGGGCGGCATGCTCTCCAACCTCATCGCGCAGCTCAAGGCGCAGAACTCGCTCGACCGGCTGGACGAGGTGCTGGCGGAGACGCCGCGCGTGCGCAAGGACCTCGGCTATCCCCCGCTCGTCACCCCGATGAGCCAGATGGTGGGCGTCCAGGCGGCGACCAATGTGCTCGTCGGCGAGCGGTATAAGAACGTCTCCAAGGAGGTCAAGAGCTACCTGCGCGGCGAGTACGGCCGCGCCCCGGGCGAGGTCGACCCCGAGCTGCTCGCGAAGGTGCTGGGCGACGAAAAGCCGTACACCGGCCGCTTTGCGGACACCCTCGCGCCCGAGTTTGAGAAGGTGAAGGCGGAGCTCGGCGACCGCGCCGAGAGCGACGAGGACGTGCTCTCATATATCGCCTTCCCGCAGATCGCGGAGAAGTTCTTCGCCTCGCGTGAGGAGAAGCGGAACCGCACCATGCAGTACACCGTCGAGCGGATCGACTAGAAGGAGGATTTGTTATGCCAGCGACAACCAGCGGCGTCATGACCACGCCGATCTCCATCACCGACGCGCTCCTGTACTCGGTGATCGGCATGGTGGTGGTCTTTGTCTGCCTGTTCATGATCTATCTGATCGTGAAGATCATGAGCGCCGTCTATCTCGCGGTCACCGCGAAGAAGAAGGCCGCGGCCCCCGCCGCGGAGGAGAAGCCCGCCCCCAGCCCCGCCCCCGCGCCGAACGGCCGGGCCGGGACCTACGGGGAGCTGAAGCTCGTCGACGTCGACGAGCGCACCGCCGCCGCGATCATGGCGATCGTGAGCGACGAGACGCAGATCCCTCTAAACGAGCTGCGGTTCAAGTCGATCCGCAGAGTGGAGCAGTGAGCGCCCGCCGGACACCCGGGCCAAAAAAGCTGCGCGTGCGGCCCCTCCCTCAGGCGGGCCCATCGCCCGCGGGCCGCGGCCGCACCGTCCTTCCCCCCGGCGCCCTGCCGGGGCCAAATGAAATGATTGGAGTTTGATAGCGATGAAATATAAAGTAACGCTCGGAAGCACCGTCTATGAAGTCGAAGTGGAGCGGGGCGAGGCGGTCGTCCTCGCGGAGACGCCGGTGGCGGCGCCCGCGCCTGTGGCAGCCGCTCCGGCTCCGGCCGCCGCTCCCGTCGCGCCCGCCGCCCCTGTGGCGACCGCGTCGGGCACCCCGGTGACCGCGCCGATGCCCGGCACCGTGCTCTCGGTCAAGTGCAAGGCGGGCGCGGCCGTGAAGAAGGGCGACGTCCTCGTCATTCTGGAGGCGATGAAGATGGAAAACGAGATCTTCGCCCCGCAGGACGGCACCGTGGCCCAGATCGTCGCGGCGGAGGGCTCCTCGGTGGAAACCGGCGCTCCGCTGGTCATTCTGAACTAAGGGGGGCCCGCTATGAACATCGGAGAGACACTTTCCCGCCTGGTGGAGACCTCGGGTTTCACCTCGATGACCTGGCAACAGGGGGTCATGCTGGTGGTGGCCTGTGTGCTGATCTACCTCGCGATCGTCAAGAAATTCGAGCCGCTGCTGTTGTTGCCGATCGCCTTCGGCGTGCTGCTCACAAACCTGCCGCTCTCGGGGCTGATGCACCCGGAGTTTTTCGTCCCGCCGGACGGCGGCGCGCCGGACTACGCGGCGGTGCTGCACAGCGGCGGCCTGCTTGACTACCTGTACCTCGGCGTCAAGCTGGGCATCTATCCCTCGCTCATCTTCCTCGGCATCGGCGCGATGACCGACTTCGGTCCGCTGATCGCAAACCCGAAGAGCCTCTTTCTGGGCGCGGCGGCGCAGCTCGGCATCTACTGCGCCTTTATCCTCGCGATTCTGCTCGGCTTCATGCCGAACGCGGCGGCCTCGATCGGTATCATCGGCGGCGCGGACGGCCCGACCGCCATCTTCCTGACGTCGAAGCTGGCGCCGAACCTACTGCCCGCAATCGCGATTGCGGCCTACTCATATATGGCACTCATCCCGATGATCCAGCCGCCGATCATGCGGCTGCTGACCACCGAGAAGGAGCGCAAGGTGAAGATGGAGCAGCTGCGCGAGGTGTCAAAGACCGAGAAGATTCTCTTCCCGATCATCGTCACCATCTTCTGCGTGCTGCTGCTGCCGAGCGTCGCCCCGCTGATCGGTATGCTCATGCTCGGCAACCTGATGAAGGAGTCGGGCGTTGTGGAGCGCCTCTCAAAGACGGTGCAGAACGAGCTGATGAACATCGTCACCGTCTTTCTCGGCGTCACGGTCGGCGCGACCGCGGTGGGCTCGAACTTCCTCTCGCTCGACACGATCAAGATCATCGCGCTCGGGCTGTTCGCCTTCATCTTCTCGACGGTGGGCGGACTGCTGCTCGGCAAGCTGATGTGCGTGCTGACAAAGGGCAAGATCAACCCGCTGATCGGCTCGGCGGGCGTCTCCGCCGTCCCGATGGCGGCGCGCGTCTCGCAGGTCGAGGGCCAGAAGGCCGACCCCACAAACTTCCTGCTGATGCACGCCATGGGGCCGAACGTGGCCGGCGTCATCGGCTCCGCTGTGGCGGCGGGCTTCCTGCTCGCGGCCTTCGGCGGCTAACAGAATACAAAAAGAGAGGACGCCGCGGCGCGGCGTCCTCTCTTTTTCTACGCCCCGGCGGAGTAGCCTCTTCTGCAAGGGCGCAGCTCGCGCGCCCTCTCTCTCCGCACCCCCGCGGAGCGACCTCTACTATTTTTACAAAAATCCCCATATAAATTAGGATTTATATACAAAAATATAAATACAATTAACTAAATTATTGTAATTTTTTCCAATATATGTTACTATTTTGGTAAAGTAAGGAAAGGAGGTTATGAATGTCCCTGTTTCTCTAACCATTTTGTTTTAAGGGGGAATGACGTATGAACAAAAGACGTTTCTCACTTCGACTCGCCGCCATACTTACTGTTTTTACTTTGATTCTCTCCCCAAACGTGTCGGCGGTCACCGCGCGCACCGCCCTTGGATTCCGGTGGCCGAATACTCCGCGCGATGTGCTCTTCCGCTGCGACTTCGCTACGGCGGAGCGTGAAGCTGTACGCAGCGCCATGCAGGCCTGGAACGGCGTAAAAGATCCGGACGGCCGCTCTCCGGTCAGTATGTATCTCTCCTCCGGGACAGCAAGCTCCAGCATCGTATATTATAACACTTATGAAAATTGGATCGGTATTACAGATCCCACATTTGTGGCCGGTTCTGGTACAAGTCTCTACTCAATACGGATTCGTCTCAATTCCAATAAATCATTCAGCGTCGGGGCGCAGTCCGGCAAATATGACATCCAGTCGGTCGTGCAGCACGAGCTGGGACATGCCCTCGGCGTCGCCCACTGTCACACCAAAGGGGGCTCATATACAACGCCGACCTGTCCTAACAACGTGATGTGTCCCACACTTGGCACCGGCACCACCCGGCGTACATTCAAGGCATATGACACGGCTTCCTACATCGTCATCTACTGGGGATAAGGAGGATTCACATGAAGCGTTCTTTTCTAAAAACCGCTGTTTTCGTCCTGCTGTTCGGCCTTACCGCCGCGCTGCTGTCCGGCTGTGAAAAGCAGATTGTCCCCGCCGGGGAGAAGCTCTACCCTTACACAACGCTTGAACAGGCCACGCAGGAAGCGGAAGTAATCTTATACGGCGTAATCGAGTCCACCGACGGCGAAACTTTTGTCCACAGCGCAGCCGCCTCCGATGGAACAGTGATCGAGGAGGCATTCACCCCCGTCACCCTCCGGGTCCGCCAGGTCCTGAAGAACAACGGGCAGGAGATCGGCGACACCTACGTCTTCAACGCTCCCGGCGGCGAAACGGCCACAAAAGTTTTCCTGAGCGACTACGGATTTTCCGAGTCCGAGGAGGTTGTTGTCTTTTTAAACGGCTATGATGTCCCCTTTGGTCCTTACGACACCTACCGCTTCTCAGACGGCAGCACCGAGGTCCCCGTGGACAAGCTGCCCGCCTCCGCGCAGAACACGCTCTCCTCCGAGGCGGGGAGCGGGGCCTCCGTCCCGGTCTCCACCGAGGACTTCCTCGCACTCATCGAGTCCTTCGTCTGAGCAGCTCCTCTCAACAGGGGGCGCATCTAGAGATGCGCCCCCTCTTTTTCTGTGTTCTTTCGCAAAAAAGCGGGCCGCCACAGCGTGTGGCGGCCCGCGGCCTTATTCTTCTACAGCAGCAGCGCGATATGATAGGTCAGGAAGGCGGCCGCCCACGCGATCACACACTGTCCGCAGACCACCGCCAGCGCCCATCTGCCCCCCAGCTCCCGCCTGATTGAGGCGATCGCCGCGGCGCAGGGCGTGTACAGCAGGCAGAACACCAGCAGCGCGGCGGCCCCCGCCGTGCTCAGCGTCCCCAGCAGCGCCTGGCTGGAGCCGAACAGCACCGTCAGCGTCGAGACCACGCTCTCCTTTGCCATAAAGCCGGTGATGAGTGCGGTCGAAATTCTCCAGTCGCCGAAGCCGACGGGCGCGAAGAGGGGCGCGATTCCCCCCGCGAGCATGGCCAGAATGCTGTCCTGCGAGTCGGAGACCAGGTTGAACCGCAGATCAAAGCTCTGCAAAAACCAGATCACGATCGTCGCGAGGAAGATAATCGTAAACGCCCGCTGGAGAAAATCCTTGGCCTTCTCCCAGAGCAGGTGCGCCACATTCTTCACCCCCGGCATCCGGTAGTTGGGCAGCTCCAGCACAAAGGGGACGGGCTCCCCCCGGAACAGCGATTTTTTGAACACCAGCGCCACCAAAATCCCCACCGCAATACCCAGCAGATACAGTCCGATCATCACAAGCGCCGCGCAGTCCGGGAAGAACAGCGCGGTAAAAAAGGCGTAGATCGGGAGCTTGGCGGTGCAGCTCATAAACGGGGTGAGCAGAATGGTCATCTTCCGGTCCCGCTCCGAGGGGAGGGTGCGGCTCGCCATCACGCCCGGGACCGTGCAGCCGAACCCGATGAGCATGGGGACGATGCTCCGCCCGGAGAGCCCCAGTTTGCGCAGCAGCTTGTCCATGATAAATGCGACCCGGGCCATATATCCGCTGTCCTCCAGCAGTGAGAGGAAGAAAAACAGCGTCACAATGATGGGCAGGAAGCTGAGCACGCCGCCCACCCCGTTGAACACGCCGTCCACCACAAGGGAGCGCAGCACCTCGTTGACATGCCCCGCCGCCATCGCTCCGTCAACCGCCTCGGTCAGGGCGCCGATTCCCAGCTCGAGCAGGTTCTTCAGCCCCTCGCCGATCACGCTGAAGGTGAGCCAGAACACCAGCGCCATGATTCCGATAAAGGCGGGAATTCCCGTATATTTTCCGGTCAGAATGCGGTCCAGCCGCCGGCTGCGCTGCCGCTCCCGGCTCTCCCGCGGCTTGACCACCGTCTCGGCGCAGACCTGCTGGATGTAGGAGAAGCGCATGTCGGCAATGGCCGCGGCCCGGTCAAGCCCCGCCTCCTCCTCCATCTGCCGCGCGATGTGCTCCAGCATCTCCCGCTCATTTTGCGTCAGCTCGAGCTGCTCCTGGATATGGCGGTCCCCCTCCAGCACCTTGCTGGCGGCGAAGCGCACCGGGATTCCCGCCTGCTGCGCGTGGTCCTCGATCAGGTGCATCACCCCGTGGACGCCCCGGTGGACGCCCCCGGTCTCATCCCCGCAGAAGTCCTGCCGCGCCGGCCCCTCCTGGTATTTGGCCACGTGGAGGGCGTGCCGCACCAGCTCCTCAATTCCCTCGCCCTTGGCGGCGGAGATGGGGATCACCGGCACTCCCAGCCGCTCCTCCATCTCGTTGACCAGAATCGAACCCCCGTTCTCCCGGAGCTCGTCCATCATGTTCAGCGCCACCACCATGGGCATCTCCAGCTCCAGCAGCTGCATGGTGAGATAGAGGTTGCGCTCGATGTTGGTCGCGTCCACGATGTTGATGATCCCCCTGGGGCGCTCCCTCAGCAGGAACTCCCGGGTCACCAGCTCCTCGCTGCTGTAAGGGGACATCGAGTAGATCCCGGGCAGGTCGGTAATCCGGGTGTTTGCATAGCCCCGGATCACGCCGTCCTTGCGGTCCACCGTCACGCCGGGGAAATTGCCGACATGCTGGCTGGAACCGGTGAGCTGGTTAAACAGCGTCGTCTTGCCGCAGTTCTGATTTCCGACCAGCGCAAAGGTCAGCGTCGTCCCCTTCGGCAGCGGGTTCTCCGTCTCGCAGCGGTGATACCTCCCCCCCTCTCCGTACCCCGGGTGGTCGGAGCTGCGCGCCCCGTCCCGCCGCGCCGGCCGCGCGGCCGGCGCGGCCGGCTTGTGCGGCGCCCCGACCTGTATCTTCTCCGCGTCGTCCAGGCGGATGGTCAGCTCATATCCGTGGATACGCAGCTCGATGGGGTCCCCCATCGGCGCATATTTCACCACCGTCACCTCCGCCCCCTGAATCAGCCCCATGTCCAAAAAGTGCTGCCGCAGGGCGCCGGAACCGCCCACCGCCTGAATGGTGGCGGTCTGGCCGATTTCCAACTCTCTCAGTGTCATGCTCTCTCCCCTTCTCTCCAGTTCCCCTCGTCCGCCGCTTCCCCGCGCCGGTCTCCCTCGCAGTCCGGCCCGCCGCACGCGCAGGGCGCCGGCCCTTTGATCCGGTCGCCGCCCCGCCTTTCGGGAAGCTCTGCCGTCAGTTCTCTCTTTATACTATACGGTCGGCCCGCGCACAAGTCAACCGCCTGGCCGAGATTCTTTTTGTGCGCGGAACAGATGCGCGTCCGCCGTCCCCCCGCGGGAGAGGCCGCACCGCAGAGCCGGAGCTCCGCTCCCCGTCCGCACACCGTCTCGTCCCCGCGCCGGATCCAAAAAGACCCGCCGTCCAATCCTCCCCCGGACAGCGGGTCTCTCCCAGTCTCGTACTGCCGCCCACGGCGCAGAAAACGCCGGGCGTACCGTCCCCGGATCAGTCGGCCTTCTCCGGCCTCCCGGTCACAGCGACAGCGCTTCTTTCATCGGCGCTCTCCCGTCCCGCACGCCGCCCCTCTCGCAGCGGAGTTCCACATCCGCGGAGCGCGCCCGGCACTCCGCTCCCCCTCAGGCGCAGATCGTCCACACCGCCCAAAAAAGCCGCCTCTAGCGCAGCACCTGTACCTGTAAACTCTCCAGCACGTCGAGCGCCGCCCGTCCGAGCGCGGGGTCGTTTGACCCCACACAGTTCGCGTCGACCAGAATCTCGGTCTCCGGCTGTGCGGTCTTCGCCAGCACCGCATTGGAGAGCACGCAGATGTTGGTCACCACCCCCACAAGTTCGATCGAGCGGTAGGGCATCTCCCGAAGATAGGCATACAGCGCGTCCGAGCCGAAGCCGCCCTTGCAAAAGACCCGGTCTCCGGCCGCCCGCTCCTCGCCCACCGCGCCGAACAGCTCGTGTCCCCTCGTCCCCTCGATACAGTGGGGCACCGGCAGACGGGTTCCCTCAAAGGTCTCGAGGTAATCCTCCCCGTGGGTGTCCAGGGTAAAGAGTACATCGTCCCCCGCCTCCCGGTAGGCGCGAATTTTCCGCGCAATCCGCTCCGCGAGCTTCTCCGCCCCGGGAAATCCGAGCGCCCCCGTCACAAAATCAACTTGATAGTCCACCACAATGAGGCATCGTCTCACAGTCAGTTCTCTCCTCTCACCGAACGGTAAAGCCGGCGCGGCACTTCCCATGGGTCGTAGTTCCCCGGTGCGCGCCGGACTCGAAATTTCTCTCTGACGCGGTGCTGTCCCAGCGGAAGCTCCCCGCAGAGATTCGCCCCGCCGGCCGGCGCTCTGTCGCCCCGGCGGTATCCCCGGCGCGTTCGCCGTCCGGGCCGGTCCGTTTTCCGGCTCGGGCGGCGTCCGTCCTCTTCTCCGGGGAGCAAGTTCGCTCCCGTCTGTAGCTCCTCCCCGCGGCTCGGACGCACGCTCTCTCAGTCACGCTCCGCCCGGTTGCTCGCTTGCACGTATCTACGACGGCCTAAGAGCCCGCCTGCGGCATGCCCACCGCTTGTACGCTCGCTGCGTCTCTCAGTGCGGACGCAGTCGCTCGCCTCCGCGGGCGCTAAAATGAGTCCCCGCACTCTGGGCCGCGCGCAAAACCGTGCTGCGAGCGGCCCTGCGCACCTGCCCCTCCGCTCCAGGCCTAAAATTTTATCCTTTTGAGCGGAGATTCTTTCGGCTCTGCCGAAAGAACGACTGAGCCCCCAGGCGTCCTGCTCCCGCAGTCCGCCGAGGTCGCTCATGTCTGCTCCGGCGGCTGCGCGCACTTCTCTCAGTCACGCCTCGAGCGCCATCCGCTGACGCCGCGTTGCTCCCTGCTCGCGAAAAACACCGGCTTGCCTACAGGCAAGCCCTGCTTTTTCGTCTGCGCGGGTCGCTACGCGGCTGCGGATGGACTCAGCGCACTTCTCCTAGTCACGCCTCGCACCGGACGACGGCCGCCGTGCCGCGACTCGCCAAGTGCCGCCTTGCGGCGGTTGCTCGCTTGCACGCGCCTGCGGGCGCAGTGCTCCCCCTTCGCAAAACCGCGCTGACCGCCTCCTGCGGTCGCCGCGCTTCTGCGCCGGGGTCACTACACGGCCGTCGTCCGGCTCGGACGCACTATTTCAGCGGAGTCTCGATCAGGTCGGTGAGCTTCTGCACCGCCCACTCCTGGGTCTGGTGCTCCGCCGGAATCCGCTCCAGCAGCTTTCTCATCGAATCCATAAAGTGCTCCGCCATCTGCGGCGCAGTCGAGAAGCCCGCATACGGCATTTTGATCATATTCCAGGTCAGCGCACAGTCTCCGTTGCGGATGTAGAACCGCACCGGCAGATCGTCGGTGTCCACCTTGCTCATCGGGGTGATCACCACCTGGTATTTGCTCCGCTTCTCCACCTTCTTTTTGATGCAGGCGAGCGTCTCCTTGAGCTGCTTCCTCGAGATGCGCACCTCCTGCCCGAAGGCGGTCGAGAGCTCATAGTCGATGTAGTAGGGCTGCTGAATCGCCCGCTCCAGGAGATCGAGATCCAGCAGATGCACAAAGTTGTAGTAGTGCATATCCCGCTCAAACACGCCGCGCAGCTTGTCGCACGCGGCGAGCACGGGCGCCGCCTTCTCGTTGGAAACGCCGTTTGTCACCAGCACCTCCTTCAAGATTCCCACCGGCAGATCGGTCATAAGCGGGATGGAGGTCGCAAGGAAGCTCTCACGCGGCTTCTCGCTGCGCTCCTCCAGCGCATCCGCCATGAGGTCGAGCCGGTTGGCCGGAATCGAGTCCACCACCGGCCGCTGCCCCTCGATATGTTTGGCGAGCAGCCGCTCCGCCAGCGAGACCGAGCGCGGGTCGTCGCTCACGGTGATGTAGTTGTTGTCCCGCTCCCCCTCAATCGAGACGGAGTTCAGCGCCATCTCGTCCTCAATGAGATAGGTCGCCCGGCGGACGTCGCCCTCCCTCTGCACCGGCGCGTCGTAGATCTCCACCCCGCCGGTCATAAACAGCGGAAACCAGAACTTGATGTTGTTCACAACCCGGCGGTGGCTGGTGCTGAAGTCCTGCAAAATCTTCACCTCATGTCCCCGGCAGACGGTGTCGAGGATACACCGCTCGAGCTTTGCGGTGTACTCCGGGTCGTTCGCGCGCCAGTCGGTGTTCTCCCAGTCGCAGATGATGATATTGTGCTTCTTTTCGAGCGTCTGCGCGTAGGTAAACAGGTCAAAAACCGACTTGCACTTGCCCTCCTGCCCCTGATAGACGTTGAATTCCGCCCGGTAGGGATTGGTCAAAAAGATCGCCTGATCCCGTTTTTTGTCGAGCAGCGGCGTCTCGTAGTCGCAGAGGAAGCGGCAGAGCACCGCCCGCACCGCGCCCGCGCCGCTCGAGGTGTTGAACCCCTTGTCATAACCGCGCAGCAGCGTATAGACCTGGCGGTCCTTCGGCGGGTAGGCGTGGGTGAGGAAATAGCCCGCGATCGCATCCACATAGCCGCCTTTCAGCGTGAGCTTCCGCTCCCCCTTTCTCCACCGGCTGACAAGCGAGGTGTCCACACCGATGGCGTCCGCCAGCTCTTTGCCGGAGATGCCGAGTAAATTCATCAAAAATGCAAACCGATTGATCTCGCCTTTCATAGCTGTCCTCCTAATTCTCAATAAAAACAGTTTATCCTCGTGTCAATCTTTTGTCAATCCATTCTCGAAAAATTCACAGAAAAGACACACTGCGTCCGGGCAAGAAGCCTTCGCGTGTTCCAGACGCCGCCCGAGCGCAGCGAGATTGCCGCGCCGCGCCCCCGCGGCCGGAGCCGCCCTCCAAGGCGGCCCGCGGAGCGCGAAAACTCCCCGCCGGATTCCCCTCTCGGGCGCAGCGCCCCCGGCGGAAGTGCCGGCGAGCAGCCCGCCTGCCGTCCCCGTCCCGCGCTTCGCTCCGCAGCAAAAAAGACCTCCCGTCCGGCATCTCTCCCGGACAGGAGGTCTCTGTTTTACGCGGCTTTCTTCACCGAGTTGATATCGATTACTCCGATGTCGGTGATCTTCTGGTCGTAGGGGTTGAAGTAGTCGTTGAGCATCTCGAGCGCCTCCTCCTTCTCCACCAGGAAGTAGGAGTACTTCTCGTACATCATCCCCTCACCCGGCAGAATGAACATCTGCACGTCGGTCGCCGGGTTCATTTCAAGCAGCTGGGTACCGAACCAGAGCATCTCGCCCGCGGTGAGCTCGGTATCCAGGTTGTTCTGCACAAAGTTCACATATTTGTCCACATTGCCGAGCTGCGACGGGCTCATCATTTTGTCCGCGAGCGCCTTTAAGAAGATCTGCTGCGCCTTCACGCGGCCCATATCCCCCTCCGCATAGTCGTGGCGGAAGCGGACAAATCCCATCGCATCCTCGCCGTTCAAGGTCTGCAGCCCCTTCTCCAGATGAATGTGGAGATTCTGCGCGTCGTCGTCGTAATTCATCTTCTGCGGCACGTCCACCTCGACCCCGCCGATCGCGTCGATCAGCTCCACAAAGCCGTCGAGATCCACAATCACATAGTTGTCCGGCCGAATCCCGGTGACAATCTCAATCTCCTCAAGAAGGTTGTCCACATTGGCCTTGCCGGTCCGGCCGTAAGCGCCGTTGATCTTCTTGATCTTCCGCTCCGCGCCCTTCACGTAGGTGTCGCGCGGGATGCTGAGCACATTGACCTTGTCGTCCTCGGTGTTGAGCGAGACGAGCAGAATGGTGTCGGTGTTCAGCCCCACCCGGTCGCGGCCGACCACCAGGATGTTGTAGATTCCCTCCTCCACGCTGTCCGGCCGGGTCATCCCCTCCGGTACCGTCTGGGTCGGAATCTCCGGCGGCTTTACGAAGTTGTTCCAAAGAGCGACGCCGCCGAGCACAAGCGCCGAGATGAGCACCAGAACGATTACCAGGATCAGGATCACCCGTCCGCGGCGGACGCCCTTCTTCTTCCGAATATGTGAATTTACCATAGGCCTCTCCTTACTTTTCTCTTAGTAGTTTCATTATATAGAATGGATATCCCTTTTTGTTAAGATTTTTTGAACAATTTTATCCCAAAAACAGCATCGCCCCCGCCATAAACAGCATTCCCGCGATCAGCGAGTAGAGCGCGGAGCGCTCGCTGCCGTGCTCTCTGGCGGCCGGGTAAAGCTCTCCCAGCGCGACAACCACCATAATGCCGGCGACCGCGCCCATCAGCGCGCCCATCAGCAGATCGTTTCCGCCGCCGCCGAGCAGCAGCACGCCGATCCCGGCGCCGATCACCGTGACAAAGCCCGACAGCAGGCTGATCAGCACCGCCCGCCGCTTCTTTCCGGTCGCCGCGTAAACCGGCAGCGCGATCGAGAGTCCGATCGGGATGTTGTGCAGCGTGACCGCGATGATGAGCGGCAGCCCGAGCGAGAGCCCGGCCGTCGTGGCGGAGAAGGTCGCGAGTCCCTCCGGCAGATTGTGCAGACTGATGGCAACCGCGGTGATCAGTCCGGTGCGGTAGAGACTGGTGGCGTGGTGTCCGCCGCACTCGTGGATGTGCACGTGGCTGTGCGCCTCCTCCGGCAGCAGCGCGCTCGCCACCGTCACGAGAATCATCCCGCCGAAGAAGGCGAGAAAGGTCGCCCCCTCCACCGGCAGATCCCCTGAGAGCGCCCGCTCGAAATGTTCCCTGCTCTCCGCGAGCATCTCGGTAAAAGAGACGAAAAGCATAATTCCGGCCGCAAAACCCATCGAGAGGGAGAGCAAACGCCCGCCCGGCTTCCGCCCCGAGATCGCGATCAGTCCACCGATCACCGTCGTGAGCCCGCCGAGTGAGGTCAGGAGAAAGCTGAGCCATATATTCTGTAGATCCATTTTTTCACCCTATCCTTTCCAATGTTTTTTATTCTATCACAAACCCTCCCAAAAATATAGAGAAAATTCATTTGACAAACGTGACAAAATATTATATGATAATTGAGCGTTCCAAATAATTGGAGAGATGGCTGAGCTGGTCTAAGGCGCACGACTGGAACTCGTGTAACGGGTAATCCCCGTTCGAGGGTTCGAATCCCTCTCTCTCCGCCAATTTGCATAAGCAGAGAAAACCGCATGATTACTGAGAAATCCAGTAGTCATGCGGTTTTT
>CAJFTX010000064.1 GCA_904420075.1 uncultured Clostridia bacterium | reverse complement strand
GAGGGGGGCCGCCGTACAACTTCCGGGGCCCCCCTCTCGGATCAGGCGCAGAAGCGGTGGTTTCCGATCACCTTGATCAGCGGGCGGGACCAGATCCAGGCGCTTGTCGCGGTGTTTGGATTGAAGTAGTAGATCGCGCCGCCGGAGGGATCGTAGCCCGCGAGCGCATCCGCCGCGGCCCGTTTTGCGCTCTCGGCTACCGGCTGGTCGAACTGGCCGTCCACGATCGCGGTGAACGCCCCCGGCTGGTAGATCACACCGGCGAGCGTGTTCGGAAAGGAGGGATGCCGCACCCGGTTGAGGACGACCGCGCCGACCGCGACCTGGCCCTCGTAGGGCTCGCCCCGGGCCTCCGCCGAGATGATGCGCGCGAGCAGCGCCCGCTCGTTGTCGGTGGCGGAGACGCCGCTACCCGTGCTGGTGCTCGCGCTGATCCCGAGCGCCGCGAGGGTGGCGGGACCCGCGATGCCGTCCGCGACAAGGCCGTTCTGCCGCTGAAACCAGAGCACCGCGGCGCGGGTCTTTTCGCCGTAGATGCCGTCGGGCGCGTCCTCGAGATAACCCCAGCGGTAGAGTTTCTCCTGGATGGCGCGGACCTCGTCTCCGCGGGAGCCCAGCTTTGAGAGGACGTCCACCGTCTCCTCCTCGAGCAGCTGCGTCTCCTCTGTGTCCTGCGGCAACATGCCGCCCGCGGTCTCGGTACCCCACAGGAGCGAGGCGGCGCTGAACGCGAGCAGCGCCGCGCCCGCGAGAACAAAATCTCTCCATCTCTTCTTTTTCATAAAAATCCCCCGGTGAGCTTTTTTTCTAGTCTGTCACCGGGGGAAGTTTTTTATTCGAGCTGCGCTTAATTTCGACGGGAGTGACGCAGCAGCAGCCGTCCCTGCTCCAGATAGAGCTCCCGCTGCTCCTCGGGGAGCGCGCGGAACAGCTCGAGCACGGCGTCCTCGGCGTGGGTCCCGGCGGAGCGGGGGTGATGGTCGAGCAGGTAGTCGGTCGAGACGCCGAAGTAGTCCGCGATGCTTCGAAGGGTGCGGTAATCCGGCTCGCGGATGTTGCGGATGTAGTTGCCGAGGGTGGAGGAGGCGAGATGCAGGTCGGCCGCGAGCTGCTTCTGCGTGAGCTCCCGCTCCTCGAGCAGTTCACGCAGAATATCCCCAAAGCGCATCGGTTTCACCTCCCTTATTCTTTAGAATACGGAATAAATTGAAGGGTGCGGAATTTTAAACACAATTTGAATTGACGATACACAAAAAGAATATTATAATGGGAGAAAAGGGAGGAGAGAGGATGCGCAGAGGCGGAGTTTTGGGACTGTTATTGGCGATGGTTGTGCTGCTGTTTCTCTCGCAGGCGGCGATATCCGTCGGGGGCGGAGAGGCGCAGAGAGAGCCGTTTCACCCGCTTATGGAGACGGCGGTGCGGCTGCGGGAGGCGTCCGAACGCTTCTGGGCGGAGTTGCAGTTCGCCTGGGAGCGGGCGTGGGAGCCGGTCTGGCGCGCCTTCTCCCCGGTAGTATGGGCGGGAGGTGGCCGTTTATGCGAGCGGGCGTGGAGAGGCTGCGCGCCGTTTCCGGCTGTGCAGAGGGAATGCCCCCGATGGTGATCTTACGCGTGAAAGCGCCCGTGGCCGCAGCCACGGGCGCTTTTTAAGCGGGGACGCCGGTTGCCGGGGCTTCCGGCGGGGGGAGAGCGCACCGGCGGAAAGAGCCGGCGGAAGGGGCGGACGCTTTTGCGCGGCGGCGGGTCCGAACGAGGGGAGTCCCCGCGGGGAATAGAGGGAGCGCCCGAGAAAATTCAGGCGCTCCGATGGGCTTTGGGAGAGGGGCTGGGACGGCGAACCTTAGTGCGGGATGGAGCTGCGTCTTTTGGGGCGGCGGAGAGGTCCGGAGCGGGGAATGGGGCCGCAGCTCCTGACCGCGGGCGACGTATGAGGACGCGCTCCAAGCTGCCGGAGAACGGCTGCGCGGAGCGGAGATACTGTCGCGGGAGCGGGAACGCCGGCGGCCATCTGCTGCAGGGGCGCATTTTCAAACCTGCAGCTGTGCTTTTTCAGCTCTTTGAGGACTGGGACAGGCGGCGCTTTGTCGGGAGTGGCGGCGTGTTTCCGGGCCTGCCGGATCTGCCCTGACAAGTCCTCTGGAGGCAAAGGCGGCGTTCCGTCGGGCGGTGTGGAGTGTATCTGTACCGGACATGCGCGGCGCGCCCGTTCCCCGGGGATGAGAGAGCAGGTGCGGGCGGGGGCGTTCCGTCGGGCGGCGTGGAGTGTATCTGTGCCGGACATGCGCGGCGCGCCTGCTCCCCGGGGATGAGAGAGCAGGTGCGGGCGGGGGCGCTTTGTCAGGGGCGGGGCGTATCTGGACCGGCTATGCGCGGCGCGCCTGCTCCTCAAGAGCAAAGGAGACGATACGGTCGGCCGTCTCCTCCTTGGAGAGCAGCGGGAGCGCCTCCTCCCGGGCGGGGGAGATGAGGGTCATCACGTTGGTGTCGGTGCCGAAGCCCGCGCCCGCGTCGCGCAGGCTGTTGGCGGCGATCATGTCCGCCCCCTTGCGGGCACGCTTCTCGCGGGCGCGCTCGAGCAGGTGCTCGGTCTCCATGGCGAAGCCGCAGAGGAACTGGCGCGGGGACTTGTGCGCCCCGAGATACTGGAGGATGTCGCGGGTGCGGGCGAGGGGGAGCAGAAAGGGGGCGTCCCCCTTCTTGAGCTTCTCGGGGGCGGTGGCCTCCGGGGTGTAGTCGGCGACGGCGGCGGCCAGGAAGAGGAAGTCCTGCGCCTCCGCGCGGGAGGTCACGGCGTCGAACATCTCGGCGGCGGTGCGCACCGGGACGGCCGTTACCCCCAGCGGCGCGGGGAGCGCGCAGGGACCCGTGACGAGGGTGACCTCCGCCCCGCGCTCGGCGCAGACCTTGGCGAGCGCGTAGCCCATCTTGCCGGTCGAGCGGTTGGTGAGATGGCGCACCGGGTCGAGCGGCTCCTCGGTGGGGCCGGCGGTGACGAGCACGCGCTTGCCCGAGAGGTCGTGCGGCCGGCCGATCTCGAGCAGGATGTGGGAGAGCAGCGCCTCCGGCTCGGGGAGCTTGCCCGCGCCCACCGCCTTGCAGGCGAGCACGCCGGTCGCCGGCTCGATGATGCGGTAGCCGTAGCGCCGCAGGAGCGCGAGGTTGTCCCCGGTGACGGGGGCCTCGAGCATCGCGGTGTTCATCGCGGGGGCGACGAGCTTTGGGCACCGGCAGGCGAGCAGGGTGGTGGTGAGCATGTCGTCCGCAAGTCCGTGCGCGAGCTTGGCGATGACGTTGGCGGTGGCGGGCGCGACGATGGCGAGGTCCGCCCGCTTGGCGAGCGCGACATGCTCCACGCTGCGGGTGAAGTTCCGGTCGAAGGTGTCCGTGATACAGCGGTTGCCGGTCAGCTCCTCGAAGGTGAGCGGGGTGATGAACTGGGCCGCGTTTTTGGTGAGAATCACCTGGACGTCGCAGCGCAGCTTTGCAAGGGCGCTGGCGAGGCTCGCCGCCTTATAGGCGGCGATGCTGCCGGTGACGCCGAGGATGACGGTTTTTCCCTGTAGCATGGGGGACCTCCTTCTATTTTTGTTACTTTTTAGTATACCACAGGGGAGGCGGATGTGGTATACTGTCGGTGCTTTGAATTTGCGTTGTATCTTTGGAACCCCGGGAGGGGGAGGTCGCGCGGGACGGACGCTCCGTTTCGCCTGGGAGAGCGCTTTTCGGCCGTCAGGAGAATTCCGACGGACCGGGCGGCGCGCTTTTGGCGGGGGTGTGCGGCGCGCGGGGGAGCCCTTCCGGGACATGGAACGACAGCAGGAGGAATTTTTGTGAAAACTGAACATGCAAAGACACGTAGACTTGTGGAGGTGGCGCTCTTTTCGGCGATCGTGGTGGTGCTCGCGACGGTGCCGTTTCTGGGCTATATCCCGCTCGGCTTTATCAACGCGACCACCATTCACATCCCGGTGATTCTCGCCTCGGTCCTGCTCGGACCGAAGGAGGGGGCGATGGTGGGCGGGGTGTTCGGGCTGACGAGCCTTGTGAAGAACACGGTGCAGCCGAACCTCACCTCGTTTGTCTTCACGCCGTTTTATGCGGTGGGCGATGTGAGCGGGAACTTCTGGAGCCTTGTGATCTGCCTTGCGCCGCGGATTTTGGTGGGGGTTGTACCCTACTTTGTCTACCGGCTGGTAAAGAAGGTCGCGGGGCGGTCGGAGGCGCTGCCGCTCGCGGCGGCGGGAATTTCGGGGGCGCTGACCAACACGCTGCTGGTGATGAACCTGATCTATCTCTTTTTTGCGGAGCCCTACGGGGCGGCGAACGCGGGGAAGATCGCCGAGCTCGGCAGCGGGGTCTACGGCTTTATTCTGGCGACCATCGTGACCAGCGGAATCCCGGAGGCGCTGGCGGCGGCGGTGCTTGTGGCGGCGCTCGGCAAGGTGCTGCTCGCGGTGCGGCGGCGGATGCAATAGAAAAGGGGCAGTGACGCGTGATTTTGGCGATTGATATTGGAAATACGAATATTGTGCTCGGGGGAATCCGCGCGGGGGAGATCGTTTTTGTCGCGCGGATGGCGACCGAGCACACCCGGACCGAGGATGAGTACGGGGTGACGATGAAACAGATTCTGGAGCTCTACGGGGCGACCCCTTCGGAGATCTCGGGGGCGATCATCTCCTCGGTGGTGCCGCCGGTGACCGGGGCGATCCGGGGCGCGGTGCGCACGGTGACCGGGTGCGAGGCGAAGCTTGTGAAGACCGGCATCCGCACCGGGCTCAACCTCAAGGTGGAGAACCCGAGCGCGCTCGGGGCGGACATGATCGTAAACGCGGTGGCGGCGCTCGCCGAGTACCGGCCGCCGCTCATCATCTTTGATCTCGGCACGGCGACCACCATCTCGGTGGTGGACGGGGAGCGGGACTACCTCGGCAGCGTGATCTGTCCGGGGGTGCGGGTGTCGCTCGACGCGCTCTCCGAGCACGCGGCGCAGCTGCCGGACATCGGCCTTGAGCAGCCCGAGCAGCTGATCGGCCGCAGCACGGTGGAGAGCATGCGCTCCGGGCTGCTCTACGGCCACGCCGCGATGGTGGACGGGATGATCCGCTACATCGAGGAGGAGCTCGGCCGTCCCGCAACGGTGCTCGCGACGGGGGGGCTCTCTCGGATGGTCGTCCCGCTCTGTCGCCGGGAGGTGCACTGCGATGAGAATCTGCTTCTCAAGGGGCTCTGGCTCCTCTGGGAGAAAAATCGAAAATGACGGTTTGACTGTGTCTGCGGACGCAGAGATGGGACGTACCTTTTTTGAAACTTCCGAGCTCGTTTTTGGGAGCGGCGCGATTGAGCGAACTGGTTGCGGGAGTGCTACGCCCGCCGCCGCGCTGGAGAAAAGTCCGGTGCTGCTTTTGTCTGTAGACGCGGACTTTTTGAGCTGGAATTTAAATTTGCGGCTGCGGTGAACGCCCGCCGCAACAGGAGCTTTCGGCCGCGCCTGCGGACGGGAGGAGAGAAAAATAATTTGTGCGGTCTTGCTCTGTTGGAAAAGGCGGGGCTGCGACTGTAGAGACAAGATGCGATTCAAAGCGAAAGACGCCCGGGCGTGCCCGGGCGTCTTTTTTGCGGAGAGGAGCCGAACTTGGAGGCGGAGGGAAACAGGGAGAACGCCGCGCATGCGGAGCCCCGCGGAGAGGGGCGCTGCCACCTCTCTCCGCGGGACGGATATGCGGGCAGCTCTCTCCGAGAGCGGGGAGGGAGCCCGGTCCGGCGAGCGATCAGAGGCCGGAGGTGGCGTAGAGCACGGGGACGAACGCCCCGTTTTGCAGCGAGTAGGCGGTATAGGCGCTCCACTCCCAGCCGGTCTGCCGCAGGACGGGTTCGAGCGTCCCGTCGCCGTTCAGATCGGCTGTTGCCACGAGGGTGAGAGCGGTGTAGGTGGCGCCGGGATACCAGCCGTCCAGGAGAGCGGCGGAGTCCTCAAGGGGGAGGTAGGTGCCGGAGAAGACGGCGACCTTCCCGGCGTCGAGATAGAGCGCGGCGCTGTAGACGCCGAAGCCCGCGCCGCCGTCATAGCCCGGGATGCGCAGGAAACCGCTCTCATTGCGCTCGTTCCCCGCGAGGGCGAACAGCTCCTCCTGTCCGTCGCCGTCAAAGTCGGCGCGAAGGACGGTGTGAAAACAGGGCTCCATTTTGGAGAGTCCGTGCGCGAGGAGCTCTTTGCGCAGCGCGGATTCCATCTCGGGCGTGGGCGAGGCGGCGGCGACGGCCGCGGGCAGGAGCTCCCCCTCGCCGGAGACGGCGAGCGTCTCGGTCCGGTTGGCGGCGGGCAGATTCTCTTCGCCGCCGGGAGCGAAGGTAAAGCCGCAGCCGTGCTGCGGGAGCGGGAGCGCGGCGGCCTCCGGGGAGAGCGTCCCGGGCAGCGGGAGGGTGACCTCGCCGTGCTCCCCTCCGGCAAACAGGCCGGAGACATCCTGTTCCAGGGAGAGACCGCCGGGGCCGGAGAGGGTGGGGAAGGTGACCTCGCGGGAGACGCCCTGCTCCCCGGCGGCGGTGAGCAGCCGGTAGGAGTCGGGGGCGAGCACCTCGCCGAGGGTGAAGGACCTGGTGCGCAGGCCGGGGCCCTCCCGCAGACTGTAAAACTCGCCGTTTTCCACGCTGCCGAGCAGCACCGAGGAGAAGACGTAGTGGTCGCCGCCGGGCTCACGCGGCGCGGACTGCGGCTCGGCCGCGCAGGCGGCAAACAGCAGCGCGGTGAGCACCGAGAAGCAGACGGCCGCGGCTTTCCTCGGCCGGCGGTAGGAGAGCGCATGCCGGATACGCCGCTTTGCCCCGCTCTCCCCGAAGGCGATCGGGCCAAAAGAGAGGCGGCTGCCCGCGGCGGCAAACCGGAGCAGAGAATAGCTGTAGGGCAGCTTCCATTCGGGGCTTTTGCGCAGCACCGCCTCGTCGCAGGAGAGCTCCATATCGCGCGACATCTGCAGAAAGGCGAGATAGACGAGCGGGTTGAACCAGTGGAGCGCGAGCGCCGCGAAGAAGAGCGGCTTTACAAGATAGTCCCGCCGCCGGATATGGGTGCGCTCATGGGCAAGAACATAGCGCGCCTCCCGCTCGGGAAGATCCAGCGGGAGATAGATCTTCGGCCGGAAGAGACCGCAGACGAAGGGGGTCGAGATCCGGTCGCTCTCATAGAGGTTGCCGGTGAGCCGCACGGCGGTTGCGAGTTTGCGGCGCAGGCGCAGATAGGAGAGCAGGCCGTAGCCCGCCACCAGCAGCGCGCCGCAGAGCCAGACGAGGGAGAGCACGGCGCGCGGGGAGAGGCTCTCCTCCGCGGGCGCGGGTGCGGCGGGAGATGCAGCCGCGCTCCCCTCGACTGCGGGCGCGCCCTCCGGCTCGGGGGACGCTGTAACCGGAAGACCGGGGGCGGAGACAGCGCTTGAAACTGTCCCGGCGGACAGGCCCGGCAGCTGCACCGGGATGGCGACCGGGCAGAGCAGCCGGAAGAGCACCACGCCCCAGAGCAGATAGCAGAGGACAGCCGGGGCGCGAAACCGCCGCAGCAGCCACCCGGCCAGCAGGACGGCGAGCGTTACGACTCCTCCGGTGAGACTCATACGCAGCACGGTGAGAAAGATCCGCTCCATACAATCACTCCTTATGTTGGTCGATCAGCGATTTGAGCTGCCGGGCCTCCTCCTCGGAGAGACGGCGGTCCTGCAAAAAAGCGGCCACAAACTGGGGCAGCGAGCTGTCAAACGTGCGGTCGATCACGCTCTGACTCTCATACCGCTGGACCTCCTCCCGGCCGACCAGCGAGGTGACGACCGCGTTTTGATTCTGAAGGATGCCGCGGTTCGAGAGCTTCTTCAGGACGGTGTAGACAGTGGTGCGCTTCCAGCCGAGCCGCTCGAGACAGAGCTTGGCGAGCTCGCCCGAGCCGATCGGTTCGTATTCCCAGACCAGGCTGACGAATTTAAACTCGCCGTCGTAGAGCTTGAGATTTTCCATGGGAAGTCCTCCTTTCTTTGTCTATCGCGATAGACTTCACCTGTAGTCTATCAGAGTAGACAGGGGATGTCAAGGGAATCGGAAGATTTTTTTGACCGGGGGTGTAACCTTTTACGGGGGAGACTCGTCTAAATAGACAGAAAGAGGTATTATTTTCCCCGCCCCGCCGTAAAATAAAGTGAGCCTGTCCGGCGGCGCCGGACGGAGACCGGCTCTGGAGGTGTGCTGTGAGAGACAAGAGGAGATATGGGCTTCTGCCGCTGCTGGTTCTGATGGCGGCGCTGTTTTCCGGGTGCGCGGCCGAAGCTGCGCAGCAGCAGGGCGGCAGCTTCCGCGCGGTGGTGCTCGAGCTGCTGGACGACGGAGTGGTGGTGGAGCCGCTCGACGGGGAGACAATTCGAAAGAGCGCCGACCGGGTGGCCTTCCGTACCGACCATCTGCCGCCGCTGGAGGCTGGGGTCGGGGACGAGGTGCTCGTCCGGTACGACGGGGAGGTGCGCGAGACCTACCCCGCGGGGGTGGACGCCGTCTCCTGGGAGATCACGGAGAGGGCGGTCGCTCTCGGATAGGAGAAGCCCGCCGCCCCGGACCGGGGCGGCGGGCTTCTCTTTGAGGGGGAGAGACGAAACTTGCGCATCTCTCTCCCGGACTTTTGAGACGTCGGTAAACAGTGAGAGACGCACATGGCGCTCCGCAGTCGAAAAGCGACTGCCCGTTCGGATTTTGTGCGGCTGGACGAACGGTGCCGGGCGGGGTGCAGAAAGCTGTGGTGTGATCTGGCTGCAGCCGGGCGGGGCGCGAAACGATGGAGGTTTTCGCGGGACACAGAACGGCCTTGCTGGAAAAGCCTGACGCGGATACCGGCGGGAGCGCGGACCGCAACTTCGTACAGAAGACGGCTCCCCGGGACTGCGGGGGGAGACTTGCCCGGAGGAGGGGCGGAGCGCACGGAACAGCGGGCGACGGAGCGCCGCCGACCGGGGATGAGACGGCGTAAAACGAAAAAAGGAGTCCACCTGCACGGCGGACTCCTTTTTGACACGCGCGGGGGCGACGCGTTTTATATGGAGAAAGAAGCTCCCCGGAGCGGCCGCTCCGGGGAGCTTTCCTCTGCTTTGCACAGGAGCGCTCCCTGCGGGCGTCGTCCCTCAGAGCAGCTCCTCCACGGCGTCGTAACTTTTGACATCGCCGGTCTTTGAGACGATATGCAGCAGCATCTTCCGTTTCGGCTTGCGCTCGTTATAACGCTTGATGGTGAGATAGAACGGACTGTTTCTGACGTCCGAGACGCCCGCGACAATGTCCGAAGTGTGAAACCGCTTGACATATTTGATAAAGCTTCTGGAGGGCTCCTTGTCGTAAAATACGGTCATCTCCGCGCCGAAGCTCCGGGAGACATTGAAGAGGTGGTCGAGCGCCTCGGCGTTCCGCCCGTCGAGCGAGAGGCCCTGCACACTCATCACCTGCAGCGCGAGGCCGCGCCGGCGCGCGATCTCCGCGCCGGCGCTCACCAGCCGCTCACAGGAAAACTGGTCGGTCACACAGACAAGGACACAGGGGATACGGTTGCTTCTCGCCTGGTGTAGTAAATCGGTCATACTTCCTCCGTTTCAGATATGTGTTACCCTACACCTATGATACGATATTGCGCGCGGAGATAAAACAGGACCGGCGCAGTTTTTGCAATCTTTTCATCTCTAGTTTACAGGAGATTCATCTTTGAGACAAGGGGAATTTGCGGGAATGGCGCCGGAGTGATGCGCCTGGGACGGAGAAAGAGGAGAAACCTGAGACGCCGGGACTGGGACGGCGAAGCCGCTCCCCACCGGAAAATTGGGAGCGTGCGGCGGGGGAGAGGAGCCGCGAGGCGCGGCAGTGCGGGAGCGCCGCGATTTCTGCGATTTGTGCGGGGCGGGCGTGGGCGTAAATCCGACCGGGGACGCGCCGCCCTGTGCGGGGCCTCCACGAGCTGGGGATTGCCTTTCGGGGACAGGACGGAGCGGGACAGCGATGAGGAGTTGAAAAAATACGCGCGCCCGCCGATCCGGGCTGCGACGTGGGGCGGCGGCGCGTGAAATGACGACCCCGTCTCCCGGGACGCCTGCGGCGCGTTTTCCGAGCGGGCGGCATGAGCGGCGGAGACGCGGCCGGCGGGGAGAAGCCCCCTTTTCACAGCTGAAGAGTTGCGATACGGCGCCGCGCTCGGGAGACGGAAGGACGGGCCGGGGGCGTCCCGCCTCTTTTTGCCGCCGGCTCGGCCGGTTTGATCGGGTTTGCGGGAAGCAAAGAGCTGGATGGATCAGCGGTTCTGCGTTTTGCGATGCCCGGAGCGCTGTGAGCTGTGATGACAATTGGGGCATCTGTCTGTGAACGTATGCTTGCAGGGCGGACTCTACCTGAGAATGACAGAACCTGTCGAGCCTCTCGGGGAGATGGGAAGGGCGGGGAACCGGGTTCCCCGCCTCTTTTTTGCCCGGCGGGAGAGAGAAAAATTCCATCCGATCCCTGTTGCGAGTTGACGGGTTTTCCGGGAGTGAAAAGTTTGACTGATTGGACGTTTGGGTTTTGCAAGATGCGGAAAGCTGTGATACAATAAAGAAATTGAAGAGAAAGTGGCGGGCCGGGAGCGTCCGGCCCTGGAAGGAGAGGACAAGATGACACTGACCGAAAAGATTTTGGCCAGACATGCGGGACTGGCGGAAGTTCGCCCCGGACAGCTGATCGAGGCGGAGGTGGACCTGTGTCTCGCAAACGACATCACGGCTCCGGTCGCGATCGGCGAGCTCAAAAAGGCCGGGATCGACAAGGTGTTCGCGGACAGGATCGTGCTGGTGATGGATCACTTTGTGCCGAACAAGGACATCAAGTCGGCGCAGAATGTGAAGTGCGTGCGGGATTTTGCAAGGGAGCACGGCGTTTCCAAATTCTTCGACGTCGGCGAGATGGGCATCGAGCACGCGCTGGTGCCGGACAAGGGCTTTGTGAAGCCCTATGACCTCGTGGTCGGCGCGGACTCGCACACCTGCACCTACGGGGCGCTCGGCGCCTTCTCGACCGGAGTCGGCAGCACCGACTTCGCCGCCGCGATGTCGGCGGGACGGCTGTGGTTCAAGGTGCCCGCGGCGATCAAGGTGGAGCTCGTGGGGAGCCTTTCGAAGTACGTCTCGGGCAAGGATGTGATTCTGCACTTGATCGGCGAGATCGGGGTTGCGGGCGCGCTCTACCGCTCGCTCGAATTTGTGGGCGAGGGGACGTCCTCTCTTACGATGGCCGACCGGTTCACCATCTGCAACATGGCGATCGAGGCCGGAGCGAAGAACGGCATCTTCCCGGTGGACGAGAGGACCGAGGCGTATCTCGCGGAGCGCGGAGTCGCTGCGCCCCCGCGGCTGACGGCGGACGAGGACGCCGTCTATGAGCGGGTGGTCAGAATCGATCTTGACGCGCTGCGGCCGACGGTGGCGCTGCCGTCGCTGCCGGGCAACGCCTGCGTGATCGACGAGGCGCCGAAGGGCGAGATTCAGCAGGTGGTGGTCGGCTCCTGCACCAACGGCCGGATCGAGGACCTGCGGGCGGCGGCCTCGGTGCTGAAGGGGCGGAAGGTGAAAAAGGGCGTGCGGCTGATCGTCATCCCGGCGACCCAGGAGATCTACCTGAAGGCGATGCGCGAGGGCCTGCTCGAGACCTTCATCGAGGCGGGCGGCATCGTCAGCACCCCGACCTGCGGGCCCTGCCTCGGCGGCTATATGGGCATCCTCGCGGAGGGGGAGACCTGCGTTGCGACCACCAACCGCAACTTTGTCGGCCGGATGGGCCACACCGACTCGAAGGTGATTCTCGCGAGTCCGCTGATTGCGGCCTGTGCGGCGGTGATGGGCCGGCTCGCGACGCCTGAGGAAGTTTTCGGAGAGGAGAGATAACTGTGGGAATTGTGCATAAATACGGCGATAACATCGACACCGACGTCATCATCCCGGCGCGGTACCTCAACAGCCCGGCGCCGGAGGATCTGGCGCAGCACTGCATGGAGGACTGTGACAGGGAGTTTGTGCGCCGGGTGAAGCCGGGGGATTTCATCGTCGCCGGGGAGAATTTCGGCTGCGGCTCCTCCCGCGAGCACGCGCCGATCTCGATCAAGGCCAGCGGCATCCAGGCGGTGGTCGCGAAGAGCTTCGCGCGGATCTTCTACCGCAATTCGATCAACATCGGGCTGCCGATTCTGGAGTGCCCGGACACCGACGAGATCTCGGCGGGGGACGAGCTCGAGGTCAATCTTGAGGCGGGCGAGATCCGCGATCTCACCACCGGCAAGGTTTACAAGAGCGCGCCGTTCCCGGCGGAGATTATGGAAATTATCAAGGCGGGCGGGCTGCTGGCCTCCATCGCCAAAAGGAGTGGAAAATAAGTGAGCTTCAAGGTAACACTGCTGCCGGGCGACGGAATCGGCCCGGAGGTACTCTCCTGCGCCGTCCGGGTGCTGGAGAGGACGGCGGAGAAGTGCGGCATCTCGATCAGCTTCCGCGAGGCGCTGATCGGCGGTATCGCCTACGACAAGACGGGCACCCCGCTGCCGCAGGAGACGATCGACCGCTGTAAGGAGAGCGACGCGGTGCTGCTGGGCGCGGTCGGCGGCAAGAAGTGGGACAGCCTCCCCGCCGCGCAGCGGCCGGAGAAGGGGCTGCTCGGTATCCGCAGCGCGCTCGAGCTGTTTGCAAACCTGCGCCCGGCGAAGATCGAGAGAGCGCTGCGGGCGGATTCGCCGCTGCGGGCCGACATCGTCGAGAAGGGCATCGACTTTGTGATCGTGCGGGAGCTCTGCGGCGGACTCTACTACGGCGAGCGGGGTAGAGATGGGGGCGACGCCTTCGACACGATGGCCTACAGCGAGGCCGAGGTGGAGCGGGTCGCACGGGTCGCCTTCGAGATCGCGAAGGGGAGAGAGAGAAAGAAGCTCACCTCGATCGACAAGGCGAATGTCCTCGACTGCTCCCGCCTCTGGCGGGAGGTGGTGGCGCGGGTCGCCGCGGACTACCCGGAGGTCGAGGTCTCGAACATGCTGGTGGACAACGCGGCGATGCAGATCGTGCGCGACCCGTCCCAGTTCGACGTGGTGCTGACCGAGAACATGTTCGGCGACATCCTCTCGGACGAGGCGGCTGAGATCACAGGCTCGATCGGGATGCTGCCGTCCGCCTCGCTCGGCGCTGGGCGGATGGGGCTCTACGAGCCGATCCACGGCTCCGCCCCCGATATCGCGGGTAAGGGGATCGCAAACCCGCTCGGGACCATCCTCTCGGGCGCGCTGCTGCTGCGGCACAGCCTCGGCTGCGAGGAGGGCGCGGCGCTGATCGAGCGCGCGGTCTCCGCGGTGCTCGAGAGCGGGCTTCGCACCGCCGACCTCGGCGGCGACGCGACCACCGTTCAGATGGAGGAAGCGGTGCTCGCGCAGCTCTGATTTTGAGAATGGGAACGCCCCGGACTCCCTGTGGAGTCCGGGGCGTTTTACGACTCCACAAAGAGCCGCGCTCTAAATGAGAAAAATTGTTAAGATTGACGGAAGGTTTTCCTTTTACTTTTTGGGCGAAATAGAATATACTAAATATGGACACTACGAATACACTGAAATACCAGCGGTAGTGGTTTCGGTTTGTAGAAACTGCACAACTTCCACTGCGCGGCGCGCGCGCCGGTTGGTGGAAATTGCCCCTCTGTGGCGGGGAGAAAGTTAGCGTTGGCTAACATTTGCCCGGCGCCGGAGAGCTTGGTGTGTTTCAGAGAGATTTGGAGGAGAAGATGAGAAAAGAGTGGGAGGGCTTTTTCCCGGGTGTCTGGGAGAAGACCGTAAATGTCAGAGATTTTATTCAGAAGAACTACACGCCGTACGACGGGGACGACAGCTTCCTTGAGGGGCCGACCGAGGACACAAAGGCTCTCTGGGACCAGGTGATGGATCTCTTCCGTCAGGAGCGCGAGGCGGGCGGCGTTTTGGATATGGACACCAAGGTGATCTCCACCATTGTGTCGCACGGGCCGGGCTACCTCGACAAGTCCAAGGAAAAGATCGTCGGCTTCCAGACCGACAAGCCGCTCAAGCGCTCGCTCCAGCCCTACGGCGGTATCCGCATGGCGAAGAAGGCCTGCGAGGACAACGGCTACAAGGTGGACCCGGAGCTCGAGGAGTTCTTCACCCTGCACAGAAAGACGCACAACGCGGGCGTTTTTGATGCGTACACCCCCGAGATGCGCGCCTGCCGCTCCAGCCATGTCATCACCGGGCTTCCGGACGCCTACGGCCGCGGCCGGATCATCGGCGACTACCGCCGGGTGGCGCTCTACGGCGTCGACCGTCTGATCGAGGACAAGAAGGCGCAGAAGGACTCGACGAGAGTCATCATGTACTCGGACGTCATCCGGGAGCGCGAGGAGCTCTCCGAGCAGATCCGGGCGCTCGAGGACCTCAAGAAGCTCGGCGAGATCTACGGGTTTGACATCTCCCGCCCGGCGGAGGACACCCGCGAGGCGATCCAGTGGCTGTACTTCGGCTATCTGGCGGCGGTCAAGGAGCAGAACGGCGCGGCGATGAGCCTCGGACGGACCTCGACCTTTATCGATATCTACGCCCACCGCGACCTCAAAAACGGCAAGTACACCGAGCGTGAGATCCAGGAGTTTGTCGACCACTTCATCATGAAGCTGCGGATGGTCAAGTTCGCGAGAACGCCGGAGTACAACGAGCTCTTCTCGGGCGACCCGCAGTGGGTCACCGAGTCGATCGGCGGCGTCGGCATCGACGGGCGGCACATGGTCACCAAGATGTCCTACCGCTACTTACACACCCTTTCGAACCTCGGCACCGCGCCGGAGCCGAACCTCACCGTGCTCTGGAGCACCAGACTGCCGGAGAACTTCAAGCGGTTCTGCGCGAAGACCTCGATCGAGTCCTCCTCGATCCAGTACGAGAACGACGATCTGATGCGGGTCACCCACGGGGACGACTACGCGATCGCCTGCTGCGTCTCGTCGATGCGGGTGGGCAAGGAGATGCAGTTCTTCGGCGCGCGCGCGAACCTCGCCAAGTGCCTGCTCTACGCCATCAACGGCGGCGTGGACGAGATCTCGAAGAAGCAGGTCGGTCCGAAGTACCGCCCGATCACGTCCGAGTACCTCGACTACGACGAGGTGATGGACAAGTACAAGGACATGATGAAGTGGCTGGCTCAGGTGTATGTCAACGCGCTGAACATCATCCACTACATGCACGACAAGTACTGCTACGAGAAGATCCAGATGGCGCTGCACGACAAGAAGGTCACCCGGTGGTTTGCGACCGGCATCGCGGGCCTCTCGGTCGTGGCGGACTCGCTCTCGGCGATTAAATATGCCAAGGTCAAGGTCATCCGCGACGCGGACGGCGTCGCCTGCGACTACGAGGTGGAGGGCGACTTCCCGAAGTACGGCAACGACGACGACCGGGTGGACGACATCGCGACCGAGATTGTCAACCTCTTCATGAGCTATGTCAAGAGCAACCACACCTACCGCGGCGGCATTCCGACCACCTCGATTCTGACCATCACGTCGAACGTGGTCTACGGCAAGAACACCGGCTCCACGCCGGACGGCCGGAAGGGCGGCGAGCCGTTTGCACCGGGCGCGAACCCGATGCACCACCGCGACAGCCACGGCGCGGTCGCGAGCCTGTCGTCGGTGGCGAAGCTGCCGTTTGACTCGGCGCAGGACGGCATCTCCAACACCTTCTCGATCATTCCGGCGGCGCTCGGAAAAGAGGACAAGGTGTTCGTCGGCGAGCTCGACGTGGAGCTCCCGGGCTACAGCGAGGAGCCGGCGGCGCACGAGGAATAAAAAGGAGGGATGAGCGATGGCAAAGGATGAGCGGGTGGACGCGCTCGTGGAGGCAATCGACCGGTTTATGGCCGGCGGCGGCGGGCATATGAATGTCCGAGCCGAGGGCGACGGGGACGAGATGCGCATTCAGACGACCAACACCAGCGTCTGTGCCCCCGGCAACATGGCCTGCCAGACGCCCACCCTGCACGAGGGACTCGACCGGGACGAGTTTGAGTCCGACTCCGAGTTCTAAAGCGAGTTTCCGCGGGCGGCAGCCCGCGACACGATACCATTTTGTTTTGAGAGAAAGAGAGGTTTTACCCATGGCGGCAAACACACAGCAGATTGATAACCTGGTCAGCATGCTCGACGGCTACGTCGAGGCGGGCGGCCATCACCTGAATGTCAACGTATTCACCAAGGAGACCCTGCTCGACGCGCAGGCGCATCCGGAGAAGTACCCGCAGCTCACCATCCGTGTGTCCGGCTATGCGGTCAACTTCAATAAGCTGACCCGCGCCCAGCAGGACGAGGTCATCTCCCGGACCTTCCACGAGGGTCTGTAAGAGAGACGACAGGGGGCGGCGCGCCGGGAGTTCCGGCGCGCCGCCCTTTGCGCGAGACGGGAGAGAAACTGGGCTGGAGCCCGCGGGGAGAGCCGGAGGTGCGGGAGCTGGAGCGGCGGAAGGCGCGCAGGCGGACGCGCCCCGCGGCTGAGAAGGGGAGACGCGGCCGGTGCGCACGGCGCGAGGCGCGCGATCCGGCGGGCTTTGAAACCCGGTTTGGAATACAGCTGTAGACCGGCTGTGCCGCACGAAAGACCGCGTGGACAGAGGTGCGGGGGGCAGGGCGAGCGGGAGCTTCCGGAGAGACGGCGACGTGTGCTCGGCCGAGACGGGGGTCGCCCCGGTATCTGCGCGCGGCGGGAGAGAGGCCCTGGGAGGGCCGGACTGTGAGAGGAGAGATGGAGAGATGATGGGACGGGTACACTCGACCGAGAGCTTTGGCACGGTGGACGGGCCGGGCGTGCGGTTTGTGATCTTTTTGCAGGGGTGTCCGATGCGCTGTCTCTTCTGCCACAATCCGGACACCTGGGAGACGGGGGCGGGCGAGCTGCGCTCGGTCGACGAGCTGCTCGCGGCCTACCGGCGGAACAGGAGCTTTTATAAGAGCGGCGGGATCACGGTGACCGGCGGCGAGCCGCTCCTCCAGATCGAATTTGTGACCGAGCTGTTTCAGAAGGCGAAGGCGGAGGGGATTCACACCTGTCTCGACACTTCGGGGGTCACCTTTGATCCGGGGAATCCGGAGCGGGTCGCCCAGTTTGAGCGGCTGCACGAGGTGTGCGACCTTGTACTGCTTGACATCAAGCTGCTCGACGGGAGGAGGCACCGGGAGCTCACCGGCTGCAAAAATGAGCAGATTCTCGCCTACGCCCGCTTCCTCTCTGAGCGGAAAAAGCCGGTCTGGATTCGCCGGGTGGTGGTGCCGGGGCTGACGGACGGCGAGGAGGAGCTCGCGGCGCTCGGCCGGTTTTTGGCGGAGCTCTCGAATGTGCAGGCGCTCGATGTGCTGCCCTACCACACGATGGGGGAGCCGAAGTACAAGAAGCTCGGCATCCCCTATCCGCTCGAAGGGGTGCCCCAGCTGCCCAAGGAGGAGGCGGTGAAGGCGCGGGAGACCATTCTCGCCGCCTACCGCGCGGCGAGGAGGGAACAGCGGTGAGGGACCGGACCGAGGTGCTCGACTTTGCGCGGAAGGAATTTGGGAGCGAGCCCGAGTATCTGTGGGCGCGCTACCCCGACTACGCGGTGCTGCGGCGGGCGGACAGCGGCAAATGGTACGCGGCGCTGATGGACGTCTCGCGGGAGAAGCTGGGGCTCCCGGGCGAGGGGCGGGCGGACATTCTCGTTTTCAAGTGCGACGCGAGGATGGTCGGGTCACTGCTGCGGGGCGGCCGGTATCTCCCGGCCTACCACATGAATCGGTCGAACTGGATCACGGCGCCTCTGGGCGCGGGGATTCCGTCCGAGGAGACGGCGGAGCTGCTCCGGCTCGCGTACGAGCTTGTGGGGCCGAAGCGGGGCAGGTAAAAGAAAGAAAGAGCGAAGACGGGATCGGCCCGCGTGGATAAGGATGTTAAGAAAGACTTTTGACAGAGTGTG
>CAJFTX010000063.1 GCA_904420075.1 uncultured Clostridia bacterium | reverse complement strand
TTATACTGGTTGTCCGTCTTACAGAGCGCCGGCTGAAAGGTGACCGTCTTCTGTTCCCCCTGGCGCACCAGTTGAAAGATCAGACTCTTTCCTCCGGCTCTGCCGATGAGCGCCGAGACCTCCTCGTTGGTCCGCACCGGAATACCGTCAATCTCGGTGATGATGTCCGAAATTTCGATCCCCGCGTCCGCCGCCGGACGGCAGTTCCCTTCGGCGGTCTCGATCTCGCTCATCCCGACCACCATCACCCCCTCGGTGTAAAGCTTAATGCCAAACGGCATTCCTCCCGGCAGCAGCTTTTTTCGCTCCACCTTGTCCACCTGGACCTCTTTGACCGGCACCAGACCAAACAGCTTTGCGTCCGCCGTCTCCCGGACAGTTGTCTGCACTGAGACCGGATAGCTGGAAACGATTTGGGTGTCCTCGAACACAGCAAACCGGTCCGGAATCCCCGACACCATCTGAAACACGCCAAAACCCGCTCCCAACGCCACGGCAAACGCCGCCGTCAGTACCGCCAGCTTCTTTTTCATACCAATCCCCCTTTTTCGGGGTTTAGTATTCCCGGATTTTACCGCGTTCTATCATAGACAAATTTTCTCTTTTTCGGTATAGTTAAGAGAGAAAAGGAGGCGAGCTGCCGTGCGCGTTGCAATTCTGGGCTCCCGTAAGCCCGGTCCCGGGATGGAGGAACTCATTCTGCGCTCTCTGCCCGAAAACACAACCGAGCTTGTCACCTGCGCGCCGCTCTGTGCGGTCTCCGGCCGGGTGGCAAAAAAACTCGGTCTCTATCTGACCAAATTTTTACCGTGCGCCTCCTGTCCCCCGGCGGAGGCGGAGGCGGCCTGCCTGCGTGAACTGCTGAGCTACTGCGACCTTGTCTCCCTCTTCTGGGACGGAACCAACCCGCCCGCACGCGAGCTGGTGCTCTCCTGTCTCTCGAGCGGCAAGCCGCTGCGTTATACACACTACAGCCGTTAATACCATATTTTCCCATCAAAAAAGCCGGACATCAGTCCGGCTTTTTTTCTTTTCTCAGCTTTGCAAGCGCCAACATATACGCTATAAATGCAAAGAGCAAAAATCCCGTCGAGACCAAAATCAGCAGATTCGGCCAGAACGTACTCTCCACCTGCCGCGGCAACACGATTAAAATCAGCATCACAACATAGAACACCGCCGTTGCGATCTTGCCGAACCACAGGGCGCCATCAAGTTTTCGCCCCTCCTTTGTCAACAAAAACACCTGGAAGGCGAACATCGAGATCTCTTTGATCACAAACACCACAAGCAGAAGAATCATCAGCCGGTAACGCATCGCAAGGCAGAAGGCGACCGCCGCTTGAGTCAGCTTATCGGCAAGCGGGTCAATCACCTTGCCGAACTCGGTCACCATATTGAAATGCCGCGCGATAAACCCATCCGCCACATCGGTGATTCCTGACAGCAGCAGGATGAGCGCAGCGATCAGATAGTCTTCCGGAGCGTGCGCCGTAAGATAGCGGTACACAAAAAACGGAATGATCAAGATCCGGATGTAGCAGAGAATATTTGGTAATTTAAAAATATCTCTTCTCATGCAAAAACGATCCTTCTCTTCTTTGTTTCAGGTCTCCCATCTACTCCGCGTTCTCCTCCGCGTCATAGTGGAATCCGGACATGTCGTCCATGTCCTCCTCGCTGAAGTCGCGGGTCGAGCTGTACACGACGCGCTGTTCCTTATCCCGGTAAAAGAGATAGAGCGCCGCCGCGCTCATCGCAACGCCAAACGCTGCGCCAAACGCAAAACTAAGTCCTTTTGACATAAAAACCAGCTCCTTATCCAGTAATAGTATTTATTGTATCATCTCCATCGCTATTTTACCAGCGATTTTTCAATTATCTTTCTCCCTGATGCGCACACCGGCCGGACAGTGGTCGCTCCCCATCACATCGCTCAGAATAAACGCGTCCTCGAGCTGTGTCCGAAGCGCCGCCGACAGCAGCAGATAGTCAATCCGCCATCCGGCGTTTGTGAGCCGCGCCTTTCGCAGATAACTCCACCAGGTGTAGGCCCCTTCCCGGTCCGGATACAGCTCTCTGAAGCTGTCGAGAAAGCCCGCCCGGAAGAACCGCTCGAAGCTCTCCCGCTCCTGCGGGGAATAGCCCGCGCTGTTCTCGTTGTTCTTCGGGTTTTTCAGGTCGATCGGCCGCCGCGCGACGTTGAAATCCCCGCAGATCACCACCGGCTTTCTCCTCCCGTGCTCCTCAGCAAAGGCACAGAGCGCCTCGTCGTACCTCACACGGTAGTCGATCCGCGCAAGCCCATTCTGGGCGTTCGGTGAATAGGTTGTGATCACATAGAGCTCCGGAAACTCCAGCGTGAGCGTCCGTCCCTCCGCGTCGAACTCAGGGAGGCCGAGTCCCCGCTCGACTGAGAGCGGCGGTTCTCTCGTCAGCACCGCCACTCCGGAGTAACCCGCGCGCTCCGCCGAGAAACTATAAAGGCGATACCCCGGAAATGAAAACTCCCGCATGAGCTCCTCGGAGCACTTGGTCTCCTGCAGGCAGAGCACATCCGGACTCCGCTCTTCTAAAAATTCACTGAACCCTTTCTTCAACGCCGCCCGCAATCCATTCACATTAAATGTAACGATCTCCATCCTATCCGCTCCTCAAAACATCCCACTTGTAAAATCGGACAAATTATTGTATCTTTATAATAGTATCTTTGGGGGATTTGTTTTTCATCCCCCTTCTCTATTATTACAAATTTTGTGGGGTATGTCTATGAATCAGAAAGAAAACACCCGGCGCGACTTTTTAAAGGCGGCCGGTGTCGGCGGCGCCGCGCTCGCGCTGTCCACCCTTCTTCCGGCCGGGCTCGTCTCGGCCGCCGACACGCGGGAGGCCGCGCAGCTGCGCAGCGTGCCCAACGTCGCCTCGCTGCTCGCGCTCGACACCGGCGCGCTGCAGGACGGAGAAAAAATTCTGGTCGGCGGATATTACAGCGAGGGGGACGGCGGCGAGAAGCTCGTCGCCTGGCGGAAGCAGTCCACCCGAGCGGACAACGGCGGCACCGTGCACTCCCCCTTCCCCTCCGCGTCCCAGGCGGGGCGGTTTGAAGTGGTGCACGACGGCGTCGTGCACTTTGGGATGTTCGGCCTCTTCGACGAGACAAAGGCCGCGGACGACGCATTTCTCGCGATGTATAACGATCTCTCCGTGCGGAAGATCGAGGCGCACAGCGACCTGCTCTTCACCCGCCGCAACGAGCTCACCCGCTCCCAAATCGAGCTCGACTTTCTGGGTCATAAGGTGGTCTCCTACGGCATCGAGACCCCGCCGAAGGACTCGCCCACGAGCGCCGTCTTCTCCTTTACCGGGCACGCGGTCGGCACCGGATATAACTATACGCTCAAGAACGACATGCCCGAGTACTTCGACGTCTACGAAGTCAACGACTCGACGGGCTTTGTCATCGGCGAGTGGTATCAGCTCACCTGCGACGTCAATCCCGGCGGAAGTTCCGACCGCGAGCTGCAAAAGCTCGCCCAGGTGATCGAGGTGGTGGACCCGACCCATGTCCGCTTCGACTACAAGCTCGGCTGGCCGCTCGCCGCCGGACGCCGGATTAACTATCAGAAATATGAGCCGATCACCGATATCACCGTGCGCAACATGTTCTTCCAGGGAAATGGCCGTCCGACGACGACCGACGGCGGCTCCGGCTCCGCCCCGTTTGCCTTTGAGGGCGCGGTCCGCTGCGATGTTTACAACTGTCATGCGACCCAGACCTTCTGGCCGATGATCTTCCGCCGGTATAACAGCTACTATGTCAATGAGCGCTGTAGTCTGCAAAACCCGGTCGAGATCCAGGTCGGCGGCACCGGGTATCTCACCCAGCAGATCGGCTGCATGTACGGCGTCACCCGCGACTGTTACGCGCACAAGATGCGCCATCTGACTGATTTCACCGGCTGCGCCTACTCCGAGGTGGAAAACTGTCACGCCATCGGGGACAACATGGGCCCCTTCGGTACCCACGGACAATACGAGCACGATCTGCTCTTTGTCGGCAACTCCGGGCTGATCGGCCTTACAAACACCATGACAAACTGGGGCCGCGCCGCAAAAAATGTGACCATTAAGCGGCACAGCGGCTGCGCGGTTCTCGTGCAGAACTATGTCACCAACGTCACCATCGAGGACTGTCAGACCTTCCGGGAGGACGGCATGGTCTATGCCGGTATGATCAAGGCCAATGTGGACGGGCTGGTTATCCGCAACTGCCATGCGGAAACGATGCTGATGCTCAGCCAGTACGGCAAGCGTGCCAGCCGTCCGACCCTCCTTGAGGACTGCACCTTCAATATGATCGCAGGGGAACCGTTCGGCCGGATCGGCGCCCATGTCACCAGCGGCGAACAGCTTGGAGACGACGCCGAGAAGATCAAATCCCCGGTCACCTTCCGCGGCTGCCGTCTCTCGAAGATCGACGGCAACGCTTTCCACAGCGTGGGAGAGCTGAACTTCGAGTACTGTAAGCTGACCGGCGCCTCCGAGAGCGCAAAACCAATTGAGACCGAGTGCTCGCTGCTCCGGCTCACCGGCTGCGAGGTGGAAAATGTCGGCTTCACGCTGACCGGCGAGGCCGCACAGGCCGTCCGCTGCGACCGCGGCACCAAGTTCACCGGCAGCTCCGCTGTCCCCGCTATCGCGGTCTCCAACACCGCCGCCCCCGTCTCGATTGACTTCGATTCGATCACGTTCGACCGCGGGGAGTCCGGCGTGCTTCTCTCCGCTGTGGAGGGCTCGAAGCTCTCGCGAATTCGGATTGTCTCCTCTCTCCTGCTGGGAGGCAAAAGCCACGCCTACGCCTCCTGTTATCAGAAGAACACTCCGGGCCTCCTCTCAAACTGTGTCCTGTCCGGCTATCGACCCGGCGCCCTCCCGGAAAAAACGCTGCGCAGTGGAAATCTCGAGCTGCGCTGAAAAAAGAAGCGCTGTGGAGAAAAATCCACAGCGCTTCTTTTATCCTCTCTCATGCCCATAAAAAAGAGTCGCAGCCCCTGCCCCGGCGGCCAGTCCCCAACACGGTAAGGGCCGCGGCGAACAGGCCTCCGCGCCCGCAAATCTCCGTCTTGCCCACCGCACCGGCAGAAACTCGGGTCGAGAGCAGACGCGGCTCACTTGCTCCGGCCGCCGTCAACCTATTTTCAAGCGTCTTTTCGGCATCGGCCGTTTTCTCCTCTCCTCCGACCCCCTCCAGTCAAACAGCATCTCGTCCGCCTCACAGCGCACCCGGTACAGAGCATGTCCCCGCCGCTTGAACGCTTTTTTCCCCCGCTCTCACATTCCGCTGCGCTCGAGCAGCAGGAGCAACCGTCCGCTGTGACAGACGATCTCCGCCTCCCCTTCGATCTCGTTGCTCACCCCCAGCGGATAGGCGGAGGTCAGCCTCTTGCGGTGCAACGGGTACTTCACTCCCCGCTCCGACACGACCGCCCGATCGCTGTAGCTGAACACCGAGAGCACGCCGCTCCCCTCAGGGATGCGCACCCGCTCCCCCCGTCCGAGCAGGAAGGCGGTCGTGTCACAATCCTGGAGTCGGACCTTTATTCCGCGGTCGGCAAATCGCGCCAGCGTCTGCAAATTCGCCACCGTGTGGTCGAGCCGTCCGCCGAGCCCCCCCACGATCACCACCTCGCCGCACCCGGATTCCACCGCTTTCGAGACCGCCACATAGGTGTCAGTCTCATCCTTTTCCGACGGCAGTGTCACAACCTCCAGGCCCTCGGGCGGACGCCGCGTCGCCGAGTCAAAGTCCCCCACCACGCAGTCGGGCAGAATCTTCTCCTCCACCGCGTAGTCATACCCCCGATCGGCGCATACAATCAAATCTCCGTCCTCCAGCTCTACCGCCTGCGCAATCGTACCGCGCAGATAACCGGCGATCACCACCCCGCGCCGGGCCTCTCCGCCGAGCGCACAGCTCCCGCAGTTTCCCCCGCAGCCCGCACAGCTCCCGTGCCCGCGCCGCCGCAGATAAAATGCCACCGCCCCCACAGCACAGCAGAGCAGAATTCCCAGAAGTATCACATCAAAACCGTTCACAATACACCCGCCAATCTCATAACAAGTTCCA